>CALMYA010000073.1 GCA_937873535.1 uncultured bacterium | reverse complement strand
TTTGTGCCCCCGGTAGGAATCGAACCTACAATAACGGCTTAGAAGTCCGCAGTTATATCCATTTAACTACAGGGGCATATGTTTTTTCGAAGTGCCGTCTGTCGGCATGAAAGCTGACGCCTGTTGGCACTGTCGCGATTCTAACACGAAACGTACCATAAAAAATGCAGCCGGCCTACTATACCTCCCCTACACCTATTGAACCATCGCTCCGGCCGGGTCGGGCACGCCAGGCGGAGTGACGGCTAGAACCGTCTGATGTGCTGCCCCGCGTGCTTCGTATATATCGATAACTTCTTTTATTTGCTCTTCTGCTGTGGCGCCTGTGCTGGCAGGGGTATCTATAACTTGAGAAGAAACGGTGATGTCGTGTTTAACGGCGAAGTAGAAATAAACATTCCAACACAAAGAAAGCATCGCGATAATAAAAAGCATCATGAATACGTTGGCCCAGTCTGAATCTGGGTGCGTCGTCACTATCGACATTCTTTTCATCGCGGCACTTATTTTGTTTTTGATTTTATCTTGCATTGTCTTTTGTTTTTATGACTGAAAACAGCAGGGTGACCGTCCACACTTTTTTTCCGGCACCAACGGCAACAGTCGAAGACCCAACTTCAACCTGTGCGGCCAACACGCCTTCCGGAGGCGTATCTAGGTCAATTTTATCTATTTGAAGACCATATGGCAGCGTTTCGACGGCCTTCAGTAAGCGCATTACTGCCGACCAAGAACCTTTAGCCGAGAATGTCAGCCGGAGCAGCTCCTTCCCTTGATTATTGAGCTCATCTGAATTCTGCTGATCAATGTTTTGTGTTGTGTATTCAAGCCCAAAGTTCGACGCCGTTTTTTCAAGGTCAGAAATAAAACCAACGGCATTTCCAGCCGGCACAAAGTAACTGGCAATTTTCACTTTCTGGTCGACAGCGCTTGCTGCCACCTTCTGAAGACTTTCTGCCTGCTTATATATTACCTGTTTTTCGCTTATGTACTTTTTTAATTCTTCGGTTTTATGTGCGAGCCCTGCAATATAATGGGTGGCGTAGACAATTCCTCCAACAAAAAGCAAAGCTAAGGCAATCATCGTCACAAGTAGTTGGGTGCTTTTTGTTTTCATATATTAAGGCTTTGGTTTAGAAACAGGCGCGGCAACTAGTTTTGCCGAAAATTCTATATTCTTTTCTTTTGCAAAATTAGAAATAGGAATAGAGACACTCAAGAAGTCGGGGTTAGCTTTAAGGTTTTCAGAAAAGGCAACGAGCGCCGCACGCGTCACTGCTCTGCCGGTTACATCTATGGCCGCTGGGTCATTCTGGCTCGGAGTGTAAGCAATATGGAAAATTCTCATGCCTGGTACCCTACTTTTAACAATGCTTTCTATGAGCTTTGTCGGCGGCAACACTACATTATATTGCTTAAGTACTTGAATGGCTCCGGCAATATCCTTAACGCTCTCAGCCGATGTGTCTCGTTCACTCGCTGCAATGCGAGAATCAAGCTCTTTTTTTTCATTTAAAAATTCTGCGTACGTTCCGTGTGCCATTACATATACAGGAATGAGAAATGTGGCACTTACAGCAACCACAGCAACAATACCTAAACACACCACTATCCAAATTCTTTTCGAATATTCGGCGGTGACCTTTTTCTTTTGTTCTTCAGGAAGGAGATTGAGCATTTTATTTATATGTCTTGTACGGCAACGCCTTTACTATCACTACAGTATAGCCCGAGTAGTGTTTTTAGGCAGGGCAAGGCCAATAACCGTTGCGTAATTCAGTGACTCTAAATATTCTATCGGTGGAATTTCATCTTCGAAAGAGAAAACGTTCGACCAAACATTTACAAGTTCAACCGGCATCTTAAGCGACAGCGCCATGTATTCTCGGAAACCTATAACAGAAGAATCACGACCGGCAAGTAAAACCCCGAACGGCGCGCCGGTATCCCTTCCCATCTTCTCAACATGTGAAAGCCAATACGTATGCACCCTATCAATTTCGTCGCGAAGGGCCGAAGCTACGTTTACAAAAGAAAGAAAGAAACTTGTATTGTCTGCATTCTTTACAAAACCTTTTTGCTGCTTAAGTGCTAAAGCTTCGTCACGCGTTACCGAATATTCTTTCATAATAGCGTTGTTAAAATCTTCTTCACCTATATTTACAGTAGAAGTAAATTGCACCGCCTGATCACTCACCACCGAAAGCACGGTTTTTTTAGAACCAATGTTAACAATCAAGTACATCCCGCCATCGTCTTGCTTCACCACTGCTCGCGCCAATGCCTGATTTTCAATAAGAAAAGAAACTGGGGTCATGTCACATATCTCGAATAATTGTATATATTCATCCATAACTGCACGCGGAACTACGGCCACCGACGCAAAATTTTCACCTTTTTTATCTCCTTTTCGTATAACATGATAATCGAACACCGCTTCAGCAAGCGAAACTGGTACGTTTTCTTCAAGGTGATACTCGATATGGTCGCGCACTGCTTGGTCGTTACCTGAAGGAATTTCGGTGGTAAAAAGATATGCCTTTTCTTCAGGAATAGCTATTTCTACAAACGAAAGCTTATTTGCACGCTGTACTTTTTTTAACGCTGCGATGAGGTCTTGGTTTTTAGCCAAAGATTCGCCTGGAACAAGGGCATTAAGAAGTGGCTGATTAGCATAGCGCCCGAGCTTAAGCCCTCCGCCAGCGCGAACCAATTCAAGAAAACGAATAGAGGTCGACGAAATGTCTATGCCTACATGCGCCATCGACACAAATTTCGGCGTCGGAAAATATTTAAAAAAGGTCTTGGTGAGATTCATGAAAAGTTCACAAAAGCGCAGCTGCCTAATCGGTCGTCAGCCACTATTGCCTTTTTATTTTATCACACCCGCAAGGGTTTATGTTATGAAAGTTTTGAACCCGGCAAAACATCCTTCAAGGGGCTAATGAGTGTTATACCGCTTTCTTCTGAAGCAACCATTATCATTGCCTGACTTTCCATTCCCATCATTAGCCGCGGCGGCAAGTTTATTACAAAAGGAAAGAGTTTGCCGATAACGTCTTCCGGCGTTACATCTTTGGCGATGCCCGAAAGCACCTGGCGAGGCTTCGGCGCGCCTGCTTCATCTTTTTCATTAAAATCGACACTCAACTTAAGCAGCTTCGCCGAGCCTTCTACCGGCAGAGCCGTAAGCACCTTCCCTACTCGCATTTCTATTTTTGAAAAATCGTCTATGGTTATTTCAGTCATGTTTTT
>CALMYA010000072.1 GCA_937873535.1 uncultured bacterium | reverse complement strand
AGAAGACTACCCAGACGCAAAAGTTGTTTTGCTTGAAGAAAATTATCGCTCGACACAAACTATTCTTTCGGCTGCAAATAAAATTATTGAAAAGAACATTTACAGAAAAAAGAAAAACTTGTTCACTAAAAACAGCGAGGGTGAAAAAATTACGGTATACACAGCATTCGATGAGGCAGACGAAGCAAATTTTGTAGCAAATACTGTGCGTGAAATTATTGACCATGGCACCGACCACACAGCTGGCGTCAACCCCGACGAAATTGCCATTTTATTTCGCGCGAACTTTCAATCACGAGCGCTTGAAGAAGCCTTCCTTCGAAAAAATATTCCGTATACGTTGCTCGGCACTAAATTTTTTGAGCGTAAAGAAGTGAAAGACACGCTTTCGTATATTAAGGCAGCGCTTAACCCCGACTCTCTTGCAGATTTAAAAAGAATTATTAACGAACCGGTTAGAGGCATAGGCAAGGTTACAATGTTAAAAGTTTTTGAAGGAAAAGAAAACGAATTGCCTGAAGGGTCACTTATTAAAGTGCGTGAATTCAGAAAAATTCTGGCTGAAATTGCTCGCGCAGCAACACTTATCACTGCCTCAGAGGTTGTTAAGTTTGCATTGAAGGTTTCAGGAATAGAAAAAAACTTGAAGGAAGAAAAAGACGATGAGCGCCTTGAAAACGTAGAGGAATTGGTGACATTAGCCCTAAAATATGACTACCTGCCTGCTCCGGAAGGGCTTGAAAAACTTATTGAAGACGCCGCGCTCGCAAGCGACCAAGACACCCTAGACAACAAGCAGAATCAGAAAAACGGACCAAGCGTAAAACTAATGACGGTTCATGCATCGAAAGGCCTCGAGTTCGATTACGTATTTGTAAGCGGCCTCGAACAAGACCTGTTCCCGCATTCGCGCGCCAGCGACTCGGGTGTAACACCGGAACAGCAGGAAGAGGAGCGCCGATTATTTTATGTGGCAATTACCCGCGCGCGTAAAAAACTATATTTGTGCCACGCAAATGTGCGTACATTGTTTGGCAGCAGACAAGTAAATGCTCCCTCTGAATTTTTGGAAGATATCGACACCGATTTGGTAGAAAAAGAAGACCCGGCAACGGGCGTGAAATCTATTTTTATAGATTTTTAGGAAAAAATTTAAATAAATTTATGATATTCGCAAAAAAATCACTCGGTCAAAATTTTTTGAAGTCTGAAAAGGCACTTTCTCAAATTGTAGATGCGGGTGACATACAAGCTGGTGACACCATTCTCGAAATTGGCCCAGGTGAAGGGGCTCTTACTGTAAAAATATTGGAAAAGCGGCCGGCAAAACTTATTATTGTTGAAAAAGACGATCGCCTCATTTCAAGTCTTACAGAAAAATTTGGTGGTACCGTCGGCACAAAAACCGAAATACTGCATGGCGACATTCTTGATTTACTTAATGAACCGGAAATAAAAACTCTGAAACAAGCTGGCCTTAAGGCTCCATACAAAATAATTGCGAACATTCCGTATTACATAACCGGCACAGTTATTCGCCACATATTTGAACTCGATATTTTGCCAGAAAAAGTTGTACTACTTTTACAAAAAGAAGTTGCAGACCGCATCGTTGCCATCGATAAAAAAGAAAGTCTGCTTTCGCTTAGCATAAAACTTTATGGAAAGCCCAAAAGAATTGCGGTGGTGCCTCGCGGGGCATTTGCACCAGCACCGAACGTAGACTCGGCAATTATTTTAATAGACGAAATAGAAAAGCGGGGTAGTGAAAGTGCTTTTTTTGAAATAATTAAAGCGGCCTTCGCCCATAAACGCAAACGCTTGGCAAAAAACCTTGATGGGATATTTGGAAAAAGTGCAGCTGAATGGGAAAACGCCCTCGTATCGCTTGGCTTTGGTAAAAACATAAGAGCAGAAGACATTCCTGTTGAAAAATATAAGCAGCTCGCGAGACAAGAATTCAAAAAACCTGATATACTCTAAGGGTAATATGCGCAATTTAGTTTCTGCTTTTGTTTCAAAAGCCTCGAAATTTCTGAAAAACATAGAAATGCCTCACAAGAGCGTGATGGTTTTGGCTGCAATTTGCATCTCGGCTATAGCAATTTCTCTTTCATACAAGATAAAAGAGGCGAGTATGCAGGTTGCGGGCGCTCAATACAGCGCCAATATAGCCGTAGAAGCGGGAACAAGCGAACAAGCATTGGCTGCCGACAAAAGAATAGCCGCAGCATTAGCTGAAACACAGGCTGACATCCTCGGTTCATTGGCAACCAGCACAAACCCGTTCGACCCAAGCCCAAAAGACAGTATGAGCGACACGTTCACGAAAAACATAGTAACGGCCTATGCAAAATATCAATACGCAGGAAACGGCGGGGCCGACCTTAGCGCCCTTTCTGATGAAGCGTTAAGCAACCTGCGCGCCGACACCCTTCCTCAAAAAAAATATGCAATAACCGACGTAATAATGTTCGTACCGAAAAGCGACGCTGAAATAAAAGAATACGGCAACGCTTTCGCTAAAAATTATCTTACAGCGCTCGTACCTGTCATGAATTCTCCTGCAAAATATGACGCAGACATCAACGCCGTCAGCGGGATATACAGGCAAATATCGGCTAATCTTATAAAAATGCGCGTACCAAGCGAAGTAGCTGTTACGCACCTTCAGGTTGTAAACGACTTCACCCTTATGGCAGACACGTTTCCCCTTATAAACGGACAAGAAAAAGACCCAGTGAAAGCGCTGCTTGGCCTTAGCCTTATACAAGACTCAATGACCGAAGTTCCTCAACTATTTGTTCAAATACACAAATACTTCAAACAGAATGGTATAATTTTCGATAAGAACGAACCAGGTTCAATTTGGGACCAAGTACCCGACAGCATATCTGAAGCAGTATCGAAAAGCATTTAATACAATGAACAGAAAAAAAATTACACGCACCTTAGTAAACACCCTGCTCATTGGCGTTCTTGCTTTTGGTACTTTTTTGGGAACATATTCAAAAGCCAACGCCGAAACAACAACTTCTGCAGGAACTCAAGTAACAGGTTCAAGCACAGGCGTCACTGATGCTGAAATATTAGACGCCGTAAACCACCTTAACGACTCCTCGGGTAAAAGTACGGCAGAAATTCAGGCTAAAAACTACCTAACGCCTGCAACAGCAACGTCAACAGCGGCTGCAGCGAACAAAACAAACTACCAGCAGGTAACATCAAACGTGCTCGGTTGCTCGGTGGGGCAGCTCTTGTCGTCACTTATTGTGAGCGGTATCACTACATCACTAAACAGTATGTCGAGCCTTCTTGGTGTATTCACTGGGTACCCTGTAAACGACTCGCAGCTTAACCGCACGCAGGCGTTTCAAACGGCCACCTCACACGGCTTTCAAATATTCGGCGTATATGTGGGTGTCAGCCTCGACTCAATTGCATACTGTATTGTTAACACTATTTTGGAATATGTGGCCAACTCAGTTATTAACTGGGCAAATTCAGGCTTTAACGGAAACCCATCATTCGTAGAAAACCCCGACCGCTTCTTTCAGAGCTTAGCCGACCAACAGGCTTCATCTTTCATAAGCTCGCTTGCATACAACACTACAAAAGCGGTAAACAACACAGCAAACCAGGTAGGTTCAGCAGTAAGCGGCAGTGTGCTTGGAGCAATGAATGTTTGCCAACCGTTTAGAACAAATGTGGCTCTTAGCCTTGCTAATTCGTACGGAATGTACGGAAACAACACGGCTGGCAACGCAGGGTACGCAAGCTATGGTAGTTGCGGGTTGACTACGGCGGCTCAAAATGACTTCTTGGCAGGAAATTCAAGAAAAGACTACTTTACAAACATGCATTATGTCAGCCAATATGGTGCAAACAACTATATAGACCAGCAATTAGCTGCAGACGCGTACCTCAACAAGCTAAACGCTCAAACTATAAATACAGCAAGCAAAGACCTCGACCGCGGACAAAGCTTTCAGAGCTATAAGGTCTGCAGCAACCCTAATGATCCTAATTCCTGCAATATTACTACCCCAGGAAGTACAATTAACAAATCGCTCCAAAATACCATTAACTTAGGCCAAGAAAGGCTAGTGCTGGCTAATAAGTTCGACCAAGTAGTGACAGCTATAGTTAACAACCTTATAAAGGTGGCCCTGAACAAGGCACTAACTCCGGTTGGTGCAGCAATTTCTTCAGGCACCACCCAATTGCAAAGCGCCTATTCTTCGAGGTAACCCAGCTCTTGTTGTTTTTTGAGTTTACAAAAAGAAAATAGTAAAAAGTGAATAATAAACGCATTTTTCTGATGTTCTGATGTATAATGAATGCAAACTAAGATGAGTTTTGTAAAAAACAAAATATTAACGTTATTACTTGTGTCAGGGTTTGTTTTTATTGGTGGGTACATTATTACACCTCAGGCTGTTGAAGCTGACGCTTACACCGCTCTTGCTGGCTCTAATCAAATAAAAATAGACGGGGCTGCTGCAGCGTCTTCAAGAACACAAGACTACCTAAACTACAAGGACGCATCGGGTAAAACCGTATATAGCGCTTCTGATGCAACAAAAAAAGGAGACGAGTTGCAAGGATATTATAATGATTACGCAACTCATTATTATGACCTTAATTCAAGATATGATAGTCAAGGTAACAGGGTAGACGGTAAGCACGCAGAACCTCAAAAATACGATCCGTCTTATTCTGCTGGGTGGACGAGGTTTAAAAGTATATTTGGGGTAATGGACGGTAAATCACAGGCGGAAATAGATAATTTAGAATATAAATTTCTATCAGGAATGGTAACTGATGACTTAGCAAAAATAAGTGCGAGCAAATCTACAGACTACGCATTGATAGGGAAAGACCCTGTAACAGCTGCAGCGTTAGAACAATCAGCTGCAGCGTTAGCGAATAAAGGGAATGCTGACCTTAAGGTAGCAACGGCAAGCATGAATAATGAACCCATCTGGTGCGTAAAGGGCGCATGGACCAGCACACCAATTGAATTTAATGCAGTAGGCTGTGCCGCCCTAGTCTCTTGGTCGATGTTAAAGTTTTCATCATGGGTACTTGGCGTAGTAGCGATGGTATTTAACATATCAATAGACTACACCCTTAATTTTAAAAGCTTTATAGCAAACAGGGCAAACATTGTAGATCTGGGCTGGAAATCAATACGCGATCTCGTAAATCTTTTCTTTATATTTATTCTAGTTTATATAGGAATTGGTACCATCATAAATTCGGGAACATACAACAAAAACCTTTTGGTTAAGGTTCTTATAACAGCAGTTCTTCTTAACTTCAGCTTATTCTTTACCCAAGTAATGATTGATGTTTCTAACGTATTCTCATTGCAATTTTACAGTAAGATAATTGCAAACTCTCAGACAATAAACACAAATGCCGGAAATGGAACCCTAGCAAAAGACACAAGTGTTACAGACACAAATTCAGGTATATCTGCGGCGCTCGTAAAATCTTTAGGACTAGATGAGATCTGGAAACTTGGCGCAAGGTCTTCTGCATCAACGGGTGAAGACTCAAGAAGCGGGGCGTTTGCCTCGCCAAATGTGAATGCCATGACCTTGTTGCTATACGGCCTCGGTGGTTCAATTTTTGTGCTTGTTACAGCCTTTGTTTTGGGCGCAGCAGCCTACATGTTTATACTAAGAGCTGTTACTCTTATTTTTCTAATGATTTTGTCTCCAATTGCTTTTGCCGGAAAAATTCTTCCAGCGGCTGACGGTTATTCAAAAGAATGGTGGAATAAACTGACCAGCAATCTTATTTTTGCGCCAGCATACATGGCACTTATGTATATCGTCTTAAGTATGGTTTTTGTGACATCACAAAATCAAGGGACATTTTTGAAAGTGTTTGAAGGCGGGTCAGACGGCGCAGAAGTGGCCTTCACTTTCTTTATTCTCATTGCCTTAATGTGGGGCTGTCTCACAGTTGCAATGAAAACAAGTGCGGCCGGGGCATCGGGGGCATCATCACTTGGTTTAAAGTGGGGTAGAGCAGCTCAAGGGTTTGCGACCAGAACAATTCCTGGGTATGTAGGGCGTGGTGTTTCTGCTGTTGGTGGTGGGGCCTTGGGTGGGGCAGCGTGGGCAGCAAAAGGAACTGCACGGGCTGCTACACGAGCAACGGTTGGTGGTTTAGGTTATAAACTAGCAAATAGCGACGGGTTTAAAGGGCTTGTAGGTAACGGTCGGTTTGGGGGTGCAATGCTACGTGGTGCTGACGCTATGGCTAATGCAAAAATTGGAGGAAGAAGCTTTAAGGAATCAGAAGAGGCTAGAAATAAAAAATATGCAAGAACGGCAGAATTATACGAAAATACAATACGTAGAGCTGGTGAATCTGATAGCGACTTCAAAGCCAGGAAAAATGCCAATAAAGAAAGGGCTGACGCAAGCCTTGGTGTATCGGTTGATGAAACAACAGGAAAAACTACCGGCACAAAACTTGGTGGCATTTTTCCTTCAACTGGCCGTGCTCGAACAGCCGCTCAAGCAGATCGTTTGAAATCGCGTTCTAGAGGGGCTGAGGGTAAAATTGAAGACCAAATTAGAGACATTCAGCACGAACTTGGGGAAACCGAAACAAAGAACGGGAAAACATCTAATATATACAAACGTGACAAGGATGGAAATGAAATTACAAAAGATCACGGGGCATTCAAAAAAGCCAAAGATGATGCAGAAAAAGCCCTTCCTCAACTTCAAAAAGATATCGATGCTCAGCTCAAAATTGCAGCAAACACATCAAGTAGCAACCTTGAAAAGATGGGCGCCAGCGCCGCGGCTGCAGCTCTTCAGACTAAGTTAAATGAGTTTAAGGCAGACATAAGGGCAGCAAACGACAAGGAAGCGAAATTAAAGGATCTTTTGGTAAGAAAAGACCAAGCAGGAAAATAAATTATGAAAATATCTTTTACAAAAGAAGAATTTGAACAAAGACTAAAGAGTGCGCCACAAGCGGTTATAGATTCTTACCTTTCGTTGTATTCCAATACGACAATATTTGAAATTGTACAAAAACACCAACTGAATGACGAACAGACTCAGGAACTACTTCATGAGATTCATACAGCAATGGTAGGTTTCTCATCTTTTGATGAAATCACAAACTGCATGACAGAGTCTTTAGGAATGTATCCAGAAGAAGCTGACGCTGAATTTGTAAAAATAGATCGTGAAATTTTTAAACCTCTCGGAACTTATGTTTACAATCAGCAAAAAAACATATCAATAGCAGAAGAGGAGAAAAGGAAACTTCGTGCAGCTGGGGTAAGCAGCCTATTAAATCAGCAAGACATCATACAGGAAATAGAAAACCCATCACTTTCAATACCAGCCTCAAGGCCTTCGATTGCGCAAAATTATTCAAATACGGGAGGTTTCGCAACATCTTCACCCTCAGCAAACCCCGCTTCAAACATTGCCTCCAAACTCGACCAAAAACTTTCAGCTCCTACAGCAACAGCTCCACGCGAAATATATCAGGTAAAAAAGCCCGACCCGTACCACGAACCCATAATATAAAGCTAGCGATAGTAAACACAAAGCGGGACCACGCCAAAGTATCAAATCTGTTATACTAAAGATATGACAAATTCGATAGAATTGCTCGAAAACTTTAAAGACCTCCCGGATGAAGTGCAAAAGGTTATTTCTTCGTTTAAATATGATGAGGCGCTGAAGGGTGTACACGAAAAATACAAACTTCACATCGACCAAGCCTCGGCTTTGGAAAAAGAGCTGGCGAAGGTAATTTTTGGAGAAACAAAACCTCAGCAGCTTATCCCTCATGTTCAGCAAGAGCTTCATATACCGGCAGAAAAAGCCCGAGAAATTGTCTTTGATGTAAATACCTCAATTCTCATTCCTCTTCAAAATTTAATGAAAGAAGAGCAGACGAAAGAAACAAAAGAAGAAGGTTTTTAAGCGTTTTTAAACAATGAAGTACCAAGTACCACAATTTATTGAAGTAGAAGACAAGATATTCGGCCCTTTTACCTTCAAGCAGTTCATTTACCTTGCCGGCGGCGGCGGCGTTTGCCTTATAGCTTACAAGCTTATGCCCTTATTTTGGGCCATTTTGGTCATTACACCGGCAGTTCTTGTTTCAATGATGTTGGCTTTTTACCGCCCTAACAACCGGCCAGCAATTCAAATGCTTGAATCTGCGTTCAATTTCTTTATTGCCAACAAGCTCTATATATGGAGGCGCCTCGATAAAAAACCTTCAAAGAAAATCGAGAGTATGGTACCAATAAGCGCTTCGGTGCTTGTTCCAAAAATTTCAGAAAGCAAGCTTAAAGACCTCGCTTGGAGCCTCGACATTAACGAAACAATATTCTCACGAGAATCTAAAAAGCTTGAAACAAGGCAAAATAATTAGTTTCTCCTTTATTGACGGCCACCCCATAAGCATAGTAAACTATCTGTACTATGCTAAAAAGGGGAAATAAGCATAGTACAACATAAATACTATGCTAAAAGCCACAGTTTTTAAGCAAAAACTAGATAAAGAGAGACTTTTATCGCTTCCGTACATAGAGCGAACGAAGGAAAAAGATGCCTTAAAATTGGTGTCTTCTGACTTGATAAAAGTTATTCTCGGTCCACGACGTGCAGGCAAATCTGTCTTCGCTTTGATGCTTTTAAAGGATCAGTCTTTTGCCTATTTCAATTTTGATGATGAATCGCTTCCAGGAGAAGAAGGTATTGATCTCGATGAGCTGATGACTGAATTAAAGCTTGCATACGGCGAGACAAAATATATTCTTTTCGATGAAATTCAGAATCTGCCAAAGTGGGAGCTTTTTGTAAATCGTTTACATCGAGCCGGATATAATTTGGTGTTGACTGGATCGAATGCAAGCCTTCTTTCAAAAGAACTCGCCACACATCTCACAGGCAGACATATTCCGATAGAAATACTGCCATTTAATTTTAATGAGGTTTTGAAAGCTAAGCAGTATGAGGTTTCAAGTGATAAGCTCTCACTTCCGGACGAAAAAGCAAAATTACTTGGGTACATGACTCAATACATGACGAATGGAGGCTATCCTGAAGTGGTCACAAAAGGCGTTGATCCGCGCGGATATCTTGATGTGCTCTTTGATGCCGTCCTTTTTAAGGATGTGGTAAAGCGTCATAAGGTTCGTTTTTCTGAACAGATAGACAATTTAGGCTCGTATTTGATAAACAATGTTTCTAGTCAGTATAGTCCTAAAAAACTTGCGAATGTTCTAGGCTTTAAAAGCCAGGTAACACTAGAAAATTATCTCGGTTATCTCACTGAAGCGTATTTAGTTTTTTTCTTGAAACGCCATTCAACAAAAGCCGGTATGAGATTGAGATCTTCAAAGAAGACGTATGTTGTCGACAATGGATTTGTAACAGCTAAAGCCGTTCAACATTCTCCAAATAACGGCAAGCTCATGGAAAACCTTGTCTTCACTGAGCTGGTAAAAAAGGGGAATCAGCCCAATCGTGAATTGTTCTATTACAAGACTCGCAATGATCGTGAGATAGATTTTGTACTTAAAAAGGGGTACGAGGTTGTGGAACTTATTCAGGTTACTTATGAATCAACCAGTCAAGATGTTGAAGAAAGGGGGGTAAAAGCCTTAATTGAAGCAGGAAAAGAATTGAATGTTACGAACCTCACAATGCTGACATGGAATGAAAAAAAGGAACTAGTAAAAGACGGGGTAACAATTTCATTTAGGCCTCTTTGGGAGTGGCTTCTTGAATAGGCTAATGAACAGTTAAAGAAGGGTGCATTTAAAACTTTAGATAATAAACATCTGTGAATATAGTATACTAAGTAGGAATAAAGAAATATGGCCACAGTAAACGCAAAACCAACTCAAGCTTTCGTTCCAATAAAAGAAATACGCGACGGCGTACTCATACTTAAAGATGGCTCATTGCGCTCAATTCTCTTAGCTTCATCCCTTAACTTTGCCTTAAAATCGGCAGATGAACAGCAGTCTATTATTTTCCAATTTCAGAACTTTCTTAATTCCCTTAACTTTTCGGTGCAAATTTACACGCAGTCTAGAAAACTAGATATTCGACCGTACATTGCCTTGCTCGAAAACCGCCTCAAAGACCAGATGAGTGACCTCATGAAGATGCAGACACGTGAATATATTGAGTTCATCAAAAGCTTCACTGAATCAACTAATATTATGACAAAGAACTTCTTCGTTATTGTGCCATACAGCGCACCAATGCTTACGGGCCCTGGGCAATTTAAAAGCTCAATTATGGGAACAAAAAAGAATTTTAAAGAAGATGCCATTTCGAGCTTTGAAGAAAGCCATATGCAGCTTCAGCAGAGAATAGAAGTGGTTGAGCAGGGTTTGGTGCGCTGCGGTATTCGCGTGGTGGGGCTTGGCACAGAAGAGTTGGTCGAGCTTTTCTACAAAACCTTCAACCCAGGCGATGTTGAAAAACCAATTCACGCAACACAATAACAGCGCGGCATTAATATATACACTATGGGATTCTTCGACTTTTTAAAACCAGCACAGAAAAAGAACGTACCGCTCGCATCGGTTCTTCCTCAAGAAATTTACCAGTCGGGCGTACTTGAACTGCAAGATATTATTGCTCCTTCTGCCCTTAAAGTTAGCCCCCGAGCGCTAAACTTGGGCGATAAGGTAGTACGAACATTTTTCGTTATTTCATACCCGCGCTTCCTTTCTGAAAGCTGGTTTGCGCCTATCATCAACCTCGACAAAGTATTTGATGTTTCTATTTTTATTCATCCTATAGACACCGCTTCAATTCTTAGAACCTTCCAGAAAAAAGTAGCCGAGGTACAAAGCCAAATACATTTACGAGAAGAAAAGGGTTTGGTACGCGACCCACAGCTCGATACCGCATATCAAGACCTTGAAGCCTTACGAGATAACCTGCAGCAAGCTCAAGAAAAAATCTTCGATGTCGGCCTCTACATTTCAATTTACGGTGAAGACGAGTCTGAGCTCGACAAAATTGAGTCTGAAGTTAAATCTATTCTTGAAGCGAGCCTTGTATATTTAAAACCAGCGCTCTTTCAGCAAGAACAGGGGTACAAAAGTGTTCTGCCTATTGCCGACGACCAGCTACAAATTCACTCAAAGCTCAACTCTTCGCCGCTTTCGAGCGTCTTTCCTTTCATTTCATTCGACCTTACATCCGATAAGGGAATTTTGTACGGAATAAACAGACACAACTCGAGCCTTGTTTTGTTCGACCGCTTCTCGCTTGAAAACTTTAACTCTATTACATTTGCAAAATCTGGTTCCGGTAAATCGTATGCAACAAAACTAGAAATTTTGCGCTCGATGATGTTTGATACCGATGTTATTGTTCTCGACCCCGAGAAAGAATACGAATATATGGCTGAAGCCACTGGCGGGCGATTCTTTAATATTTCCCTTACATCTGAACACCATATTAACCCATTCGACATTCCGCCGCCTCGCGAAGATGAGTCAGCCGCTGACGTTTTGCGTTCGAACATTGTAAACCTTGTGGGCCTTTTCCGAATTATGCTCGGCGGCCTTTCTCCTGAAGAAGATTCAATTATTGACCGCGCTATTACCGAAACTTACGCACTTAAAGATATTACTTCAGAGTCGAACTTCGCAGCTGTAGAGCCGCCACTTATGAGCGACTTCGAGCTTGTACTTGCAGGTATGGAGGGAGGGGAATCGCTCGTGCAGCGCCTGACAAAGTACACCCGAGGTACATGGGAAGGTTTCATTAACAAGCCGTCGAATGTCGACATCAATAAAAAATTCATTGTATTTTCACTTCGAGATATGGAAGATGAATTGAAACCTGTTGCTATGTATATTGTCATGCACTATATCTGGAATCAGGTACGAAAAGAGCTTAAGAAGCGCCTTTTGGTTATTGATGAAGCATGGTGGATGATGAAATCGGAAGACACCGCTTCTTTCTTGTTCGGTTTGGCAAAACGAGGCCGAAAATATTACTTAGGTCTTGCCACAATTACTCAAGACGTTGAAGACTTCTTGAAATCGCCGTATGGTTTACCTATTATCACCAACTCGTCTATTCAAATGTTGATGAAGCAGTCGCCATCTTCAATTGATATTGTGCAAAAAACTTTTAACCTTACTGATGAAGAAAAATATTTGTTGTTGGAATCAGATGTGGGAGAGGGGATATTCTTCGCCGGCCTCAAGCATGTTGCCATCAAAATTATTGCTTCGTACACAGAAGACCAAATCATTACCTCAAGCCCTTCACAAATTCTTAATTTGAAGCGTGCCCGTGCCGACCTTGCTACAAAAGGTCTTGTTGATGCCAGCGATTTAAATGCCGGCCTTGCGGCTTCTATTGCCTTTACAAAAAACGCTACAGCACCTGCTCTGGAAAATATTGTATTACCACAGCAACCCGCATCACCGATAATTTCTTCATCAATACCAGCAGAACCAGAAGCAAAACCTATTGAAGTTGAAAGAAAAAGTTTAAATGAACTATTAGGAGAAACACCTGGGCAAAGAGACATGATGGATCTTTCTCAACCATCTGCAGCCAGCTCCACACCAACCATCGACCAGCCACCTGCTGCTCCTCAAAATAAGATATAATGTCGGCATATGGATGCTGAAAGTTTAGATAAATATGAAGGCTTGGCTAATGCCGAACGGCAAGCTCAAAAGCAGGCAAGAAGGCAAGCTATATATAGTGAGAGGCTTAACACCAAAGAGGGAACAGAGCTTACTAAGCGCGTTGCAAACCGCTATCTACGAAACACCCAAAAAGGTCGCACCCTACTTTCTGCCGGGCAAAAACCCACAACTCCACATCTTTCGAACGTCGACCATCTCACGCTTATGACAGTTGCCGGCTTTTTCGATTTTGCCTCTTTTTTGACAAATTTAGCGTTACCGACAATAGGCGGGGCTGTTTCTGATGTTCTTTTTACCATACCGGGGTCGCTCATCTTTTATTTTATGTACAAAAAAAGAGGAGTAGACTTCCGTTCAATGAAAGTTACAGGAAGATTTTTAGGCAGTATGGCTATTGAATTTATTCCTGTAGTAAATGCTCTACCAGCCTTTATGATGAGTGTTGCCCTTATGAAAAAAGCCCTCAACAAAGAGAAGGGTATGTTGGAAATGTAAAAGTTACTGTGTGTGGTAAGCAGCAAACCTATTCTAAAATAATGTATACTATAGTGAATATGGTGTCATTCAGATTCTATACAACAATTACTTTGCTCGCATTAGCGGTTGTACTCACAACAAGCGCAGCATTTGCACAAGAAACACCCTTTTTTGAGCCAGAAACAGCATCATCAAACGATTTTGAATCACTCACACTTCCTGAAAAATACCCTCAAATTCAGGAGCAGCTCGATATTAATGTTTTTCCTGAATCCCCTAAGCCCGGCGAAACAGTGACAATTAGCGTGCAAACATATGGCCTCGACCTAAATACCCAGCTCATAACCTGGAAATTAAACGGCACCGAAAAACTAAAAGGTGTAGGCCAAAAGAAATTTACATTCACCATGGGGTCTGAGGGAACAGTGTCTGTTGTTCAATTTAACGTAGTTACCACCAGCGGTTCTGAAATTACCAAAACTTTCCGCTTCTCACCCGTAAATGTTGACGTTCTGTGGCAAGCAAACACATACACTCCTCCTTTTTATAAAGGAAAGGCTTTGTACACACCAGAGGCAAATGTCATTTTTGTAGCTATGCCAAATATTATTATGAACTCACAAAGAGTAGACCCATCTAATATTGTATATACATGGAAGCAAAACTACGATGTTCAAGGCTCTCTTTCAGGTTTCGGTAAAAACACCTTTAATTTTGATGGGCCAATATTTGTAAGACCAACAACAATAGAGGTAAGTGCGTACGCAGCAAAAGACCCTTCATTAAAAGGGTCGGGGCAAGTGGTGGTGACTCCAGAAAACCCAATGGTTCTTCTTTACGAAGAAAACCCCATACTCGGAAGCTTATTTAACAAATCGTTTAGCGGAACTTACCTACTTAATGACAACGAGGTAAAGCTTGCGGCATACCCCTTCTATTTCAGCACCACAAACAAAAACTCTTTTGTTAATTACACTTGGATTTTAAATTCAAACAAACTCAATAACGTACCCGCAAACCAAAATAACGTGGTTTTAAAAAGAACAGACTCCGACGCGGGCAGCACTTTGGTTTCAGTTCACATAGGCAATAGCTCAAAAATACTACAAGAAGCTTTTGCCGACATCCGTATAAGATACGACAAATTGGCAGCAAAAACATCTATATAACACACGATGAATATTTTTGGCTTTTCAAATAAATTTGTTGGTACTTTAAAAAAGGGTTTTGTTGTCTATGTTTTTGCCTCACTGTTTTTTATACCGAGCGCTCTTTTGGCTGATACAACAGCTAACCTTACTTCTTCTGGCGCCACCATCAACACCTCCGCCTGCCCAGCGTTCTCTACATCGGGTGATTACTGTTTGCTAACTGGGCCGTTGGGCACATTCTTTTCTGATGGGAAGGTTCACATAAGAGCCAATGGGTTGGCAGACTACTTAAATAGTTTGTATAAAATTGGAGTAGCTGCAGCTACTGGGTTAGCTTTGATATATATAACGATGGGAGGGGTAAGATATGCATCAACTGATGCTGTGACAGGAAAAGATGAGGGTAGGGGTATGATATCGAACGCCTTGCTGGGGCTAATGATAGTGTTGGGGTCATATATCATTTTGAATGCCATTAACCCTGATTTGTTGAATAATAATTTGGTGTTAACACATTCGGTAAATCTACCGACTGTGTCGGGGAATACGAGCGGGTTGGTGATAGCCAATGATGGTGGCACAAGTGGTTATGTAACTCAACCTGACGGCACGGTGACATTTAATGGTAAAACTACACAATATAGATTGGATGGTGATGGAAATTTAGTTGATGAGTCTAATAATCCGGTTTTAAATTCTGACGGCAGCAAAGCTAGAGCATTAGGCCCTGTTAGCACTAGCGTGGGGGAAGCTAACCAAAAAATCTTATCTAAAATTCAAAGTGGTGCTACTTGTACTAAAGATAACTGTTTTACATCAGCCGAAGCTTTTTACAACTCCGTCGGGTATAAACCAGAGACAGCATACCAAAGCAATAACTATGTTGTGGGGGGCAATACATTACCTAAAACCATCGGCACGGCCCGAATGCCAGTTCCTGGTGAAATGGTTGATTATAGATTTTATACAGGCTCTGACCATGATGACCCTTTTCATAGTGTTATTGTTTATTCCAACAACGGAAACGGCAACTACGATGTTTGGGATTGGCATCACAGCGCAAATTCCTCAACAGGACTCAGGAATGTTACTTTAAATTTAGACAGCCCTGGTGCGGTTGGGTATATTGGCAGAATATATACCCCCCAATAAAACAACACAACTGGCACAACACAGAACAATTTTTCCTTGTCTAATTGAACAGAATATTACACATCCCAAAAGGGTTGCTAACCTACATATTCAGGCCTACCTCTTAATTGACTGTGTGACTTTAAAACATTAATATTTGCTATACTTAAAAGTATGTTAGGTATAATTAAACAAGTTAAAAAAATAAGTGCTATTATTTTTTTAAGTATAGTTGTTGTTTTAATAATAAGCGGCCCACTTACAGCTGTTGCCGCAGACTCTACCCCCAACTCCACCCCAGACTGTCCAGCTTTTTCAACGTCAGGCGAATACTGTCTACTCACAGGGAAAATGGAGGGTTTCTTCCCCTATGGAGTGGTGAAGATAAGGGCGGAAGGGTTAGATTCATACCTGAACACTCTCTACAAGGTTGGTGTGGCTGCGGCTACAGGGTTGGCGCTCATATATATAACAATAGGTGGTGTGAAGTATGCGTCAACCGATGCTGTAACAGGAAAAGATGAGGGTAGGGGTATGATTTCGAATGCTCTGCTAGGGCTCATGATTGTGTTGGGGTCGTATATCATTTTGAATGCCATTAATCCCGATTTGTTAAAGAATGATTTAGTGCTTGATGATGTGAAGGCTTGGGTTCCTTTGTCGGCCGATACGAATGGGTTGGTGATAGCCAATGATGGTGTCGTCAAATATCACACCGAAACTGTAGCAAATGACGGAACTGGAAGTGCCTATACCAATGCAAATATCGGCCAAGTTGTATATGTTGATGGGCAAGGTAAAACAGTTGTTGGAGGTGGCGATGGTGTCGCAATAGACTACGACTCCAGCCCCGGCGTATACAAAGTGGTTGAAGACCCTAATGGTAAATACACCATTAACGGAAAAAAGTACTCAAGTGTAGGGTATGAAGACCTATCAAACGCGGGAACAAATGGAAATTGGTGGGGCGTACAAACAAGCAATGGTAAGAGTAGCGGCGACCCAATTATAAATACAGACGGCACCTTAAAAGGTCAGCTTTCTTGGGGAACAGGAAAAGTAGACGGTAACACAACCGCCTTTGTGGCCATGAATGCCAGCCAAATAGCTTCAGCCAAACAAACCAACCCAAGTTTTGGGTTGGGAAGTACAGTAATACTCACCAATCCTTCGACAGGAAAGTCTATTCAAGCTGTGTATGCAGACAACCATGAGAGTACGCGCAGCGGGGGGCTGACAGAAATGTCTCCTGCAGCAGCGACAGCGCTAGGAATAGGTTATGGAAAAAACAGCAACGGTAAAAACTATGCCAGCGGCAATGTAATTATGTCCGTCAAATAAAAGTACTCGCAGACCTTGGGGTGCTGGTTCTGTGCTAAAATAATCTTTATATATGCGCCTTTCACAAAGATCCTCCTTCCTTATTATTGTCATCGTTGCTAGCCTTTTGGTAGGAGGGCTTATTGGTTTCTATTTTTATACAAAAAGTAAAAATAAGCCTGTTCCATTTCTTGGTCAAGATACATCGGGTAAATCTTTGGGTTATAGCCCTTCTATTAATTCACCAAAGACATCTTCCTCAACGGCCGAAAACGTTCCCTTTGCCACACCAAATAGTGTTGTTATTCCTAAATTAAGACAAATAACAGACCAGCCAATTTCTGGCGCCGACTTTGTTTTTGTTCCCATAACAGCAACAACGACCAGAAACGTTGAGCCGCCAGATCTTTCTGTTTCTGGCTTGTCGGCGCCTAAAAAAGTTGCGCCTCCAAAAATTATTGCTTACGAAGAAAAAATACGTTGGATAGAAAGGGGGACAGGGCATGTGTATGAAACATCAACAAGTAGCCCAGCAACACAAAGGTTGTCAAATACAACCATCACACGTATTCAAGAAGCTTTCTTTACTAATAAAGGCGACTCTCTAATTATAAGAGACCTTATCGGAACCACCGACACAATAAGAACACGCCTCGCAAAGCTTAATTTCGAGACACCAACTTCAACAGAGCAGGTCGTCACTACAACAGACCTTCCTGTTGATATTATTCAAATTACACGTTCACCAGACAGATCTCAGCTAATATCAATAATGGATTCTGGAATGCGCGCAATTCTTTCAAACACCGACGGTAGTTCTAAGGTCGGCATCTTGGATATTCCTTTTAAAGAATGGCTGGTTCACTGGCCAAACAAAACTGCTGCCATAATAAACACCAAGCCTTCAGGTGGAACAGACGGCTACGCATACTCAATAAACCCTCAAACAAAGGCTATTTCTAGGCTTTTGGGTGGAATTCCTGGCTTAACAACACTTGGTTCACCAGACATGAGCCATATTCTATACAACCAGAGTGACAGAGGTTCAATAAAGCTTTACTCTTACAATAAAAAAACAAATTCCTCTACCGACCTATTCCTTCGTTCTTTTACAGACAAGTGCGTATGGTCAACCCTTCCTTCAGAAAAAAATATAGTCTACTGCGGTATTCCACAAGATATTGCTTTCAACATTTACCCAGACGCGTGGTATCAAGGTAAAATAACTTTTTCAGATTCTATTTGGAGTATTAATGTAGAAACATCAGAGTCACACCTTATATCAAACCCACTCACAGAAAGTAGCACTATTATAGATATAACCAACCCAACAATCAGTTCTACTGGCAGCTATATGCTATTTCAAAATAAAATAGATTTAAGCTTGTGGGGACTCAAGCTAAAAGATGACCCTAAACCTATTTTTAACCCACTAGACAAAACAACACCAGCAACATCTACATCAACACCCACAACTACAGCCACATCGACGGTTAAAGCCACAACAACAAAAGCTCGATAGTTTTACTTCTTTATTGTTTTCCGAAAGTAGAGTTCTTGTCCAATCATGAACAAGCTTCCTGTTATTAAGTAAAGGGCCACAGCGCCTGACACATATAGAGCAATAAGAAAAACAAATACTGGCATTACATACCTCATTTGGGTATTCATGCTTTTTGCAAAATCGTCGCTAAAAGACTTCTTTGAAGGGTCTGTGTTTGTAGATTTTACGTGGGCAGGAACAGAAAGTCTTATTTGAATAAACTGTGCAACTCCGGCCAAAACACCAAGAAGAACGCTTTTTTGAGTTATATCAATGAATCCTAAAAATATAGTATTAATGTGTTCAGGAACATTTATAAACGAGTAAAGAAGAGTTGTGTTAACAACAGGTAAACCTCCTCTATAAAAAATATTTGCCAGCGCTAAGATAATAGGAAGCTGAATAAGAAGCAAAAAGAAACTAGCAAAGGGGTTCAACTTGTTTTCCTTATAAAAAGCCATTGTCTTTTTTGCAAATTCTTCTCTGTTTGAACCGTA
>CALMYA010000071.1 GCA_937873535.1 uncultured bacterium | reverse complement strand
TTTTTCATATTTCTTTATTATTTCTTTCTATTCTTACTATGAAACGCCTGGTGAATTTCTTTTAAATGGCGGTCTGTTACATGCGTATATATTTGAGTTGTTGTGATGTTGGCATGACCTAGCAGGGCCTGCACAGAACGCAGGTCGGCGCCGTTTTGCAGAAGGTCGGTAGCAAAGCTGTGCCGAATAACATGAGGGGTAACCTTTCGTGAAATGCCGGCCTTAATTGCATAATATTTTACCAATCGCTCTATAGAACGAGGGGTAAGCCCGAAAAGTTTGCCGCCTGTAATGTCTTTATTTTTTGAAAGATATTCTTTAACCGCAGCTTTTGCCTCGGATGTAAGAAAAACTACGCGTACCTTTTCACCCTTTCCTCTTACTGAGAATTCGTCTTTTGAAAGATCTAGGTCGCGAGGCAGGGAACAAAGCTCAGACACACGAAGGCCAGTTGAGAAGAACATTTCTAAAATTGCCTTGTCTCGTAACATTTTTTGCTTATCTTTTTCTTTATTTGGGCCGTCTAAAAGGCGATTGAGCTCTTCTGATGTCATTAAGTCGAGTGAGCGTTCAGCTACTTTGGCCAATTCAATGTTTTCGGCAGCTAAACTTTTTACTCCTCGCTTGGCGAGATACTTAAGAAAAGCGCGAAGCGCGATGAGATAATAGTTTTGAGTGCGCTTTTTTATAGTAGGGGAGTTTGCGCCTAAATATTCTGTTGTATGCTTTCTGTTGAGCCACAACCTGTACTCTCGGAGCACTTCGCTTGTAATCGCAGACGGCTCTTCACCCTTTGAAACTCCACTACCTCCTGAATTTTTCTTTAAAAAGGCCAAAAACACGCTTAAATAGCGGTCGTAATTTTCGATAGTCTTAAATGAACGGCCTTTTTCTATCTCGGTATATTCTAGAAATTGTTTTTTTAGCTCGGTGAGGGTCATTTTTTATATATTTTGCCCGAAGTTGAATGGCTTACAAGATACCTGACAAGATACAGTGTACTACAGGTAAGCCTACGTTGTGCGACAAAAGGCAATTTTAGGGGAACCTGGCAAATATGCCCTATATTATGGGTCTTTATGGGCCGTCTGGCCTGCACCCGCCCAAAAATGGCTTAGATATTGCTTAGTTTGACCTTTCATGCTACTATCCTCATTACCATGCTTACGAAGACGAAGAAGCAAAAAATCATAAAAGAGGTCGCTTTACATAAAGAAGACACAGGTTCTGCAGCTGTTCAGATTGGTCTTATCACAAAACGAATCGAAGAGCTCGCAAAACACCTTAAGAAGCACCAGAAAGACAATCACTCGCGACGCGGCCTCCTTCAGCTTGTAGCAGACAGGCAGAAGCACATGAAGTATCTTCAGAAGAAAGACTCAAAAATGTATGAATCTCTCATGAAGAAGCTCGACCTCAAGCAAAAGCTTTCTTAAGCTTTATTTAAGGTTTTTTTAAGATTTGTCGGGCACAATTGGCGGCAACAGGCAGGTAAGCATGGTACGGACAGTATTTTTATAAACGTTTCTATTTAATTTTAATCTAATATCCGGTGCTCCGCACACATGAACCCTCTGGGCGTTCATGGCAGAGGCCCGGTAAACTACTTTTATGGCAGTCATCAAACACAAAGAACAGCGTGTGGGTATTTTTATTGATACACAAAATCTTT
The DNA here is from genome assembly GCA_937873535.1 of uncultured bacterium. Classification (GTDB taxonomy): domain Bacteria; phylum Patescibacteriota; class Minisyncoccia; order Phycocordibacterales; family CAIZLB01; genus VEQN01. The sequence continues at coordinate 1,224 of CALMYA010000071.1, read as the reverse complement.
ATCACAGCGCCAAGAACCTTTATGGCGGAAGGGTTAATTTCGGTGCAATCATGAAGGAAGCGGTGGGGAACAGAGCTCTTATTAGAGCTGTAGCCTACGTTATTACAACTGAAAGCGGCGAAGAAAAGAACTTTTTTGAAGCACTAGGCAAACTTGGCATCGAAGCTAAGACGAAAGACATTCAAATATTCGGCAGCGGCGCAAAAAAGGCCGACTGGGACGTAGGGCTAGCGGTAGATGCTATCAAACTAGCACCTAAGCTCGATACAGTAATTATTGCCTCGGGAGACGGCGACTTCATTCCTCTTGTAGAATACCTTCAGACAAATGAGGGCTGTCAGGTTGAGGTTATTGCTTTCGGTAAATCATCTTCAGGAAAGCTTCGAGACGCCTGCGACGATTTTATAGACATGTGCCAGAATCCTAAGAAATATATTATGGGCGCGCAGCGTATGTACTCTCCAAGGCCAAGCCGCGGTGGTGAAGCACGAATGCCACATTACAGAGGTGGCCCTGCACAAAGCAGAACAAACGGCGGAGCAAATGGCGCCGCTGTAGGTGCATCAGAAATTGGCGCAACAGATACAACTAACGCAGGTGACGATTCTTCATATAACGACCACTCCTTTCAAATGGACGCTCCTTCGGCAGAAGAACGAGACACTCAGTAAAAAACATTTCTCTAATCGTGTATAATAAATGTCATGGAACCTACTCCTGACAAGCGTTTTTCTTTTCCAAATGCCGATCAGCCAATTACTGGTGTAACAGATGCAAACAGGCCTCAAGAAGAAGCTGTGCCCGTACGCCGCCCCACAGTAAATATTTTTGACGCGCTTAAGAGCCAAAAAACAGAAGACGATAGCACGCAGAATATACGCACATACCAAGAAGATATTGCGAGTGCTATAAAAAGTGACAATGTTTCGATGATAAAAGTTGCTTTGGCCGAAAAGAAACGCCAAGAAAGGCAGGGTAGTGCGATAGATCTTGAAGAAAAGGACCCTACAAAAAAATATATTATGTTCGGCGTTATCGCTGTTGTTCTTATTATATTTATTGCCGGAATATCCCTTTTAGTATTCAATTCGCTTTCAGCAACAGATGAACAGGCCGGGCAGACAGTTTTTGCTCCCCTTCTGTACACAGAAAAACGCGTAGCCATCAGCATTGATGACAGAGATAACGGCGATATCACAAGGCTAGTAAAAAGAGAACTAAACG
>CALMYA010000070.1 GCA_937873535.1 uncultured bacterium | reverse complement strand
GTCGTTCAACGGTTTTCTCTGAACCGCCTACACTGCCGGAGCCACCCTTACCTCCGCGCCCCTTGCTTTCCGTAAATACAAAACAATACGGCTGAAAATTTCCGCGAATGACGCGGCCGCGAAGCTGATGCAGCTGCGAAAGGCCGAAACGCTCGCCGCCTTCAATGATAATATTTGTGGCATTCGGCACATTCACGCCCACCTCAACCACCGATGTGGCAACAAGAATATCTATTTCGTGCGCGGCAAAGCGTGTCATCACTTTTTCTTTTTCCGCGGGCGTCATCTTGCTGTGAAGGATTTCAATGTTAAATTCCTGAAAGACGTCTTTTTTAAGTCGTTTCGATTCTTCTTTTACCGAGCGTGCCATTAACGCCATTTCTTTTTCAGGGTCGGGCTCGTTGATGCGCGGGCAAATAACATATGCCTGTCTGCCGTCGTTCAATTCTTTTCGTATATGTTCATAAACGCGGCCACGGCCCGACGTCGGCACAATTTCAGTGATGACTTTTTTGCGGCCGCTCGGCATTTCATCGAGAAGCGAAAGGTCGAGGTCGCCGTAAAGGGTAAGGGCAAGTGTTCGGGGAATAGGTGTAGCCGTCATTGAAAGAAGATGGGGAACGCCGGTAGAGCGCGCAGTGGTTCGGAGTTTCGACGGCTTTTCTAGCGCTTCATTTGACGCATCAGCCGAATTTTTTGCCGAGCTCTTAACCAGCCTCTGCCTCTGCGCCGTTCCGAAGCGATGCTGTTCGTCGATAATTACATATGCCAAATGCTTAAATTTCACAGACTTTTGTATAAGTGCGTGCGTGCCTATAACCACCGAAATTTCGCCGTTCGCCACCCACTTCAGAAATTGCGCACGAGAAATGTCGGTCCATCCCGAAGGGTTAAGTTTGGAAGGAAATTTTCTGCAGCCGTTTCCAGTAATGAGGCCTATAGAAATTGGCATATGCTTGAAATATGAAATGAAAGATTCGAAATGCTGGCGCGCCAGAATTTCAGTGGGCGCCATATATCCTACCTGCAGCGTGCCAAAGTTTTGGCCTTTCGGCCTAGATGAAACCACTGCATACGTAGTTGCCGCGGCCACTGCGGTTTTTCCCGAACCCACATCGCCTTCAAGTAATCGCGACATCGGGTGGCCGCCGTCGAAGTCTTTAAGAATATCGTCTATAGAATTAAGCTGCGCTGCCGTAAGAGGAAAACCGAAGCGGGATACAAAGGCGCTAACGTCTGTTCCCGCAGCGTCTTTTTTTATAATGAAGCTTTGCTCTTTCGCATGCTTTTGGCGTATTTGCTCGTTCTTGAGCTGTATATAGAATATTTCTTCAAAAGAGAAACGCTTGCGCGCCGCCTCTGCGTCAGAATCTTTTTTTGGAGTATGTATCCACACCAGTGCTGTGCGAATGCTCGGCAGGTTATATGCTTTTCGAATGTCTTCAGGAATTGGGTCTGGCAGCTCGCCAAATTCGGGCATATTCATTATTTTTTGTACCGCATGAAAGAACCAGCGTGAAGTTACGCCACGGCTTTCTGCATATACTGGAATTTTGAATTGTTGGTCGGCTGCAGAAGTATTTGAAGCACTCGAGCTGTTCATGCCGCTCGAACCGTCGACAATATTCGCCTCTGCGAAAAGGTCTGAGCCTATAGTAGTGGGCAAAGCGCTTACGCTTTCAATTTCTGGGTTCACCATACCTAGCGAACCGCCCCTTTCCGTTATTTTTCCATGAAGCTTTACAAGGCTGCCCGGTTGAATCATTTTGGCAATGTATGCCTGATGAAGCCAAATAATTTTAAGCGTACCCGTGTCATCTTCAACAACGCCTTCCGCCTTAGGTATGTGGCTCTTGAAAGCTTTGCCTGTTTTCAGCCCTTTTATTTTTCCGTATACGGTAACAACTTCTCCGGGCATACAGTCGCGTATTAGCTTCGCTGAAGAATAATATTCGTAGCGGCTTGGAAGGTGATACAAAATATCGCGTACCGTGGTTAACCCTAGCTTTTTAAGAGCGAGTTCTTGCCCTTCGTTTATTCTAAATATTTCTTTTATTCGTTTGTCGAGAAGGGAAGAAGTTAATATCATATTCAAAAATTCTGAGGCGATTTGCTTTTACGACTGTTACTGCGCAAAATTATTTTCTTCTTTTTCGTCTGGAAGGGAGCCTTCGTGAAGTGGGTTTATTGGGTGCAGGGGTGTGACCATAGTTTCTGAAACAATTCGCACGCGAGGGTAATAACGGATGCTTAACCCTAAAGCAATGAAGAATAATGGAGCCAATGAAAACAAGAATGAAACAGAAAGAATATTGAGTAATGCTGTAAGTGTGATGGCTACGGTTACTGTTACAGTGGCCGCGAACTTCTTCTTTCCTGAAAAAAGCCAAGCAATTAACACTAAGCAAATGAGACCAGTGAACAGAGAGAGCGTACCTTCGCTGATTTGATTTGATACGAAGAACGGCCAGCGAGACACAACAAGCGAGGGTGCAAACACTGAAGCCAGCGCAGCATATAAGAGCGAAATAGAGAGCCCGACCTTCAAGAGTATGTTAATGACGGAATTTCTTAGCATTGAGTTGTAATTATACCACGCCAAAGCGGGTTTTCTTTAAAGAAAAAATAAAGAAATTATGAAGATATTACTTTCTTTACTTCAATAGACCTTTCTTCACCAAGTTCGCTTTTTTGAATTCTTCAATGCGCGCAGATACTGATGATGTGCCGCCATTGCTGCTACCGCCGCCAGCATTATTTGCCATTGCGAGCGAGCTTCGCTTTTTCTGAATAAGGAAGGCCGCGAATACTGACCACCCGAATAGGCCTATAAGGAATAGTGCCATTTTCATGTTGAAGTCTTTTCCTGTAGATGGAACTTGGTTAAGAAATACGCCTGCGACCGGAGTGCCTGCTGTTCCTGTATAGGTGCTAGGATACGTGTAGGTTGTTGGGTAAGTATATGATGTCTGGTTTATCGGCGGATTGTTGTATGTTGTACCGTTGTAGTACCCGTTATTGTAACCATTGTACCCGTTGTAATAACTGTTGTTATAGTTGTAATTGTTGCAGTTGTAGTATGAACCGTTGTAGTAGCAGTTGTTGTAATCGGTTGGGTAATCGCCGTAACTGTTTCCGTAATAATTGTTATATGAATTACCGCTATAGTAGCCACCTACATTTGTAGTACATGTTTGAGTTACTGTTTGACCATTTGAATATACAGAGAGTGTTGCAGTTTTTGTGCCCAGTGTTGAATATGTTCTATATACCGTTGCAGAATTTCCGTATAGGCCGTCGGTGCCACTCCATGAATATGTATAGTTGCCGCTGCCGCCAGTTGCTGTTCCGTACCATGTAACTTGGTCGTTTATATTCGGATTACTTGGCAATGCGTAGCACGAAGCAGTGAGCGTACCGCTGTAATTGTAAGGATAGTTGTTGTAGTACCCGTTATTATAATAGTAACCGCTTGCTGAGCTTACATTTGTTGAGCACGTAGTTGTAAACACTTGGCCGCCCGAAGTTATTGTAACTGTTGCAGATTTTGTTCCCGGATATGTATATGTTTTGTAGACTGTCTGGCCGTTTCCTGTAAGCGAATCGGTACCGCTCCAAGCATACGAGTATGCTCCGTTTCCGCCGTATACGCCCTGAACCTGCCAGTTTACGTTGTCGCCGACATTGGCGTTATACGGGATAGCTGTACATGTGCCATACAGAGGGGAGTCGGCAAGCGCAGGAGAGGCGAACCCAAACACCAAAAGACCCATAATTGAAGCCGTTATTAAAGCGTGAATAGTGGTTCTTTTCATGAAATTACTATATATATTTTTTAAGACATGTCAATATGAGCCCACTTTAGGACACATACATACAAAACCCCTCCGCCAGAACACTTTTGAGGTGGTGTTTCTGGCGTAAGGGGTTTGTTGCGCGGCGTTTTTGGTGAAAGTTTCGCGCCTGTTACGGTTTGTTCGCCGGCTGCTCGTTGAGCAATTGAATGAGTGTACCTGTTTTTGTGTAGGTCACTTTACTTTTGGTACCATCGGGGCCATTAATCGTCATGGTGTAACCGAAGAGATTTCCAGGTTCTTTGGCCGCATCGTTGCGAAGGACCTCCTCTGTGTTGTCATAAGGGAAATCGTTTGCGCTCGGAATATCCTTCATGAACCATGAAAAGAAGATTGCAAGCACTAGGATGAATAGAACTATTTTCCAGTGTTTCACTGATTTTTCGCCATTGCCCGCCTTTATCGAGCGTTGCTTAGTCTGTTATCGGCGAAATAACAGACAGTGTTATTGGTGAAAAGAACGAGCAGAAAGCCGTTCGTATGTAATTTTGTCATACTTAGTAAAGTTGTCAATTTGTTGATTGTTATCTAAAATGCATGAATGACAAACATAGAAAATTTAAGAATAAGAATAATAGTTGCAGTTTTGTGGATAGCAAATACAGTTATCGACCTTGTTCAGATTGTACTCGGCTCAATGAATCCTAGATGGTACACCGATATTATGAACGGCACCTTGGCGGGTTTTCCTATAACAAACGCTACTATAGGAGTGTTTGCCTTTTCACTGGTAGTGCCGGTGCTGATGGCGTTTTTTGTGCTTGCAATAAAGAATGACTCACTGAACAAGTGGTTGAACTTTATTTTTGCAATTATTATAGGCCTTATGAGTTGGATAGATTTTTTGCAAAGAGACCCCGGTGTAATTGGTGTGTCTAATTGGGTGGTTGCGCTTGCTACGAATATTCCGCTTACAATTGCCGTTTTTTACTGTTGGAAGTTAGACAAAAAATCAGAAACTTAAATAACTGCATGTTGTGGGAGCACGGATATTTTCTTGCTAGAAAATTCCTCGTGCTCGGGCCAGTCGCCCTCGCAAGTCTCCCATAACATGCAGTTATTTAATTTTCTTACTTTAGTTTAAGCCTTAGAGGCTCGCTTGGAATGATGATAGTTTTTCGACCACTGCTTTTAATTTCGCAGAAAGTGTCGGTGTTATGAGGTTGTTGTTTTCGTATGGGTCGGCGATGAGGTCGTATAGTTCTGTTTGCGGCGCTGACCTTCCTACTGTTGTTTGTATGAGTTTGTATTGCTTATTGCGTACAGCCCAAGCCTCACGCTTAGGGCCTTTTGCGGGCATCCATTCTGTATAGGCAAAATTTCTTTTGTCGTATGCAGCAGAAGTTAGGGCCTGTTTAAAGCTAATGCTGTCTTTTGCTGTTCCAATTGCAGTGCTTGGAACGCCGGCAATGTCGGCAATGGTGGCGAAGATGTCGGTACCATTTACTAGGGCGTCTTCATTCACACCTTTTCGTGTTACACCTTTACCAGAAATAGTAAGCACTCCCCATACGCCACCTTCGTAGACACTGGCTTTGGCCTTCTCGGCAGAATACGGTGCTTGAATGACTTCTGCTGGTGTGCCGTTATCTCCTATGAATATAACGGTGGTGTTTGCGAGAACTTCAGGAGAAATAGAAGCGAGTAGGCGGCCCATTTCTTTATCGAGCGCTTCAAGCGATGCCAGATAATATGGCCGCGGATTGTTTTTTATATCAGCATCTGAACCAGAGAGAGTGAGTGAGTTTCCTGAAAGAAGATTTTTGGGAGGAAGATGGAAGGGGGCATGCGGAGCATTGTACGCAAGCCACATAAACCACGGGCGATTCTTGTCTTTTTTCTGCTGGCTGTCTATCCATTCAATAGCCTTGTTGGTGAAAACAGTAGTAGTGTATTCGGTGGTCTTTTTCTGCACACCCTGTTCGTCGATGGCATAGTTAAAATAATTGCTGACGCCGCCTGCAAGAAAACCGGCAAAATATTGCACACCTAGAGCCGAAGGCGCATTTAGGTCGGCATTATTGCCGGGGCCAGACATGTGCCACTTTCCTATGAAAGCATTTGCGTAGGGAACAGGCGTCTTACTTGCGTCGGCAAGAACGTCGGCGAGAGTTTCTGTGTCTGGTGAAAGTATTTTATCTACGTCAGTAACGCCCGTACGAAAACCGTATTGCCCGGTCATCATTGTTGAACGGGTAGGAGAGCAAACTGGGTTTACCCAAACATTGTCGAATGTCACACCTTGCTTGCAAAGAGCCACAAGGTTCGGCATGTTCGGTTTTTCGCTGCCAATTGCAGGGTGACATGGGTCGGCATCAAGGCCCATGTCGTCGGCAATAATGAGTAGAATATTTGGATGCTTGCCAACTTCATTAGCTGGAACAGCAGGTGGGTTGAACGAGACAAGAGGTATATCTGCTTTTGCGTTTGGGTTATATCCGCCAGGGCCGCCTGTTGGACCGCCCGCTATTCCTCCTGACCGTTGAGTAAAAATAAATGCACTGGCGACTATAATAATACCCGCCGCAACACTCAGAAAAATATACAGTCTTTTTGATGTAAGCATGACATACAGTATACAATATTTGCTACTGACTTTTAGTTACTACCTACCATAAAGTAACCTACTATTCCGTAAGAAATTCTCCAGACTGATGACCCCAAAGCATGGCGTACATGCCTTTCTCTTTTATTAATTCCTCGTGCGAGCCGTCCTGCACTATTTTTCCGTCATCCAATACAATTATTCTGTCTAAGTGGCGAATTGTTGAAAGCCGATGGGCGATGACAATTGCAGTTTTGTTTTTCATAAGTTCGTGCAAGCCTTCCTTAATATATTTTTCAGATTCTGAATCGAGGGCGCTGGTTGCTTCGTCAAGAATAAGTATGGGTGCTTTTTTAAGAATTGCTCGGGCAATTGCCACGCGCTGTCGCTGGCCGCCTGAGAGTTTGATGCCGCGTTCGCCAACAAGGGTATCGTACCCATGTGGTAACTTTGAAATAAATTCGTCGGCGCGAGCAAGTTTTGCCGCTTCAAGAACTTCTTTTTTTGTAGCCTGTTCATTGCTATAGGCAATGTTTTCGAACAGGCTTCTATGAAAAAGAAGAGGATCTTGAGGCACATATGCAATTGCGCTTCGAAGCGAGGTTTGCGTCACCTTGCTGATATCTTGCCTGTCTATAGTAATGCTTCCATCTTTAATGTTGATAAAGCGCAGTAGAAGTTTAGTAATTGTAGTCTTTCCACCACCGCTTGGGCCGACAAGGCCAATTTTCTGGTTGCTGTTTATGTTGAGATTGAAATTATCAAGGAACAGAGGCACATCTTTTTTTGTACTGTACGAGAAGCTTACATTTTTAAAATGTAGGCTTGGATTTTTTACAGTAAGTTCGGTTGCTTCGGGCATATCGAGTACGTTTGCCGGGGCGAGCAGCATTTGAGTGAATTCTGCAGCTTCGCCGATTGAAGATTCGATGTTGCGGTATGTTCTATTTATGTCCCAGAAGATTCGCGTTACTGATGAGTAATACGAGAACACGACCAAAATCATGCCGGATGAAAGGCTGAGAGTATTGGCAAAGAAGACCGCAGCAATGAGGCCGATAACGTTTGTTGCAACATATATAGGAGAAATAACCGTATCGAAACGCAGGTTCTGGTAGTCGGCCGCTTTCTTAAAGGTGACTCTGCTCTTCTCGACATATTCAGCATATATATCGTGCTCGACATCTTCTTTGGCAAAAGATTTTATGGCAAGAATGTTTGTCATGGCGTCAGAAAGCCGCCCCGACACCTTGCTGCCGGCGTCATGCCTTTCAGCTACAAGTTTAGAGCGTTTCCGTACTATAGGTATGCCAATAGCTACTGCAGCGATAAGACATGCAACAAGAATGGTGGGAATAATCGGCGAATATTGCCACAGCACAAGTACGGCAAATAATGCTGGAAGAAGGTTATTGAAAACGTTAAAAGATAATGTGTCAGTGAAATGCTCGAACTTTGAAGAAAAAGACAGAGCTTTTTTAGTAAGCGTTCCTACAAAGTTGTTGGCATAAAAATCATAGTCGCGATGCGCCAGCCTCTTGAAAGACTCTTTCATTAGGTTTGCCACGCCGTTAGCCTCAATGTTTATCATTAAATGCATGCCAATTCTCCAAAGCGCTTCGCCAAGAAGCCACACTCCGCCGAAGGCGAATATATAAAGGTATACATCATTAAGTGATGCTCGAGCATTCGTGTTGAAGGTATCTATTATTTTAGCGATGACGAGCGGCGGAACATAAAGCACGCAAATGGTGCCGAGAGCCGGCAACAAAATACCAAGAGTTGTCTGCCACGGATATTTTTTATATTGCCCGACATAGTCAAAAAGCACCTGCTTTACGGCTTCCTTTGTTATGAGCTTCTCGTTTTTTTTGTTTTCGGCCTTCTTATCGCTGGTTTTATTTTTTTGAGTTGATTTAAGGGGCATAAGATTTTAATTGTAACATTACCTACTTTTTATTTTGGTGTTTTTTGCACCGGTAGGCATTTTTATAATGCAAAACACCCCCGAAGGGGTGTCTGCAAAATTACACAACCCTTCTTTCTTTATGAGAGATGCTTTGAGACGAGCTTCGTCATTTCAAACATGTTCACGACTTTCTTTCCGCCGAATACTGCTACAAGAGCCGCATCGCCGTTGATGTTTCGCTTGTTCTTAGGATCCTGAAGATCGTTCTTCTTGATATATACCCAGAGTTTCTTAACAACTTCTGAGCGGGGCATTGGGCCCTTTCCTACGACAGCAGCGAGTTCGGCGCTGACGTTCATAGGCTTCATAAATGCTGAGTTTGCTTTTGGTGCCATTGTGGTTATTTTATGTTTATTACTAAATCAATCTGTTGGCCGGGCGGTAGGGTTTCCCCAAGCTGGCCTTCACGGGGATATTGTACCATGGTTTGCAAGGGGAGCGGTAGGGGGTGTCAATGGGGTGGTTTTAATGGGCGTCTGAGCTTTAGAAAAATTTTATCGGTTCTTCATAAGGAGGGCGGTAGTCTTGATATGTGAAAGTCTTTTATTTTGATGACGTTGTCAGCTTTATATCCGCACTAGACCAAGCATCTAAAAGTCATGTTCTTCGTTTGATTAAAATGCTTACAAAGTACGGATTGCAGCTTCGACCACCAGAAAGTAAGAAGATTGCACGGGGTATTTATGAACTTAGGGTACAAGGAAATTTAAAAATCAGAATTCTATATACAGTAAGAGGTAACGTAGCGTATCTTCTAGCCGCTTTTATTAAGAAGTCGTCGGAATTGCCAAAACATGAGATAAGTAAGGCACAGCAATGAATTAGGGCTCTTTGACATATAGCATATAAGGTATATACTTATATTATGAAAACCAAACTAAAATTAGGAAAATGGGAGGATTTTGCGGCAGAACAGCTGAAGAACCCTGCAGTTAAAAAGGCTTATGATGACCTAGAGCTTGAATACAAGCTGCGCGAGCTTATTCTTGAAGCACGAATTAAAAAAGGCATAACCCAAAAGCAATTAGCTAAAAAGATGAAAACAACTCAGTCTGTTTTATCAAGGTTTGAATCTGGAAGAGCCAACCCTACACTCGATTTTATTCAGAGGTTGGCAGACGCTTTAAAGGTAAAGATTAAGATGGTGGTTGTGTAAACAATAAGGTCAATTACTTCTGAAAATGATAAAATAAAACTATGAATACACAATC
>CALMYA010000069.1 GCA_937873535.1 uncultured bacterium | reverse complement strand
TTTTTATAACCTTAGGCACTTTTATCATTTGCACATCGTGATAGTAAGTAACCGCTATGGTGTCTAGGTAGTCATTTAGCAGCTTGTATGTCTTGTCGAATTCTTCTTTTGTATTTAAAACTATGGAAGGGGTTTGCAGTTCTTGAACACTCTCTATCATCACGGTGTAGTATGGTTTGTCTCCAAATTGAATATGCCCGCCAATAGTCTTATCAAGAAGGTTGGGGTTGTGATTTTTTGTTGATGAGCGCTTTTGAACAAGAAATTCTCCAGACCGATTAAAAAGAAATACATCAACAACCTCTACGGCTTTAGTAGGGTTACCCGTATTTTTGAAGATTTCAGTTTGCTCGGTATAAAAACTGCCTCTGTCCTCAGAAAAGGATTTGAACGGACTATCTACTGAACATACAGACACAAATTCAGACATGATGTGACCATAATAGCATAGGGTGTTAAAAGGGTTCCAGCACTGCATAATAGCCTCAAATTGTGACTTTGGTATACTACGAATATGAAAAAACTAGACTCTAAGCCTACCCAAAAAAACACCGAAATCAAGCAGCCTGCCGACCTCTGCAAAGTTCTCGCGGCCGCACCGAAGGCGAAGACATTGTGGGACACCCTTACCTCTGTTGGACGCAGAGATTTTATATCTTGGATAGAATCTGCCAAACAACCGGAAACTCGGAAGCGCCGCGTAGACAGCGTTCCTTCAAGGCTAATGTCTGGAAAGCGCCGACCTTGCTGTTACGCAATTGTGCCGATGAATTTGTACAAAGCCCTAGGCACGCACCCGAAAGCGAAAGCGCAGTGGAGCACCTTAACGCCCGATGAGAAGAGAGACTTTTCTGATTGGGTGGAGGCGGCAAAAGAAAAAGAAGAGCGCGGAGTACGCGAGGTGAAAGCTTGTGCGGCAATTGCGGCGGGGAAGAAGAGGCCTTAAACCTTACCGTTTATTATGAGGTATAATTAGATTATATGAAAAAAATCTTTATTGTTATAGGCGCATTAATTGCTCTTTTTGTAATAAGAGAAGTTTACTATTTAACACTTGCCGGTTCACTTTATCGTGAACAGAATATCAACAAGGCTAAGAGCGAGATGCTTGCTGAAGAATCTGCAAAATCAATTGTTGTGACGACTGCAGTTGATATTCCTGAAAAGCTGTACGATGCAAGTATTGCAACGCCTCAAGAAATCGGTCATACAAGCGGTACGAATCCTTTATATGAGTCAATGCTGAAGTTATTGGTTGATGAAGATAGGGAAAATTGGTATCGGTTTGATGTTACCTATGGTCCTAAGATGGAAACATATCATTCTCTATATTTTACAAGAGATGGTCAAAGTACCATTATGAAAGAGGTTAACTTTGATGGATATTTGACTATAGATACTGTGGGCAATATGTATTTTGTCGGAATTGACAGCACAGGTTTGGACAGGGTCTTCTATTTGGAAGGGCCGACCATTAAGAGAATTGTCTCCGACAAGAAATCAGTACAGAGATGCCACTTTTTTGGTATGCAAGAGCAGTGTCTGATGACTGCAAGAATCAATCAAAACTAACCCAAAACTCATATGCCCGAACACAAACAAGTAGAAACCGATAAAGCGCCAAAGGCCGTAGGGCCATATTCTCAAGCTGTTATAGCCGGTGACTTTATTTTTTGCTCAGGGCAGGTTGCGTTCGACCCGGCAACGGGCCAACTTGTTGAAGGCGGTATAGTAGAACAAACAAAAAGGGTACTTGAAAATTTGAAGGCAGTTTTACTTGCTGGGGGTAGTGACCTCCATCAAGTAGTTAAATGTGAAGTATTCCTGAAAAATATGGAAGATTTTAAAACAATGAATGAAATATATGCCGAGTATTTTTGTTATGAACCGAAGCCGGCAAGAGTGACTGTAGAAGTTGCGAGGCTGCCCAAAGACGCGTTAATAGAAATAAGCTGCACTGCATACAGAAATAACTGAAAATAATATGAAAGATAAATTACCGGCGAGATTGAAGGTATCGGCCCGATTGGTAGAAGAGGCATATGCAAGGCTTAAAGATGTTGTGGTAAAAACGCCACTTGAGCGAAACGCTAGGCTTTCTGAAAAATACGAAGCCGAAGTGTATTTAAAAAGAGAAGATTTTCAGCGGGTTCGTTCGTACAAGTTGCGAGGTGCATATAATAGAATTGCCCTGCTTTCATCTAAAGAAAAAAAGATAGGAATAGTTTGTGCTAGCGCCGGCAATCATGCTCAAGGGGTAGCCTTTAGTTGTGCGCGTCTAAAAGTGCAGGGCCGCATTTATATGCCAAAAAACACGCCGAAGCAAAAAGTTGAACGGGTTAAAGTTTTGGGCGGAAAGTGGATAGATATTGACCTCATAGGAGACACATACGACGACTCGTATATTCACGCCAAAGCATATAGCGATAAAACAAAAAAAGTATTTATACACCCATTTGACGATATATACGTGATGGCCGGGCAGGGAACCGTGGGGCTTGAAGTGCTAAAGCAGCTCGGAAAGGCACCCGACTGTTTTGTTGTTCCGGTAGGAGGCGGCGGCTTAATGGCAGGCCTTAG
>CALMYA010000068.1 GCA_937873535.1 uncultured bacterium | reverse complement strand
TAAACATAGTCGACCTCACAGCAATGAGCATTGCCGACTCGCTTGAATTTTTCAAAGCCTTGCCACTTAGCCCTAAAGAAAAAGAAATTTCAAAAGTTGTTATAAAAGAAATTGTTTCGCGTTTGGTATTCATGAACGATGTAGGTATCGACTATTTGTCACTCGACCGAAGAGCTAACACTCTTTCTGGCGGTGAAGCACAGCGAATTCGCCTCGCGTCGCAACTTGGTTCTGGCCTTGTAGGCGCACTTTATGTATTAGACGAACCGACAATTGGCCTACACCAACGCGACAACGACAGGCTCATTAAAACTTTGCTTCAGCTTCGCGATATGGGAAATACAGTAATTGTTGTTGAACACGATGAAGACACCATATATTCTGCCGATTACATTGTAGACATTGGCCCCGGCGCCGGTGTGCACGGTGGTCATGTAGTAGTGCAAGGTTGGCTTGAAGATTTACTTACGGCAAAAAAGAATGAAAGCGGCTCGGTAACGCTCGAATATTTGCGCGGCGAAAAAGAAATTGAAATTCCTGAAAAACGCCGTACAGAAAACAAAGGCTGGCTTAAGGTTACAGGTGGCAAAATAAACAACATCGTAAACATGAATATCGACGTACAATTGGGGCGTCTCACAACCGTTACTGGTGTTTCAGGCTCGGGGAAGTCGTCATTTGTATATGAAATTTTGCATAAGAATTTATTGGCCCGCCTCGACCGCGATCATCGCTCGGCGAATATATATAACTGCACAAGTTTTACCGGAACCGAATATTTGGGCCGCACAATTCTTATAGACCAGTCTCCAATTGGAAGAACTCCCCGTTCAAACCCCGCAACATATACCGGCGCGTTCACTCATATTAGAGACATGTTCGCTGAAACTACTGAAGCAAAAGCCCGAGGCTGGAAGGCGAACCGCTTCTCGTTCAATGTAAAAGGTGGCCGATGCGAAACCTGCCAAGGCAACGGCATGATAGAAGTTGAAATGCATTTTCTTCCTACTGTGTACGTTACATGCGATGTTTGTAACGGCAAACGCTTCATGAAAGAAACGCTCGAAGTTAAATATAAAGGAAAGAATATTTACGAAGTGCTGCGCATGACCATTGAAGATGCGCTTACATTCTTCGAGGATGTACCCTCAATTTCTGACAGGCTCACAACATTGAACGAAGTGGGCCTCGGCTACTTGCAGCTTGGCCAAAGCGCCACCACTCTTTCAGGCGGCGAAGCACAGCGCGTAAAAGTTTCTGCCGAACTCTACCGCCCTCATGTTCAAAAAACCATTTACTTATTAGATGAACCGACAATCGGCCTTCACTATGAAGATGTACGTAAGCTTATAGAAATTTTGCAGAAACTGGTATGGAAAGGGAATACAGTGGTGGTCATCGAGCACAATATGGACATCATAAAATGCTCCGACTATATAATAGACATCGGCCCCGAAGGCGGCGTTCGCGGAGGCAATATTGTGGCGAAGGGTACGCCTGAAGAAGTGGCGAATAATTTGAAGAGTTATACGGGGCAATATCTCGCTAAAGTTCTAAAAAAGCGTAGAAAGTAAGAAAGTTTATAGTCACGGATATTTTTAAAAAAGAAAAGCCCCCGACAAGATGTAGAGTCCGGTGGGGGGGGGTTCTTACTTGTTGGGGGTGGCTGCCACTAGTGGCAAGTGTTGATGAACGTCGCGATTTGCATCATGCGTGCAGTCGGTTCTTCTCCAGGTCCTGCTTGGATTATTGACCTGACGAAGATTCGCTGACCGGGGTTAAGCTGGGCGTCGTCATTTAGCAGGTTTGCGACTTTTAATGCAAAGTCGAGATTTGCTCCGACGCCTCCTGCGGCAAATTGTGCTAAAAATTGTTTGGCGTTTTGGATTAAGAGTAGTGGGTCGTTCATGAATTTGGTTTTCGGGGTGAAGGGTTTCAATCCAGCGGCGTTTGCCATTGTTTTAATTGAAGCCTTTCTACCGAACCCAAACTCGTTCAAAGAACCGTAATACTATTATACAATATACAGTATATATGTCAATATCCTCTAAAACCCCTATGATATAATACACCTATGAATCTGGCCCATCTTAAAAAACTAAAGCTGCCCGATACCCCCGGCGTGTACTTTTTCAGGAAAGGCGGCCCAAGCGGTACCGTTCTATATATTGGCAAGGCCACGAGCCTGCGCGACCGCGTGAAAAGCTATTTTGCCGACGATCTCATTAAGACCCGCGGACGGCTTTTGGTAGATATGGTTACGCGTGCCACGACAGTGACCTTTGAACAGACCGACTCGGTGCTTGAGGCGTTCTTGCTTGAATCTGAACTTATTAAAAAATATATGCCGCGGCATAATACCGACGGCAAAGACAATAAGAGTTTCAATTACGTTGTGCTCACCAAAGAAGATTTTCCGCGAGTGCTTGTGGTGCGCGGGCGAGAGCTGGAAATGGAGCATTCGTCGCGACTGACAACGGCGAAGCCGTCGCAGAATTTTGAATACATCGACACTTTCGGTCCGTATCCGTACGGCAATGAATTGCATGAGGCGCTGCGCCTCATCAGAAAAATATTTCCGTTCCGCGACAAATGCGTGCCATACGATGAAGTAATTGCCGCCGGTAAAACTCCGCGGCCGTGCTTCAACCGTTCAATTGGTTTGTGCCCAGGTGTATGCAGCGGTGATATATCCAAAAAAGAATACGCGCGGCAGATACAGAACATCCGTCTATTTTTTAAAGGAAAGAAGACTAAACTCGTGGCTGGGCTTAAACGCCAGATGAAAGTTCATTCTAAAAAGCTCGAATTTGAGCAGGCTCATGAAATAAAAAAGACATTGCAGGCGCTTTCGCATATTCAGGACATTTCTATGCTTAAAAGGAATACCGAGAGAAACATTGAAAGCCGAGGTGGGGAATTTAGCGGGGAAGTCGACGGAACAAACGAAGCTATCGGTCGTGATCAAAACGGACAGGGTATAACGCGCATCGAAGCGTACGACATCGCCCATCTTTCCGGTAAAGACATGGTCGGCGTGATGGTGGTTATGGAAGACGGCGAATTCGCGAAGAATCAATACAAAAAATTTAATATTAAAACTGTGCACAGCTCTAACGACACCGCGGCTTTGAGAGAAGTGTTGAACCGTCGGCTGGCACACAGTGAGTGGGCGTACCCTTCAGTTTTTGTAATTGATGGCGGGCAGGCGCAGCTTAATGCGGCCGAAGAAGTTTTGAAAGGCAAATTGAACGAAGAATTGAACTGCGGCCAAAATGTAGACATGGGCAGTATCGGCCTGGTATCGGTGGTAAAGGATGACAAGCACAAGGCCCGCGAGGTGCTGCGCTCTAAGGTCTTTCCGGTCACTTTTAGTGGGATAGACGATAATATATGTATGCAAATTAACGCCGAATCGCACCGTTTTGCGGTGGCTGTACATGCCAAACGGCGTTCTATTTCAAGGGGTTTGTAGCTTTTGAGTCTCATATTTAGGTCTTTAGTAATGGGTTGTTTGACATAACCTCACTTTTGAGCTAGAATGGGCCAGTTCGTTGTAAATTGAATACACATGGGGGTGGAAGGCGCGGCTTTCTTTGCGGGCTTCATTGGGTAGCCGCCTACTTCGGCTGACCCCGCGTGTCTGTTGTTGGTTTTGCTGGATCAAAAACGATACGTCATCACACACCTCTCTGACGGTTTGCCCTTCCACTACCATGTGTATTCCTTTACTCGGGCTCATCGAGCACCTCTTTTGGTGATCGATGAGCCCCACACGAACAATGCTCTTTCATAGATTTTTCCGGGCCTCACAGCCCACACGCGAACGATTCTCACAGACCGAATTCAAAGACGAATTCAACCCTGTGCGAATCGTTCTTTTTTTATATGAGTTTTGCCGTATAATCATTTATATATGTCTATTGTTAAAGTCGGCGTGCTTAGAGGCGGGCCATCGCAAGAATACGAAGTGTCGCTTAAGACCGGCCAGCACATTTTAGATATGCTAAATAGTGAGCCGTTGTGCCGCGGCTACAAAGGGGTAGATATTTTTATAGATAAGAAAGGAATATGGCACATAGACGGTGCGCCGCAGTCGCAGGCGGCGGTATTGCAGAAAGTAGATGTCATATTTAACGCCACTAAAGGTTCATTTGAAAAAGATGGTGTTCATAATGAGGGAGACGGCAATGGCGGCAAGCTCCAAAGAATTCTTGAAACATTTTCTATGCCGTTCGTCGGCACAACTTCGTATGGCTCGGCAATTGCACTTAATAAGGGTTTAGCCAAAGAGCATTTTAAGCAGCACGGAATTAAGACGCCATACTATAAAGAATTTAATATAGCGCACGATGAAAACGTTGAACCAATTGCCCGCGATTTGTTCCGTTCGTTTCCGATGCCTGTAGTGGTGAAGCCTCGGGGTTTAGGTTCGTCACTTGGTGTGTCTTATGCATCTAATATGATTCAGCTCGAAGAAGCTATTAAACATGCGCGTGAATTTTCGAACGATATTATTGTTGAAGAATATTTAACAGGAAAAGAAATTATTTCAGGCTTTATTGATGACTTTCGAGGTCAAGAAGTGTACCCGATTTTTCCAGTAGAAGTTAAGCCGCATATTCGCCACGGCGAAGATGGAAGGGGAGAAGGCGAGGAGGGGGCGGAAGTTGAAGGCACAAATGTAAGCGCTCAACCTCTTGCAGGTGCAATGCCTCGCAACGAACAAAACAAGGTGCATAAGGGAATTTTTGACTGGTCGTCGAAGCAGGCAGGCACATACGACCATCATAGCCCAGCTCATTTAACTGAAAGCGAAAAAAAGCAGATAGAGCAGGCAGTTCTTTCGGGTCGCAATGCCCTTGGCCTGAGGCATTTTGCCACTGCCGACTTTATTGTTCATCCACGCCGTGGCGTGTACTTGCTCGAAATAAACACCGAGCCAAGCCTGCACGAGCACTCGGCTATTTACCGCGCCCTAGAAGCCGGTGGTATTAAAAAGCACGAGCTAATAGAGCATCTTATAAAGCTCGCGCTTGGGGGTAAATAAACGATACATCGGCGGTAAATAGCGGAAGGAGCCTTGCCGGCGTTCAACCTTGTGGTTGCCTAAGGCGTTGAAAAATAGTACTATGGCACCTGTCGCTTCATAAGGGCCCGTAGCTTAGTTGGTAGAGCGCCTCATTTGCACTGAGGAGGTCAGCGGTTCGAATCCGCTCGGGTCCACTCGATATTGACGAACGAAAGAACATATTGTACTATACGTGCGATATGTTCTTTTAATTTAGTTGAGTTTGGTAGTGGCTTCACAAACAGCTCATCTGGCACTTATGCCTTGTGAATTGCTTGTGAGTCTACACACCTAACTTAACTAATACATGAAAACAGTTCTTCTCTTCTCCTTCGATTACGGCGCCGGATACGTCTGGCACGTCGCATTTTGTCTCAGCAACGATTTCCCGGTGCAGCTTGGTGACCACTTTGCAGACCTACATCCATTTTGCGGTTGGGGCTCATCAAAGGCAAAAAAATGGACCCTTGAGTCTGGAATGGACTATCTTCACGAAGTCTTTCCTGGCGATTCAGACGAACCCTACTTTGTTGATGTCGACAAAGTCTCTGTGTTCTACAACTTTGGCGAGCAAGTACGAGTCGTCCAAGGCGGTGTCTTGCTCCATGAGAGACACAGCACTGTTTGTGGTGATGACCCTCAGTACATCGATGTCATATTTTTCTTGATTGAACATTTGGCAGAGCAGTTCGATACGCATGCCTATGTAAAATATTCAGAGAATGATGTCACGGTCCCTGAGGCTTTTGCCCCGGTGAAGGGCTGGACTCATTGCGTTAACCCCGCATTTGCAGCAGCACTCATGCATTAAGACCCATGCTCTAGTCGAATCGGAAACGATGCAGTTTCTAAGCAAACAAAAGCAGATATTTCTGCACGCTCCAAGAAGACACGCGTCCAACTTCTATCCTAAGTAATTCTGCTTGGGGTTTATTATTTCATCAAGTGATTAAATTTGCTATAATCGCTATGTATATGAATATGAAAAGACTACTCGTGCCACTGTTGTTGGTTGTCTTTATTACTCCAAGCCTTGCTCTGGGCGCCACTAAATATTGGTATAATGCAGGAGCAGATTCACAATGGACAACCCTTACCGGTAACTGGTGGACAGATTTAGCGCATTCTTCACAATCGGGTTCTTTACCTGGTTCTAGCGATGCTGTTATAACGCTTGGTACGGTTGCGCCTATAATTAATCTTGATACATGGACAGAACCTTTAACTATAGTTGCAACCTCTACTGGAATTATTGCCACTTCATCTGCCTCTGCGGCGCTAAATGCCACTACTACTGGCGCTGTTACTTTTTATGGTTCAGCTCGTAACCAAGCAGCTATTACCGGAAATGTTACTTTTAATAATACATCTAGTAATCGTTTAGGTTATACAATAACCGGTGATGCTACTTTTAATAACAGCACTCAAAATAATGGTGCGGTAACGGGTAGTTCTACATTTAATGGTTCTTCGTTTAACGTATTTAGTTCGTTTGCATTTCAGTCTGGAACGGTTGGTGGTGACGCTACGTTTAACGATACAAGTAACAACGGCGGTATAGTATCCGGAAATGCCACAATAAATAGTACCGTGCTTGGCCGCGGAACTATTTCTGGTAATGCAACTTTTACCAATGCTACGAGTAGTACTTTGGTTTTAACTGGCACATCTATATGGGGAACGGTACTAGGTACAGCTAAAGATGTATTAGGAAATACCATAACCACATATATATTTACTAATTCCAGTAAAAACTTTGGAACAGTGAATGGCAGCGCCACTTTTTATAATTCTAGTTCCAACAGGCAGACAGGTCTTATAACTGGTTCAGCGCCGGGCATAATTACCGGCAATGCTACCTTTTATAGTACTTCATACAATAAAGGTGAAGTACAAGGAAACGCAACTTTTTACGACTCTACAATTAATAGAGCGACAGTAACAGGAAATGCCACATTTTATGAAGATCTAAGTGAGAACATAAGTATTGTATCCGGAACGCAAACTCGAATGTACACAGCTAGTACAACAATTACCCGAGACTTTGTGAGTAACGGCCCTTGGGTAGTTACAGCGAATGGGGCATTAGTAGATGCAACCGGTGCAACTTATAATGCCACCACCACATTTACCGTTTTGAACGGAGGCTCTTTTGTTGGAGTGCCCGATACTTTTGTTCCAATTATTTCTTCTGCCGCTACATCAACAACTGCATCTACGGCAAGTATCACATGGAACACCGATGAAGCTGCGTCATCTTCAGCTTCATACGGTCTTACCACTTCGTATGGAAGTGTCGCTTCGTCAACGGGCACAACAACCCACGCAGTATCTATTTCTGGCCTTTCTGCTTCTACCGTATATCATTATCGAATTTTGGCGGTAGATGCTTCCGGAAATATTTCGACTTCAACAGACGCAACATTTACTACAGCGGCTTCAGCTGCTGCTCCAGAAACTCATTATGAGAATGGTTCTGGGGGAGGCGGGGGAGGAGGCGGCAGTAGCCCATCAGCTGGTATTATTTATGCGAATAACTCTGCAAATAATTCAGCAAGCAACCCTTTGTGCCCGGCTGGGTACATTTGCACACCAACAGTAGGTTCAGGCATAAGCAGTCTTCAATTAGGCGTTGGCGGAACTAATAAGGCTTCGAACAATAATGTAAATAATGGAGGTGCGCAGTACTTTCTAAAAAATTCGAATATTGGCAAGAAAGAAGTTGATGTAAAAATGCTTCAGCAATTTTTGAATACCCATGGTTTTGTTGTTTCTTATAAGGGAAACGGCTCGCCAGGTAACGAAACAATGTATTTCGGCCCAGCTACGCGTGAAGCGCTTATAAAGTTTCAGAAAAAAAATAATATTAAGCCTGCGGTCGGATATTTTGGTCAGATAACCAGAAACGTCATAAATAACATGCTTGCTGGGCACTAGGTTCGAGTTAGTGGGTGTGTGCCCTTCACGTATATTTGATGTTGTTATATACTTACGCCATGAGTTCAGATATCCAATTCGATGACGGCAATACAGATATAAAAGGCACATATCGCAGCGATTTAGCAAAAGATTTTATGTCAAAACATCAAAAAACACCGTTTCTTTTCAGAATGTTTATGGTTGCTGGTATAGCAAATAACGAAAAACATGCACAAAAAATTGCATTGGTACTAGGCTGTATACTACTTTTAGTTGCAGCATATTATTTTAGACAAGCAGTTACGCCTCCGCATGTCGTTCAAATTCATTTCAAATAAAAATATGCATAACCGACATCACGTTAGCCGTAACATCGGCAATACCCGCTACCTCAGCGCAAAACAAAAAGGTTTTACACTTATTGAGCTTCTTGTTGTAATTGCAATTATTGGTGTTTTGGCGGCTGTTGTTATGGCGAGCTTGGCTGCATCAAGGCAAAAAGCCGACGATTCAAAGCGTTTGCAAGACATGACTCAGCTTAAAAATGCTTTTGAAATTTACGCAACGAAACATAATGGAGCATACCCGGCAGTGGCAACGAACGGCGCTTCTAAAAATTATTTTGCGGCAAATGAAAATAAGGCTTTAACTTTTGTTTCTGGTTTGCTGTCGTTTGCTTCACGCCCAGCTTATGCTGCAGGAAATCACACAAATACCGCTTGCTCAAACTTCGACACAATGGCCAGCGCTCTTGTTGCAGATGGTGATTTAAGTGCCGTTCCTGCAGACCCCCATGATGATGCTGATACATATTGTTACAAAGCCTGGACAGACGGAGATAGTGTGGCAGTGTGGGCGTATACGTGGCAGAAATATAAAAATGTATCGACAGGTTCAAGCGAAGCGGCCAACAAGCATGTAGGTTTTATAGTTACAAGGCATTCAGAACTAAACAGGGCAAAACTTGTTGAAATTTGTACCGCAACCAACAGCGCCCCTGGCTATGGCGATGCTGACACATACCCAGTTATAAACCCATACAGCTCTTCTACTTTATGCGGAGGTGGCCCGACACCTGACGACGGCTTAATTGCTGATGTCATCCTTGGAATAAGCACTGGCGATGAAACTGTAATAACTAACAGTAATTTAGTAGCAAACGGTGGTTCATGCACAATCAATGCCGACTGTCAGTCTTCTAACTGCGCCTCTAGTGTGTGCTCTCCGCAATTACTTGGAAATGGTGAATCGTGTACTGCTAATGAAGAGTGCCTGTCTACTCATTGTGTAAATGGTGTTTGCCATGAAAATGATGATGGTGGCGGAACATGTGATCCAGATCATCAATACGACAATACAGATCAGGGTACTTGCGAAGGTCACGGTTCATGTAGCGAAGCAACTTATACAGAAGGCGGCGACTGTACTTCTGCAGGAAATTGCAGTAATGGTTCGTCAAATGTTACTTCTAGCTATTGCACCGAAGACTTGGGCGGTACATGCAGCGCCGGAGGTTATACTAATGCAACCACTTGCGTATACTACGGTTATTGCAGTAACGGCTCATTTACAGACCAAGGCGGGTGCCCTGTTTCAGAAGGTAGCAGCTGGTGCAGTGGTGGCAGTCATGATGAAAACAGTTGTTCTAGCTATGGTGATTGTAATAACGGCACATCAGACATAACTGCGGCAGATTGCTACGATAACTACGGTGGTTCATATTGGTTTCAATATAATTGGAAAACCCAGGATGCTGTTACTTGGACGCAGAATTACTGGACACCTTACTACTCATGGACACCATATGTTTGGACTCCAAATCAGTGGACTTCTTCAAATTAGTATATGTGTTTTTCTGCAACTGCCAGTTTTGTAGCCGGTGTATCGTTGTCGGCAATCGGCATAGCTACAATTAAGAAAACAAAGAAGCGCTCTGAGGTGCCATTTGCAGCAATTCCGCTTATATTCGGCCTGCAGCAATTAGTTGAAGGGTTTGTATGGCTTTCGTTCGACTGGCATAATACAGCGCTTAATTACTTTGCCACGCAGTTCTCTTATATTTTTTCAAATGTGTGGTGGCCAATTTTTTTGCCAGCTGCACTCATTCTTATTGAAACTGCCAAACGGCGTAAAAAAATACTATTTGTGTTCGAAGCAATTGGGCTATTTGTAGGTTCTTACTTTTTATACTTTATGGCAGTTGCGCCTGTTACTTCAGAAGTTTTAAACAGATGCATTGTCTATCGCGAGACATCACCGTACCATTTTGTGCTTGCAGCTTTGTACCCTTTAGCAACAAGTTTCAGCTGCTTTGTTTCAAGTAAAAAAGTAGTGAATATACTTGGCTTATTAATACTTGCTTCTTTTGCTATTGCATACGTATTTTATTCAGAGGCACTTGTTTCAATATGGTGTTTCTTCGCTGCATTACTGAGCATTGTAATTTATTTGTATTTTAGTAAGTCGCGGTCATAAGTTTGGTTGCCGTGTTTGTGAGTTTTTTGTATGATATAATAATTGTACATAAATAAATAACTGTATGGATAGGCGCAACGCACAACAGTGGTATGTCGGAGTGACGCATGTGCTCACATCGTATGTGACAGCCGGAATATTTTCTTTTCTAATTATTTTTTTTAGCCGGTTTGGTGCTTGTTGTCTTTAATTTTGATACTGAAACAGCAAAAATATATATTTTTCTGCTAAGCTCGCTTGTTATTTTGCCATTTTTCCTTTTTCCGGCCACGATGTATTCCATAAAATTTATTACCGACCGCTATGTAATAAGCAAAAAAGAAGCTGTAATAAGGTACGCCCTCATTTCTATAGCAATTCTTAAAATAATAATAGATTGGGTGACTCTCAGCCCGCTTAGCGCCTCTAGCGTCATTAGTTTTCTACTTTCAATTGCTGTTTTTTATGGTGTTAGCGTCAAGTGGCTCGAAGACAACGAATTTACCGACAGCGTAAATCTCAAGGATGTGGTTATGAAGTAAAAAGACCAATAATCTCTTGGTCGCCAGCTAAAAACCTCTAAAAACTCTCTAAAAAACTTCTAAAATTGGTCGCTTTAGGGCGGGGATATTGTGCTCGAATAAAATCTATGCTGAAGTGAAAAATTTGCACCTTATCCACAAGTGGTAAGCCGCTTTGGGTGTAAAATCAATGCCACAAGTAGGCAATATATAAAGAGGGCACCTGTGCTCTCGCGGCGGCTACCGAATTTTATCAAGAAAATATAAAGTTAAAAGAAAACAGTACATGAACATCACAGTCACAAAACAGGACGGTACACGCGAACCGTTCAACGCCGATAAAATTAACCAGTCTATCGAAAAAGCATGCGCTGGTTTTGCGAACGTCGCTAGTTATGTTACGCAAATCGCCAGCGAGACTCAGCTGACGCTTTATGATGGCATCAGCACCGATGAACTCGATCAGGCGACTGTGAACGCGGCCCTCCAAAACGTTCAGGATGACATTCGGTACGATAAAATTGCCACAAGACTCCTTCTTAAGACAGTGTATCGTCGTGCAGTAGGTAAGTACGATAAAGATTTTGAAGAACAGTCGGAAAGCCACAAAGAAGCTTTTCCTGGTTACATCAAAAAAGCGGTAGCAGAAAAACTTTTACACCCAGACATGGAAAAATTGTTTGACCTCGATAAACTTTCTGAGGCGCTCGATATTTCACGCGACGAACTTTTTACATATTCTGGCCTTTCAACGTATCTTCACCGCTACGCTATTAAAGGTTCCGAGCAGAAGCCGCTTGAAACACCTCAATTCTTTTTCATGCGCGTGTGCATGGGTCTTTCATATCACGAAAAAAATCCTACCGACGCTGCAATACTTATGTACGAGCGAATGTCGAAGTTCAAATATTTTGCTGGCGGTTCTACAAATGTAACTTCCGGAACTCCGCGCCCTGCGCTTTCAAACTGCTACCTTCTCGAAGTGCATGACAGCATGGAACACATCGCGAAGTCAGTTTCGGATGTCATGCTCATTTCTAAAGGAACTGGAGGCCTCGGTGTTTCAATTACAAAACTTCGAGCTACTGGTTCTATTCTTTCTTCTACAAACACTGCATCAAGCGGCCCAACACCGTTCGCTAAAATTATGGATACTGCCGTTCATGCAATTGTGCGAGGCGGAAAGAAGAAAGGCGCACTTTGTTTTTACATGGAAAATTGGCATTTCGACTTTCCTGAATACATACAATGGAGGCACAACGCCGGCGACGACTATGTTCGCATGAGAACAGCGAACACAGCGGCATATATTTCAGACGAATTCATGAAAAGGGTAGAGCGAAGCGAAATGTGGTATCTCTTCGACCCTAAAGAAACGGCCGATTTAAACGAGCTTTACGGAACAGCCTTCACTAAGCGATATACCGAATATATAGAGATGGCTGAAGCGGGCAAAATTAAGATGTTCCGAAAAATGCCTGCCGAAGAGCTTTACCGAAATATGCTTGTATCCCTTCAAACTACTTCACACCCATGGCTGACATGGAAAGACACAATTAATGTACGTGCTATTAACAACAATACCGGCACGATACACATGTCGAACCTTTGTACAGAAATTTGCCTTCCTCAAGACAAAGAGAATATTGCTGTTTGTAACCTTGCGTCACTTAACATTGTTTCTCATCTTGTAGAAAGAGAAGTTAGTGACCTTAGCGGAAACAAAACTATTGTAAAAGAAATTGACTTCAACGAGCTTGAAAAAACTGTGCGTGTTGCGGTAAGACATCTCGATAACCTTATTGATATTAATAAACCACCTGTGCCTGAAGCTGCAAAGTCAGACAGCGAAAACCGCGCAGTGGGTCTTGGAGTGATGGGTTTTGCCGACCTCGTAGAAAAACTCGGCTACCCATACGACAGCGAAGAGTCATATATTCTTGCCGACAAAATATTTGAATTCATAAGTTATATGGCTATCGACGAAAGTACTAAGCTTGCCGAAGTTCGTGGTTCGTATACTCACTTCGAAGGTTCAATGTGGTCTAAGGGTTTTGTGCCAATCGATACACTTTCTATTCTTGAAAAAGAACGAGGCGAAGAAATTTTGGTTAGTAAAGAGCGATACAACGATCTCGATTGGGAAGGTCTTCGCGCAAAAGTGAAGAAGGGAATACGAAACGCTACACTCCTTGCAGTTGCGCCAAACGCAAATATTGGCCTTCTCGGTGGCACGGTTCCTGGTATAGACGCGCGCTTCGCTCAAGCATTTTCTCGAAATAAGTTTTCAGGAAAATATCTAGACATCAACCATAACCTTGTTATAGAACTCGAGAAGCTCAATTTGTGGGAAAAGGTCAAGAACCGAATTATTGAAGAGCACGGCGACATTCAAGACATTGAAGGTATTCCAGACAGTGTTAAGGCGGTATACAAAACATCATTCTCGGTTTCTCCGTACGCGGTTATCGAAATTGCGGCGCGCGCGCAGAAATGGGTCGACCAGTCGCTATCACGAAACATGTACCTTTCTACTCGAGACATAAACCAGCTCATGCATATATATAGTACGGCATGGAAGAAGGGTCTTAAGGCAACGTATTATCTTCACATGAAGCCTCAGCACAACGCCGAACAAAGCACAGTTACTGTAAACAAGGCTGAAAAGATGGGTCGAAAGGGCTTTGCTAACATTCGTAGCAGCTCTGCAGCAGGAGGTTTTGCTTCAGTTCAGGCATCAGCCGAGGTAAACCCAGAAAAATCTTCCATAACGGTAGACATACAGGCACAAGTAGGTAAAATTGAAGGCGACACAGGCACGAACGCAGATATGCACACAGATGCAATTATTGGTACAGAACCCAACGAGAGCGCCGTTGCAGGAAGCGAAAGCGGCGATAAATACCAGAACGGCAACGAAGAGGCTACTTCAGACATTGTTGCTGAGGCGGCACCTGCTGCAGAGCCGAAAGTAGAAGCCGCTCCTGTTGTTAAAACTAGAGTTGTTACTGCCGCAGATTTTGATCTAGATCCACAAGAAGGTCTTGTCTGTGATAGTTGTCAATAAACATCACACAAGAGTACAGAAGTATATATGCATCTGTACTCTTGTCCGCCGTGTTTATTGCAAACTAGCGCATACGCGGTCAATAAAAGCAGACAAAAACGCAAAATTTATTTATTTTAATTTACCAATACAATGTCAATAGTAGGAAAACCATCACCGACAGATACAACGCTCCACCCAATCAAATACAAATGGGCATACGAGCTATACAGCCAGGGAGTACGAAACACATGGTTTCCTCACGAGATTGCGCTTAAAGAAGATTTGCAAGATTGGGCGAAAATGACAGAAGACGAGCGGCACGCTGTTGAGTTTGTTATGTCGTTCTTTAACCCGGGCGAGCTCATCGTCAACCGTTCTATCGCGCTCGGTATTTATCCATACATAAAATCTCCGGAAGCGCATTTGTATATGGCGAAGTGGATGTGGGAAGAAGCGAACCACTGTGTTTCGTTCGAATACGTGCTTGAAACGTTTCCTTTCAATAAAGAAAAAGTCTACAAAAATCACCTTGAAACTGAATCAATGATAGCCAAGGAAGCATATATTGAAAAATATTTAAAGAGAATGACAGAGCAGAGTCTTGATATTGAAACAGTAGAAGGGAAGAAAGACTTCGTGCGAAATCTTGTAGCCACAAACATCGTGATGGAAGGAATCTGGTTTTACAGCGGCTTCATGGTGGTTTTGTCTTTCCGTCAGCGAAATCAGCTTAGAAACTTTGCTTCAATGATTAACTGGGTGCTTCGCGATGAAAGTTTACACCTTAAGTTCGGCATCAATCTTATTCATACAATTCTAGAAGAAAATTCAGACGACCTTCTTACTCCTGAATTCGCAGCTGAAATTAAGCAAATTATAGTCGAAGGCGTCGAAAAAGAAGTCGCATACAACAACGACCTCTTCCCGAACGGTATTCTCGGCCTCAATGCTGACTACGTAAACCAGTACGTGAAATACGTGGCTGACAGGCGCCTTGAAGAACTTGGCCTCGAAAAGCACTACAATGTAGCTAACCCGGCTAAATGGATGGCCACAGCAACCGACGTATATGAACTTGTGAACTTCTTTGAAGCGCAAAACACAAGCTACGAGGTGGATACAAAAGCGCACAATACGGATACGAAATAACAAATAGAAATACTCTCTGCTTCTCCCACGCGTTCTCGTCTGCTGACGAGTCGCACTGCAACATTATTTACATGGTGAAAGTGCCGCTAAGTGTACAAAAATAAATACTGGCATGTTTTAGGAGACTTGCGAGCTGCAGCGAGCACGAGGAATTTTTCAGCAGAAAAATATCCGTGCTCCTAAAACATGCCAGTATTTATTTTTGACCCACTAGATACCGTTGAATATTAACCTGATGCGCCGCGTACGTTGCTGTGCAATGAATGCCGCGGTTATTGTCGTGAAGATAAAAGAGGCAGTCGGTTTTTACTGGGTTAAGAGCGGCTTTAATTGCGTCGATGCTGGGGTTGGCAATGGCGGTAGGGGGTAGGCCTTTGTTCTTGTATGTATTAAAAGCAGATTTTATATTTTTATCTTTACTCTTAACCTGCGGCCACCAATTGTCTGAATTACCTTTGGCGTATTGAAGTGTTGCGTCCATGTCGAGGGTCATTCCTTTAAAAAGTCTATTCCAAATTACGCCTGATATTAAATTCATGTCTTTTCGGCCCGCTGCTTCGCGCTGAATAATTGAAGCGATGCGCACTGCGGTGTCTAAATTAATTTTTCCGTTAGAGCCAATTTGGCCTTTTAACTTCTGCATATCGCCGACGCCAAGAACTTGGTCGGATACTTTTGCATTGAAGGCGTCGAGCATTTGCCTTGCCACTTCGCCGCCAGAAGCGCCGAGCCTAACCCAATATGTGCCGGGAAGGTAGTAGCCGTCGAGTGAACCACGCACGTCTTTGGGTGCTGCATCAAGAAAGTTTTTTACATCGGCGTCGCTCCAAGATAAAACCTTAGCAAATGCTTCGGCCGTTTGTTCACGGCGCTGGCCTGCGTCTATTTTAACGAACCTCATGTACGGGTTGGCCATATTCGAATAAAATTCGACAGGGTCGATGCCGTTTGCTGCCAAATAGGCTGTGCTGCCGAATACTGTAAGCCCCAATAGGGCAAATAGACCAAATGCGCCGGCCACGAGCTTGCCTGAAGGCCTGCCTTGGCTTTGCCCGCTACTACGCATGTTGCGGCCCGCCGCTGCCTTTTGCGTTACCTTTTGATGACCCATATGCTACTATTATAGACTACGGTGTAATAAAGGCTAGTTTTTGCCGTCTTACTTATGTCTAAACGAGTACAACACGCAGATTTGAAGGCATATTTTCACTCAATTTATGAGGAATTTGCCGATGTCCTCTTTAGATACTCATATTTTAAGCTCTCTGACAGAGAAAAGGCTAAAGACGTGGTACAAGACACCTTTATAAGGTTCTGGGAGTATATTGCAGCCGATGGCGAGGTGGAAAACACCAAGGCTTTCCTATATAAAATCGCCACAAACGCCATTGTCGATCAATACAGGAAGCATAAAACATTGTCGCTCGATAGCCTAGCCGAAGACGGCTATGACCCTGCAGATACCGAGGGTCATAAGAAAATGCTGCTTAGTATCGACAGCGCTCTTGCACTAGAGCTGTTAAATAAAATCGACAGCGAAGACCGCGAGATCATGCTTATGCGCTACGTTGAAGGCCTTTCCGTCAAAGAGATAGCAGAAATAATGAACGAAAGAGAAAACACAGTATCCGTGAAAATTCACCGGGCATTGAAGGAACTTCAGGAATTGTTTGAAAAAAATGATTAACAAAAAACTGGAAAATTTAATATCAGATTTGAAGGGCATACGGATGTCATCAAAAGAAAAATCCGACATATACAGCCGGGCTCTTTCGGTTATTGAAGCGAGCGAAGCCGCGCGAATTTCAATGCATGTTTCAACACCTGCGGCGAAGAAGCCCGTAAAGAGCACATGGGTGAACATTTGGAACGTATATATAATGGAAAGAAAGTTCATGCCAACGCTTGTTCTCGTGGCAATTTTACTTACAACTGGCGGCACATCTATCGCCGCAGAAAATTCATTGCCCGGCGAATCTTTGTACCCTCTTAAGATAAACGTTAACGAGCAGCTCCAAGCCCTTACGGCATTCACTCCTGAAGCCAAAGCTAAAGTTGCTTCCGACGCAGCCAACCAGCGCCTGAAAGAAGCTGTTATTCTTTCGAAGCGAGGCCAGTTAAACGACGACACTAAGCAAATTCTCGAACAGCAAATAATGAAGAATGCCGGTGAAATTAAAAATCAGGTTGCGTCGCTTGTTTCAACAAATAATCTTAAAAGCGCTCAGGCAGTAACAGTAAACTTCGAGTCATCTCTTAAAACGCATGCGCTTATATTGGCGAAGCTTTCTGCCGACGAATCAATTGCTTCATCTTCTACAAATTCAACCAGTACAATTGGTTCATTGCTCGTTACTGTTAAAGGTGAACTTGCTACAACTACTGTGGCCCGCGTAGGCTTTGCTGCACGAGAGTTCCGTGCCGACGCCAACAACCGTGAAAAAATAGAAAATAGCCTTCACGAAGTTCAGGCCGATTTTACAGAAACGCAAAAACTTTTGACAACTTCGAATGTTAGCACCTCAACCGCGTCAACCTCATTCCTTTATTTTTCAGAAGCGGCTAAATACATAAGCGTGGCAACGAAGAGTATGAATATGTTTGTATACCCTGAAGCACTTACAGCACTGCAACATGTTGAGCAAATATTAAGCGATGTGCAGGCTCTCATTCACGCTGATATGAACCTTGAAGACCAAAACGAGCTTAAGCAGGTTGTAAACGAGGCTCTCGCCGGCGCCAAGCCCGACCAAGACAGTGAAGTGAAAGGCGAAGTTAAGGGTGCGGCAACTAGCACGGTGCCCGAAACAGTTCCTGTTGTACCTGCAGCCACAACAACCCCTCCTTTGAACGGTAACCCGACGATGGGGTAATAGAGAAGATTTGCTATACTTCTCCTCATGCCTGACATTGTGGTATTCGGAATAACTGGCGACCTTGCGCGCCGCAGAATAATTCCTGCGCTGGCGCGTGCATGGGAAAACAAGAACCTGCCAAAAGGCACGAAGTTTATTGGTTTTGGAAGAAGGCCCTTTAATGAAGCGGGCTTTTCTGCGTTTATACGGGAACACGCGCCTGCCAGTGTCGATGTAGAAATATTTTCGCAGGAGTGGAATTATGTTGAATCGGAACTTGATGCTGATGCCGGCTATGTAAAGTTAGCAGCTCTGCTCGGCACTGCAAAAAAGGGAAGCAAAGGCAGCAAGAAACCCTCCACACTCATATATATGTCGCTGCCGCCAGCGCACCAGGTTTTCGTCATTAAAAAACTTATTGCGGCGAAAATACTTAAGAAAAATAACGGAACAGTTGTGGCCATAGAAAAGCCGTTCGGCAAAGATGCGCTGTCTGCAAAAAAGCTCAACGGGCTGCTGCTTTCCGCAGTGTCTGAAAATCAAATATACCGCGTCGATCATTACGCGGCCAAAGAAGAGCTTATAGACATGGAAGCAGCGGGAAAGAAAGGTCAGCTTTCGCATATGAACGCGGCCGGCATGAATTATCTTGAAATAAAATTTCATGAAAGAGGCACCATGGCGGGCCGAGGCAGTTTTTACGACCATGTAGGCGCCTTGAATGACGTGGGGCAGAATCACATTATGCACATGCTCGGCACGGTTCTTGCCGCGCCGTATGCCGCCCGCAAAAATTACAGAGAGATACGTTCCGAAGCTGTGTCTTTTATTAAACCGCAAAAGGCTGCGTTCGGGCAGTATGAGTCTTTCAGAAAAGAACCTGGAGTTCTGGCGAACAGTAAAACTGAAACATATTTTAAAACTGAGAACATCATAGCTTTTCCGAAAAATAAAAAAGGTAAAGGAAATGAACTTTCAAAACGGTGGAACGGGCTCAAGGTCATTATTTCAGTGGGCAAGGGCTTGTCTCAAGATCTTGTAGAAATTTGTTTCCATTCAAACGGCAGCGCACTTGGTGCAACTTCGGCAGCATCGGGCGGTAATTTCTCGGCACAGGCTAATGGTTCATCAATATGTCTCGTAACGGCCCGCCACGGGGCAAAAGACGCGTACCAGACCATATTTGAGACGGTTATGCGCGGCGATATGAGTCATTCAATAGGAATAGGGCAAATTACAGCAGGCTGGAATTACGTTAAGAAGGTTAAGGCGATGAAGCCTAAGCTAGTCATATATAAAGACGGGTCTGAAATGAAGACATTGTAGGTGTATGGTATTATATATAAAACATGAAGTCATCTAATACTCTTTTATGCGCAGCGGCCCCGACACTCGTTTTTTCACTAGGTCAAATAGGTAAAATAAATGTTGCAGATCTTTTTTTTGCCATAATGCCATACCTGATATGGCTTACAATATTTGTCGCATTAGCTGGAGTTATTGAGCTCATCAGATCACTATATAAAGGTGACCACTTAAAGACTAAAAGATTTAAAAAGTTAATATTTTGGTCTGTAATTTTGATGGTTGTTTTTATAGCGCTCTGGGTTTTTGCTGCTCGAAATCAAATGGTATCTTTATGTAATACTTCTAGCGGAACGCCGCCTGCTGGACCTGAAGATACTCGTATAAATTCATCATCAACTGTTTCTTTTAAATCTGTTAATTAAATTTTAACAGGAAGATGAATCACAAACGTCGCTCCTTTTGTAGGACCTTGCGAGAAGTAAGAGAGTGTACCGCCGTTTCTTTTAACAATTTCATTAGCTAAATAAAGGCCAATGCCGGTACCATCTACTGTTGCGCGCTGGGCGTTTTCGGCACGGTAGAATTTGGTAAACATAAATGGTGCAGCATCATCTGGGATACCAATGCCGGTGTCGTTTATTATCATTTCAAGATATGTACCTCGTTGCCAGAAACGTATTGAAACTCTGCCACCTTGCGGCGTATATATTAGTGCGTTGTTTACAAGTATGTCGACGGCAAATTTCATTTTTTCGGGGTCGCCATATGCAGTAGTGTCGACACCTGTAGCATAAATTCCTATGTCTATTTTCTTTTGCATATAGCGAGGGCTATATTCTTTGACCACATTGTTTACAACAGCCAGAAGGTCGAATGTTTTGTATGCGTACGTGTATTTTTTAGAATCGGTGTCATCGACGGCAACAAGTGCGTTTGTGAGCTCTGTCATTTTTGAAGTGGCTTGTTGAATTGTCTCTATGGCAGTTTTGCTGTTTTCTGACACAGCGCCTGCGGCACTTGATTCTGAGGATATAAGGTCGGTCGCCCATTTAATTTGAGTGAGAGGGCCGCGGAATTTATGGGTAACTAGGTCAACGAATTCGTATTTTGATCGGTCTTCTTGTCGAGCTTTACTCCACAAATATATACCACCTTCACCAATGAGAATGGCAAGAATTGCTGGCATTATCCATGAAGGAAAGTCGGGTTGAACCTTAAGAATATAATTTCCAATAAAATTAGTTATGCCAATAACCACGCCAAGGCATATCATTGTAACTAAATATACAAAGGCGCGTTTTGCGAATACACGAATATCGAGAAGTTCGTATCGAACAATGGCATAAGCGAGAGGGATGGTGTACAGGCCAAAAAGGGCAGACCACATAGGGTCGAAGGGTATATCAAATAGCGGAAGATATGCGGTACTTCCTATAATAAAGCCATAAATTACTGAAATAAGGGCGTATTTGAGCCTGTTTTTTTCTATGGGGTTAGTTTCATTTTTGTAAGATGCGTTTGATTCATAAAAGAAGTAGAGGCCGGTGAGCATGAACCAAATAGGGTCTAGAACATATAATGCCCCGGGGTTATAAAAGAAAGGAAAGTAGAGCTTTGGTATTGATACTAAAAGATAACTGTTTGGGTTTATCATAAAAAAAGCTACAAGGCATAAACCGGTGGCATAAATAAATATTAGCGGCCATAAACGTTTTTTTACCTTTCCGGTTAAAGCCAAAAACCAATGTGTCAGAAATATTCCTATGAATATAGTTGAAAGACTGAACATTAAAGTGTTTTTCGATTCTATGCCGCTTGTGGCATTAAGACCTATAAGATTAGAAACTTGAAACACTGTCACCGATATGCTCATCAAAATAAATGTGACAACAGTAGATGTAAGATTTTTGCGTGAAATTAGAATAACAAGCAAAATAACCCCTATATTAAGAAGAATACCGATTAAATAGAGCGTATTGTGCGTAAGTAGGCTGGCAGACATGTGTTATAGAATTAGTGTAACATATTTGCGATTGCGTCGGCCCATCTCTTTTGATAAAGTAAACGCTCTAACAATTGTTTAACTGTATTTACTATTTTTATGGCATTTTTCCAAGACATGTTGATGAAGCAGATGCTCAAACGCCAAATGAAGGGCGTGCCTGAAGCCGAGCAAGAAAAAATGCTTGAACTCATAACAAAGAACCCACAGTTTTTTCAGAACATTGCCGTTGAGGTAGATAAAAGAATGAAGCAGGGCAGGCCGCAAATGGAAGCGGTGATGGAGGTGATGCGGGAGAACCAGGAAGAGTTGCATAAATTAGTGAAATAAAAATTAATAGCAAGGCTCAAATGAAGGCTCGTATGCGATTTGACACAGCTATATATAGCGTGATATAATACTGCTGTAAGTTAGTACAGCGGAGTGCGGCTTTTTTGGCAGAGCACAAAGCTTTTGAAAATAGCAAACCACAAAACAAGAAAGGAACCCGTATGCCTACGGAACCCACAATCAGAAAATCAACTCATGACCTCGCCTTGCTAATTGCTGGGCAGGTTTACGCAGCAAACTTGCCGGAAGATGTCGAAAAACACTTCCTTCAAAACAAAGATCAGGTCGCCCCGGCAATCTGCCGCGGGTTTATCCTGCAGCCAGCCGTTATAGATCCTCCTGTTATCACAACCCTGAAAGAGGAACAGACTCTCGACTGGTGGCTCAAGCAAACGGAAGCGTTCACCTTGAAGCATATGGGCGTGGCCATCAATCTGCGCGAGCGTTTTGCCATCCCGGCGGAACTTCCGCAGAAATGGAAAAGTGTTATACCGGTTTTCGACCCGGGCAGCATGACGAATCGTGACATGGTCGATAAATGCTTCAAGGCTCTTAAGCTCGGCGTGTATGAGGAAACAGACGTGATGAAGTATAAAGGTTCAGAAGCAGGCAAAGTGCCGACGCTTCACTTCATTAATAACTCAGCCGAGCCAGACAAAGACACGATGAACATGTCGGCTAACCAGTTGCAGGGCACCAAGAAACTCTTTCTGGAGCTTCGCGGCTACGGCCTTGCTATGGCGGTGTATCACTTCGCCACCGGAGAGTATCTTGATCCTCAGACATTCACCTGGTTTCCAGAAAACCGTCTCCCCGGCGGCTACGTCGCTTACGGCTATTGGTACTCGAAGGTCAAGTTCCTCTGAGATCGGAA
>CALMYA010000067.1 GCA_937873535.1 uncultured bacterium | reverse complement strand
TTTTGTTTTTTCTTACTTAGAAAAGACTTAATTTTGTTTAGTAATTCGTAGAACCTGCTCCTGCAGCACCAGAGTTAGCTGAAGTTGGTGTTGGGATAGTTACATTAATGTTAGTGCCTGTATCAGCAGGAGCGTTGTTTCCCCTGTTAAGTACGAAGCCTGGCCACACAAAGAGTGCTACGAGTACCAGAACAACAACCACAATTATTAATGCCGCTGTACCTGCACCAGAATCTTCGCTGCCTGAACCGGGAGTGTTTACAATAGTTACCATATTAGTTTTTGATTATGATTAAAATACCTGACCTTACAGGATATATAGACGTGGCACATAGAAAGCGCTTACCGGGTTTTATTGTTTAAAATAAAAACATGATCGAATAATTTTGTACAGTTGACTATTTTTTGTTTGCAGCTATACTTCAATTATCTCGACGAAAAGCCCCCGTTAAGGTTCTGTCCTTAATGGGTTCTTTTTATTTTTATACATTTCACTTTAATCATCAATACTGATCTTTGGCCCTAAATCGTTCATAAAGCTTATATTCTTACCTGCCGACATCTTAATAAGAGCTGAGTACCTGTATCTATCAGGAACAAGGACGGTTTTGAGTTTGTTATTATTTATAAGGTATTGTATCAAACAGTGAAAATCGCCGTCACCTGTCACAAGTACAGCTTTATCAAACTTCTTATACTGAATCATGGTATGCAAGACAAGTTCAGCGTCTACATTACCTTTTAGGACCCCGCCTTTATACTTCAATACAGGCTTAAAAACACACACGAAACCGGCCTCTTGCAATTTTTTATATAAATCATTATTTCCCTCTATGTAGCCTATAAATACATAAGCGAAAGTTACCGAATAGTGCTCCTTTAAATACACCCTGAATTTATACCAATCTATACGCATTTCGTACCTTTTGGTGCTTAGGTGAACATTTTGGCTGTCAATAAAAGCATAATTGTTTTCGCGGAAAATCATACTCCTCATTGTAGAAGCTTTACATGAAGATACGATAAAATCTTTCTAAAGTCGACTTTCCCTTGAATAAAGACTATTTGTCGCTTTTAACCTTAGCCAAACACCACAAACCAAGCACAATAAACACTGTGACAGCTAATACTGCATATCTGTATCTGTCGGGGCCTATCGAAATCATATTTGGGTTCGACACTATGAGACCCCACACAACTGGGCCAACCAATGAAGATGTGCGCTCAATTAAATTAAAGTATGAAAAAGCCAAATTATGACCCTGCGCGGGCGCAAGATATGACATCACAGAACGAGACACTGCCCAATTTGAACCGAACCAGAAACCCATAAGTGTTGCCGCGGCAACAAACAGCGTAAAGTTATGAAGAAAGCCTACCAACGGCAGAATAACAACCCACCCCGAAAGAATAAATAGCATAGTTCTTTTGTGACCAAAGCGGTCGGCTATATGCCCCGAAACGAGACCGCCCATTGCAGAAGTAAAAATAATTCCTAAAAGAATATATGTTTTTACGGTGTCGGAAACATGCCATACCTGTTCCATAAAAATAGGGAAGTTATTTGAAGCGGTAAGAATTGCATCATTAAAGAAAAAGTAAGCAAGAATAAATAAGCCAACGCCTGGAAGCAGAAATAACTCCTTTGTTTTCTTCATCAAATTTCTAATGCTTGAAGTATACTGAGGCGAGCCATTACCTTTATGTGCTTCCTTAAAAAATAAAAGCATAGGAAGCGACAATACGGCAAAAACAATAATAGAAGGAAGAAGCGTCTCGGCGCGCGCTGATGCGCCAAACCCTCTAAAGAAATGCAGGCTTCCGTTTGAAAAAGGAAGAACAAGTAGAAGGCCAGCAAACTGCCCTAAGTAGTTAGCAGCAATGCCGTACCCTGAAACCCTTCCCCTCTTTTCTGGCAATGCTATGTCGTTAATAAGCGGCGTGTAAAAAGTAAACGTCAGCTGATACATATATATGCCGAGTGTAAACAATATAAGCGCGCCCATATTATTATTTGAAACGGCAAACAAGGCACAGCCAGCATACAAAACCGCCGTAAGCGCTGTACTGTACCGCAAACCCGTAATGCGGCGCCAATGCGAATCAAGAAACACCCCGGCAAAAGGGGCAGTGAAAATAAGAATAATGGTAGAAAAAGTAAAAGTAAGATTGAACCACAAGTCAGACAACCCGCGGTCTACAACAATCCACTGAGCAAAATAAAGGAAGAAGACAATGGAAACAAGCGAGTTGGCAAAGTCGTATAGGACCCAAAGAAAGACGTTACGCTTTGTGTTCATGCGAATGACCAGCATCGTGGTGATGACCGGCAGCATTTCCGCTTCCACCGTTTCCTTCAGTTTTTTTCTTGTTGAACACGACCTTGGCTACAAAAATAAGGTACACAAGCTCAAAAATACCAAATGTGTTTATGATAAGAAGAAAGAAAAACCACCACGATTCATTTCGCTTTGCTGCGTGCCAAAGAGCGTAGCCCTTAATAGCCAGCGCCCAAGCAATACCAAGAAGCATAAGCAACCCAATGCCAGGAATACCTATAAAACCATGTGCTCCGCCAAATGCCATTCCTGAATCAAAACCTGTACCCATTCCTCCTTGCATCATGCCGTGCATGCCGCCGTATGCCTCACCGTGTGAATTCCACATCATATTGTTGTATTTCATAATACTTTCATTATAGCAGAAATGCCTCTTTTTTATTATAAAGCGCTCGAAACAAAAAACATAAACGCCGCGCCTAAAATGGTCATAAGTATTGTCTTATGGGATGAGTTTTTGCTATGAGCTTCAGGCAGAATGTCGGATGCACCAATGTATAGAAGGAAGCCGGCAAAAAAGCCCAGATATAGAACTAGGTATTGCGGCGATAGCACAAAAAAGAGCGTTGAAAGGCCGCCGAGAACCGGTGCTACGGCATCAATTATAAGAAACTTTAGGGCGTTCTTGTCTGTATTCTTATGGGCGAGCATCAATGAAACTGTATTGAGGCCGTCAGAGAAATCGTGGGCTAAAACAGCAATGGCCACCACAATTCCTACTTCGTTTGAAATCTGAAAACCAAGGCCGATACCAACGCCGTCCAAAAATGAATGGGCTGAAAGTGCTAAGGCCGAAAGCACACCAACGCTTGGATGCTTGTGTTCGCCATAATGTTCTTCGTGCACATGGTGGATAAGAAGCGTTTTTTCTGCAATATGAAATACAAGAAAGCCTACAACTAGGGCTATCATTGGCATTTTTATGTCTATTCCTGTACCTGCAACAAGTTCAAATAATTCAGGAAATATATCGAAGGCCACTACCCCAATAAGAACGCCCGCAGTAAGCCCAAGCATGAGATGCCTCGTATCTTTCCATTTTAAGGCGACAAGGCCGCCAAGCATGGTTGAAACAAAAGTGAGAAGTATGAATACGAAGGCCATATGATGTATTATATACCACACTATGTCCGACGTATCCATGCCAACCACAGCTCCTCGAGCAACCCCAACAACGTGGAAGTTTTATACCACCACCGAAGACGGCCTCGAGGCTATGCTTCATGCTTGTGAATCGGCGCGCGAATCTATTTATTTCGAGCAATTCGTTTTTCGTGCCGATACGCTTGGGCAAAAATTTATGGATATATTTATTCAGAAAGCCAAGGCGGGTGTTACTGTTAAATGCA
>CALMYA010000066.1 GCA_937873535.1 uncultured bacterium | reverse complement strand
TTGCTGGGGGCGCGACGGTTTAAAAATATTTAAATAATATAAATCTACCCGACACGCGTGGGGTGTATATGTCAATTGACACTACCACCCTCGAGG
The DNA here is from genome assembly GCA_937873535.1 of uncultured bacterium. Lineage (GTDB taxonomy): Bacteria > Patescibacteriota > Minisyncoccia > Phycocordibacterales > CAIZLB01 > VEQN01. The sequence goes on along the minus strand of CALMYA010000066.1, from coordinate 4,382 downwards.
CATACTCTTGTATGTATAAAGTGATGGTTGAAAAATATCGGTTTGTTTTTAAAAACAAAAACAGCCCTTTAAATCTCTAAGCGATGCTTTCGATCCGAAGATTGAAAGCCCGATGATTCTTTGAGGATGGATCCAGGAAGCCGGCCGAAACCGGACACCAGATCGTCCTTTAAGCAAAACCGATTGAAACGTGAGCTTCTATCGCTTAGAGATTTAAGGGGCTGTTTTATGCTAATATTCTGGCATATCTAGCCAAAATATTAGCCGCTCTTGTAAGTTAGTACACAAGTAGGTACTACAGAGCAGCTGATACTACTCTAGCATGAAAGAATTTTTATGTCAAGCACCCCTCCAAAAACCCCAAATACTAGCGGCCCCGCTTCAGACGACAGCCAAGAAGTTGAACAGGCTGAAGATTTAGCCCTAGACCAAACCCTACGCCCTTCCCGTTTTAACGAATATATTGGCCAGCAAAATATTAAAGACAATCTTCATATTCTTTTAACGGCTGCAAAAGAAAGAAACCACCCACCAGAGCATCTTTTATTTTACGGCCCACCAGGGCTCGGTAAAACCACGCTAGCGCACCTAATTAGCAAAGAAATTGGGGCTCAAATTAGAGTAACTTCTGGCCCAGCAATTGAAAGGGTTGGTGACCTTGCCTCTATTCTTACAAACCTTTCACCTGGCGATATTCTTTTTATAGATGAAATTCACCGCCTCAACAAAGCTGTTGAAGAAGTGCTTTACCCCGCAATGGAATCTGGCCAAATAGATATTATTATAGGAAAAGGCCCGTCGGCGCGCAGTATTCAGCTCGACCTTCCCCCATTTACCCTTATTGCCGCAACTACGCGCATCGCCATGATTTCATCACCCTTGCGTTCGCGTTTTTCTGGCGGTGTTTTTAGGTTAGAGTTTTATACAGAAAAAGAAATCTTTCAAATTATTGAAAGGTCTTCTAAAATTTTAGGAATTGAAGCTGAGCCTTCAGCTTTGGTTGAAATTTCAATACGAAGCCGTGCCACCCCACGAACTGCCAATTATCTATTAAAGCGTTGCCGAGACTATGCTCAAATTAAAAAAACAAATCTTACAAAAACTGTAGTAGACGGAGCCTTGTCGCTTCTTGGTATAGACAAAAAAGGTCTAACTCATTCCGATAGAAAAATTCTCGAAATTGTTGTTGAAAAATATAAAGGCGGGCCCGTTGGCCTTAACACTATTGCGGCCTCTTTGTCTGAAGACCAAGCGACCATAGAAGAATTTAATGAACCATACCTTATTCAACTAGCGTTTATTGAAAGAACTCCGCGCGGCAGAATTGTTACCGAAGCGGGCTATGCACATGTTGGCGTTCAATACCCAGAACAAAAGTTACAGTTTTAATATGAGTTTAAATACGAACGTACTTTAATGAGAATTTTAGCAATAGACCCAGGTTATGAAAGGTTAGGTATAGCTATACTTGAAAAAAACTCCTCAGCGGCAGGCACAGCAAAAGACAGAAAAGAAACCGTAGTTTACTCAGAGTGTTTCAAAACATCACCAAAACAAACATTCGAAGAACGACTATTATTAGTTGGCGAAAGAGTTGAATATTTTATAAACGAATACAAACCCATAGGTCTTTCTATTGAAAACCTTTTTTTGAGCAACAATCAAAAAACAGCTATGCGTGTCTCTGAAGTGCGCGGGGCTATATTGTATATATGCAAAAAAAATAAGTTGACCATAAAAGAATTTACCCCTCTACAAATAAAGATGTCGGTTACCGGAAACGGCAAGGGTACAAAAGAGCAAATAATACGCATGGTTCGTCTTCTGGTACCAAACATAAAGAAGAATGCGATAGACGATGAATATGACGCAATAGCAGCAGGCTTAACCTTTTTCGCCCATAGCCGCGAGGTTTAAAAAACCTTTTAAAACAGCATAATAGTTATGCACACCTCTCCCTTAACGACATAAGTCATGCTAGGATAGGTAAATGTTGTTCGCCTTTATTTCCAAAGCTATACATAGTTTTCTAAAATGGCTCCCCCGTAAAGTTTTGGTTTGTATAGTTGTTTTTATGGTTCTCTGGATTATTTTAATGTTTGTTGCGTTCGTTTTTAATATTTAGCTTAAAAATGGGTTGTTTTATTGTAATCCACACCCCTTTAACAACACAATTCACAGGGTATACCTAGGTTGGGCGTAAATAATGTTGTTTTGAGCCGTATTTTCCTTTGAAAAAGGTGAAAAATGTGGTATACTTGATGTATGAAGAGGTATGCGTTTATAGACGTACATAACACCAAAAGCACTGCCACAACCCTCGATTTTAGCATTGACGCAGAAAAGCTCTACAACTACTTAAAGTTCGACAAATGGTCATGTAGCGAGGTATTTTGGTACTCTGGACGCATAGAAAGCGAAAAACACGAGAAGGAGCGTGAGAAAATTGAGAAAATGGGTTATAAAATAAAAGATAAATTAACAAAGTTCTATAAAAAGACACAAACTTTTGATGTTAAATGCCCGAAATGTAAACATAAACACAAGCATATTGATGTCAAAAAGGGTTTACCTAAAGCTAACTGTGATGTTGAATTGACGGTAGATTGCCTTGAACTGGCAGAGAAAGATGCAGAGTTCCTTATTTTTACTGGGGACGGAGACTTTAAGTATCTGGTCGAAAAGCTGTGCGAGAAGGGTTGTAAGGTTTCTCTTTTTTCAACAAGAAAGCCTGACAGGTGGGGTGATTTCCGTTTCTCTACACGTTACAACGACTTGTTAAAAGATAACAAAATAACTTTCTTGGAAATAAACAACCTGAAGAACAGGCTCAAAAAAGACAGTGCCGAAGAACAAAAACACGACGAGGTAGATTCCTTATAAGTCTATAATAAAGAAACCGCCGCGAAGCGCGACGGTTCCGATCGATAGTGAGAGTATAGGCTTTTCCTTAGAAAAGTCAAGCTTGTACACACCTCGCTATACTCTATAAGACGTGTAATAATACACACCATTACCCATGAACAACACTAAAATAAAGCTTATTTTGCGGCGTGTAATAAAGCACCAAGCAAAACCCCAAAGCGTTCCTTGTCGTTGTGTCGGTTGTTGTAATGAAAGACGAAAGCGTCAAGGTAAGTCTGCATCTGCTCTTTTGAAACGCTCTTAAAAGTACCACGTATACTTCTTTTAAGGTGCGAGAAGAACGTTTCTATCTTATTTACATGAACGCCGTCTTTAGAGTAGACACCCTTGCTGTGGTTTACGCTCTGAATTGAATAATGACGATTAAGCATTTTATATCGGTTGCTTCCATCGGTAAGAAGGGTTGAGTTGTCTTTTATATTCTCTCGTACAAAGTTCCAGATAGCGTCAGCAGAAGCATCTTTTGTAACCGAAGCCTTTATCTTTCCACCACGCTCTGCGGCGACCTGAACGACAACTTTCCTTTTCATAACATCACCGAGCTGTTCATTATTCTTTCCCCCGTAGTGCTTACCGCCGAAGTAGCCTGTGTCAGTTTCAATGTCGCCTGATAGCTTATCGTTACCTTGTTTCAAAGCTTGTCTTATGAGTTTCAGTATTCGGTAAGCACATTTGTAAGTTACACCAAGCTGTCGTTCCATTTCCTTAGCTGAAATACCACTTTTAGCGTTAGAGAAGATAAAGATAGCATGATACCAAAGCGAGAGGGGTGTATCCGACTTGTGGAATATCGTAGTAGCAGTAGGGGCAATCTGAAAACGGCACTTAGAGCATTGGTACTGCTTACGGCCTTTTATCTGCCTGTATGTGCCACCACAAGAGCAGGAACGGCTGTGTAGGGTATCAAATACTAAATCTAAGCACGCTTCCTCGGTAGGAAAGTCTTTCTTTAAATCTCTTATAGAATACTTGGTTTCTTTTGCCATACCCCTATCTTATACCCTTTCAATTATGTTGTCAAGGGATAAGCGTGTAGTTATGCACAGTTGCATATTTTTTTGCGTATGTTACATATATTCCAATAGATAACATTATTTAACATACATTATGACCGACGACGTAAAAGAAACAGAATTAGACGACGAAACATCAACAAGCGCTGAGCCCGACTTTTCTCCGGCGGCCGCAGCTCCTTTAATTGATGACGATATTACAGATGACGACCCTCATGCCAGCTTTGACCCAATAGCAGCTATTGCTGAAGACCCACATCTAGACCCATATGGTGTTGGTGCACCGAAAAGCACCGATGAAGACTACCTAGATGAAGAAGACGAGGAGGTTGATTCTTTTGATACGAACGATTCAGAGGCATATTAAAAACAAAACAATAAGAAAAGACGTCTCGGGAAGCATGCGTATCTACGATGTGCTCCCCAAAACGTCTTTTTTTATTG
>CALMYA010000065.1 GCA_937873535.1 uncultured bacterium | reverse complement strand
TTTTGGATTATGAAATAGTAAGGTTCTTGCTTTCGTCATATTTTCTCTATTACCCGCATTTTGGCACTTCTTGCTCGTGGGTTTTCGCTCACCTCTTGAGCACTTGGCACGATCGGTTTTTTTGTAATTAAATGTCCAAGATGTGTGTCAGACCAAGCTCTAAACATATGCTTCACGATTCTGTCTTCAAGGCTATGGAAGGATATGACTGCAAGCCTGCCACCCGGCTTCAACAACCTGAACGCTTGCGGCAACGCAGCTTCAAGTGCTCTGAGCTCGTCGTTCACAGCAATGCGTAGTGCCTGAAAAGTTCGTGTTGCTGGGTGAATCTTTCCAAACTTGGCTTTACCCGGGTACGCTGCCTTCACGATGTCGGCCAGTTGCGCAGTAGTTCGTATTGGCAATTGGTTTTCACCCCAAGCTGTACCGCGAGCTTCTACAATTCTTTTGGCAATGCGTCTGGCAAATTTATCCTCGCCGTAGGCGAAGATGACATTCGCGATGTCTTCTTCCTTCCAAGTGTTGACGATGTCGCTAGCGTCGAATGCATGGTCGCCATCGGTGCCGTCACCACTTTCAGAACTCTTTTTGCCAAAGGTCATAGAAAGCGGTTCGTCTTTACGAAAGCTGAACCCTCTGCCCGATTCATCGATTTCGAACGAACTAAGGCCGAGGTCGAAGAGAATTGCGTCTGCGAACTTTTCGCCAGTTGGCGTCATGTCTGCATCTGTTAGGGTTTTTTCAAGAGTTCTGAAGTTTTTCCTAAAAAGATGTAAATTCTTTTTCGCGTTGAACTCAATTTCTTCTTTCTTAACTGCTTTAGCAATGTTCGCTTCAGCGCGTTCTATTGCCTCTTGGTCAAGATCGAAGCCTATAACATGTATATCGCCTTTCTGCGCCCTTATGAACGCTTCTGCATGGCCGCCATCGCCTAAGTTGCAGTCGATGTATACAGGTGAATCGCCGCTCTGAACACCTTTAGTCGCGTCGGCCTTAGCTTCAAGCTCGCGCCTGAGATTCAAACCTTCCATTATTTCTTTTAAAAGAACTGGTGTATGTCGCATAAACGTTCAGGTAGAAATAGGTCTATTAGATTAGATGACGCCTATCTCGCCGAGCTTTTCGGCAAGCTGGTCGGCTTTCTTCAAGATTCGAGACTTGTAATCTTTCCATCTTGATTCATCCCAGACCTCTACCCTGCTATGAACGCCCGCGAACACTACCTTGTTTTTTGCCTCAAGGCCGGCGAACTCTCGAAGGAATTCAGGAAGGAGGATGCGACCTATGGAGTCGACATCAATTTCCTGAGCGCCTGCCAGCATGATTCGGTTGAAACCTCTGCTGTCGGCCTGACCCATCGACAAGTTGCCGAGCTTTTCGGAAATCTTCACCCATTCTTTGGTCGTGTACATGAACAGACAATTGTCCAAGCCATGCGTGACCACGACTTTCTTGCCCATCTCCTTCCTGAATTTTGAAGGAAGCGAGATGCGCTTTTTATCGTCTTGAGTGTGGGTGTATTCTCCGATTAGCATTTCTTTTTGATTGTGTAACCCTTACCTTTTTTCGTTTCTCTTTCTCACTACTTTCTTCCTACTTTTACGATTTACCACTTTTTCCCACTTATATACCATTGTATGCCACTTACCTCTCATATGCAAACACCTTTTCCCATGTAACTGTGCATAACTTTCACTCAAAATATGGCTATAAATAAGGCTATTTATTAAGGATTGCCTATCATTGACATATACGCATTTGTAATGTAATATACTTTTAAGTTCATTTCATATTTGCCTCGGAATTGAGACGACAATCGCATACGCGTTGCCGTTTCTGACCGTGGCAAAACCAATATAAAAAGCCCGGTTTCATTCAGAACCCCGAACAAAAACATCCAGCACCCATCAAACCATGAAAGCACCACTCACAACACTAATCACATTCATCACTCTCTTCATCACAGCAATTGCCGGCACTACCAACCGCACTTCTGACATCATCGCGAAAATCGCAGCGATGCCAGTCGGACAGCTCCTCACCGATGAGGCCGCTGAAGCAATTGCGGACAAGACCATCAAAATGATCGAATCCTACCCCGAGCCTGACTTCAATATGTCGTACTACGACGCGCGCAGCACGACTTACGGACAGAAGAGTCTCGATTCTGTGCTTGCGGGCAATGAAGCCTACGATTTCGGCAAGACCGTCGTCGTGGCCTGCATCAAGGAGCATCTCCACAAAAATAACAACCTGGTCACATTCTATTCGGCCCAGCGGGATAAAATCCGCCTGAAGCTGAACGCAATGTCGCCGGATGCACGGAAGAAGGCAAAAGCATGGATCGCGACTGCAAGAGCCGCGTTCCTAGACCTGAAGCAGCCGGAAACTCTGAAAAAGTTTGAGGAGGCCAAAATGGCGGAATCAAACTATCTCATGCGGGGACGTCCAGACCATTTCCTTTCGGACGTTCTTGGAAAAAATCTCCAGCTGACAGAAGTGGCGAAAACTCTGAGCGAACACACCTTACTCTCTAGTGAGGAACTTGAGGAAAAGCAAAAGTCCTTCGAGTCACTCTTCATTGACAAAAATCTGGCAAAATTCGCTGGACGGAGAGCAGTTGAAGGAGGTACAGCACTTCTCGACAAGTATCTGGAGCTGTTAGCGCTTATCGCAGCAGATATTCCGGCTGCTTGAAATCTGGCAAAAACCAAAGCCCTGCAAGGAAAGGTCACACGACCTTCACTGTGGGGCCTTTTCTTTTCTAAATTTTATACAAAACAAATAAAATCTACGTCGTCGCCTCTTTCAATCTTTTAAGTAGAAAATTCTTATCCATAACACTTAAAAACCATCCAGCCTTCGGGCCGCTTTTTCGGGCGAGAATGCACATGTAAATTGCTTCGAAGAATTCGCGCGGCTCAATTGCTGTTCTTTCTTTTATGGCGTGAAGCTCGGTGTGCATTGCCTGGCCATCGAATGTGCCCTCAGCGCCTGGTTCTGTTTTTTCAACATAAGCAAGAACTTCAGCCAACGCCTTTTTCTGAATATCAGAAAGTTCTTTCACCATTTCAGGCAAAGTTTCTTGTATTTCAAATTTGTAGTCTTCAGGTGCATATGTTTTTATCCAAATGCCTGCATACTTTATTCGTCGCGCTAATTCTTTTTTGTCGATATCGGTAAGTGGTTGCCCAGTTAAATGTTCAGCCTCTTTTTCAATGTCGAGATGCTGCATTTGAGAAAGAAACGCAACTTGCGAGAAGCGCGGTATGTGATATTCACCAAGCGAGTTCCTCATATTTTCGGGATGAATAAGCTTAAACATTCGGGCATAGTCTGAATCGGGCGCCGTTACGAATTCGTGAGCAAATTTATCGTATGCATCAAAAAGAATGGGCACCGTGTCGCCGTCTGGAACAAATTCTATTGTTCGCTGCGGTTCTTTCTGCAAAAGTAACAAGCGCAGCATTTCGGGTGGAAGCAGGTCGGCCACTTCACGCGACGACGAGCCCTTTCCTTTCGAAGATGACATTTTCTTTCCTCCTACATTAAAAAATTCGTAAGGAATGTTAAATGACGGCTCATGGTTGAACACTTCGCGTGAAATTGCCTCGGCCACATCGCGCGAACCGCCTTTGGTTGAATGGTCTTTGCCGCCGCCCTCAACACTTACATCCATTACACTGAACTTTGCTGCCCATTCTACCTTCCACGGAAATTTGCCGTTGCCATCAAAAGGAGATGTTGCACCGGCGTGGCCACAGCCTGTTGTCCAGTCTAAATCACGACATGTGTAAGTAACTTTCTCGCCATCAAATTCGGTGGCTAATGTTGTGCTTATTTTACCGCACTTTTCGCAGCGCACGTGAATTGGCAGCCATACACCTTCTTTTACTGAACCTGACACTCTTTTATATATATCACGTATTTTTTCAGCATTAAGAAGAGCCAACTTTATTGTTTCGTTGTATCGCCCGCTTTTGTAAACATCGGACGAACGATAATATTCTGGTGTAAAGCCAATTTCTTTAATTACATCTGAAAATTCGGATGCATAATATTCTGCAAAGTTAGCGGCTTTGCCGTCAGGTGACGGAATTTCGCATAATGGCTTTCCTAAAAATGGTTTGTATTTTTCTTGGTCTAAATATGTAGGAATGCCGTCCATCGGGTCGAAGTCGTTTATTTCAAAAAGATATTTTACGGCAACACCACGTTCAGCAAGAACATCTGCAACAAGACCATGAATTGCCACACCTCGAAGTGAGCCGACATGAACACGGCCTGAAGCGGTTTTTTCATCACGCACAATGAGCGTCTCTTTTTTTGAGATTTTGTCTTTATATTTTTCCTCTATTTCGCTTGCTGTTTTATCTACCCAATACATAATAATGCTTTCGTCTTTTTAAAACGTGTAAACTTTAACCTATTCTAGCACAGAGCGCATAAGAGATTCTGCAGCTCGCCTTATTCGATTTGCACGACTTACTCGATAGAAACCACAACATATTCAACCTCGCCTGCCGGAGTTTTAAAACTGAACGCTTCACCTTTCTTTTTACCAAGAAGCGCCCTGCCCAAAGGAGATTTAAAGGAAATTTTACCTGATGCCATGTCGGTTTCTTCGGAACCTACGATAGAATATGAACGCTTTATTTTGTCGCTCTGTTTTTGTACATGAACGACTGAACCTACTTCGACAATGCTGCTGTGATGAGTTGCCACTATTTCTGCATTAGAAAGAATTGATTCGAGCTGAGAAATGCGGTCTTCAAGTGCTGCCTGCGCTTCGCGAGCTTCGTGATATTCGGCATTTTCGGAAAGGTCGCCAAGTGATTTTGCAAATTCAAGTTCTTCAGCAATTTCTTTTCGCTTTTTTGATTTCAAATTTTCTAATTCAGTAACAAGAGAATCAAATTTTTCTTTTGAAAGATATTCTTTATTAGGATGCGACGCATGAGATACGTGCGCCGACGGTTCTGATGTTGTTTGTGAGTCAGATTGCGATTTTGCCATATCGTTCGATAAGTTAGCGCATTAGTAAGGCCACAGTATACCTATTGACATTCAGCGTGTCAAACGTGCATTTTACCCTTATTCTTAGGCTTATTTTTAGCAGATTATTTAATTTTGCCGCTGTTGACAATTAGCATATCTAATGTAATATTTTTATCAGAAATTCAGCTTCCGAACAAGAAAACAGAAACCTCAACCAAGCACACATCCAAAAATGAAAAAGCCGATCACCCTCAAGCGTCTTCAGGATGCCCAAGAAATGAAGAAGAACCAGCGTCTCAATTCGTACGAAATACTGAAGAAGGAGCTTCTCCCAACATCCCTCTTTGAGAAGTGGGCGGTCAGCATAGGCTTCGGGTTTGACGAACTCGAGACCGCGCTCTACAAAATAGACATAGGCTACCCGATAGCTTGCCGCTTACGAATCTCGATTGGGATTGTCAGGCTCCTGATAATTGCAATTCTAATCAATCAGGCCGCGGCCTTCGATAGTTTGAGTAAAATGGCTGCTGTAGCTGCCATGATCGCTCTCTGTTTCATGATTTTCGGGCTAATATCCGTGCTTATCAATGCCACTTACCCAGATGAGCAAAAGCGGATCGCCGAAAGTATCGGCAAAGACATATACCTGTGCATTGAAGTCTTTGGCTGGAAAAACGTTGACGCCGACCTAGTTACCAGCAACAATGCCGTCATCGAGAGATTTCAAAGACAGGTTCGTAATGGGCTAGATGACCAGGCAAAGTTATGTCTGGAATCAGAAGACCATGACCTTCTTGATATATACTTCCGTAGTATCGAGGCCTCAGGTCGATTCGGTTTCGAACCCGCTCAAACTGAAGCGACAATGCTGCTTCTTCAAAAAATTGCAGCTGCACAGGAAGAAGAAGAGTCAGAATTCGAGCCTCAAGACTCAGAAGCCATCATGCCGCTCACAGAGACCAATACTGTGACCGCATAAGCTCAACGCCGCAGGCACCCTCACGGGTCCTGCGGCTGAACTTTTACAAAAAAATAAATCTTTACAATAAATCTTACTGCAAATATTCCGGTTTATTAATACTCGCCCAATCTAGCCAATTCCTCATTGCTGCGGATGCACCGTACATTGCTGTTGAAGGGCCGCGCTCCATCATTACCGTAAAAGCATACTTAGGTTTTTCATACGGAAAGAAGCCTACCGCCCACGAGTTAATAAACTGATTCGCAACACCAACCTGCGCTGTTCCTGTCTTTCCTGCAACTTTCACATATGGAACATTGAGGCCTGTCATAGTGCCTTCGGTTACGGCCAAGCGCATTCCCTCTTTCACTACATCTAGCTTTGCATGGTCAACATTCGGCACTAAACGGCTAAAGCCGCGAGCTATGCCGTCTTTACCATCTAGTTCAGCTAAAGTTTTTTCTGAAAGAATACTCGGGGAAACAAGAGTGCCACCATTAGCAAGTGCGGCCACCGCGCGCACCACTTGAATTGGCGTAACCTGAAAACCGTACTGGCCAATAGCTGTGTTATACGTATCACCAATGCGCCATATGTCACCTTTAAAATTTTCTTCTTTCCATTCCGGCGTCGGTATTATTCCCTTCTTTCCTGAAAAAAAACTGTTCTTAATACTGTCACCAAAACCAAATACTCGTGCGTACTTGTCGATATTGTCGACACCGAGACCTTTTTGCCCCGGAACGCCGCCGCCTATTTCATAAAAATATACGTCTGAAGAAACCGCGATGGCGTGGCGCATATCTGTCCAGCCGTTTACACGCCAGTCTTTAAAGATTGAAAACTCACCAGGCTTGAACGGGTTAGGCACTTTCAATTCGCCGGTACTTTCAATTTGTTTTTCTGGTGAAATAATACCTTCTGTTAGCGCAGCAAAAGCGAAGAAGGGCTTAATAATGGAACCGGGCGTATACAAACCCGAGGCAACTCTGTCGAGAAACGGGTTATTTTTATTATTAAGATAAGAATTTATTTTTTCAACATCTTTGCCCCAGGTCATTACATTCGAATCGTATTCGGGGTAAGAAACACTGGCCAGCACTTCCCCGCTGCTTATATCCATAATAACTGCTGCGCCGCCCTGAAAGCCCGACTGCGCCGAAATGTCGCGCATATATTTATACAGTGCACTTTGAGCATCGGCGTCTATCGAAAGAGCAATGTTTTCGCCTTTAATAGACGGCCTCACTGTACTTTCAGAAAGCGTTTTACCCACGGCGTCTGTTTCGTTTATCTTCAAACCATTTTGACCAGAAAGTGCTGCGTCGAAATATTGTTCAGCTCCGTCGCCTCCTTTATATTCGGTATCGTAGTAAAACCCGAACTTGTCTTTTTTAGGATATTTAACGTAACCCAATAAATTATATATTCCGGGAAGGTCGGTATAAACGCGCGGGGCAAAGGCGCTGTCGTTTGTAGATGTAGCAGCCTTTGATGCGGCGGTTGAGGCGCTGGTTGAAGTTCCTGATGAAGATGCAGCGGCCGCGGCAGATGCAGCTGCCACCGAAGGAATGGTGTTCCAGGCAAGAAGCTTGCCGTTTCTGTCAGTTATGGCTCCGCGCTCGGCAAATACTAAGCTGTGGTGCAAACGGTTATTTTCAGAAATATCTCGATACTTCGTGCCTTCAAATATTTCGAGCATTGAAATCTTATACAAAAACAATACTGCAACTACAGCAAAGCATACAGCTGCCACAGCAATAGCCTTTCTTGAAATAGGCTTTTCTATTTGGCCTTCGAACTGGTCTTTGTCGAATTCGGGAAGGTTAGACGAGTCGAGAAATATTTCATCTGGGGCTATTTCGGCGGAACGCCTTATTTTTCTTGATTTTCTGAAAATCATATTTTTATCATATTAATTATGAATGAAATCTCATTTGTCGCTGAATTAAGGAAACTGCGTATACCAAAATTGCGGCAAAAATTGTAAACGGCAGCGCCACAAAGTGCGAGGAGACAGAGAAAAATGAAGCACTGGCGTATGTAATATCAATAAGAAAGCCTAGCAGTACTATTTCATAATAGCCCAAATACCAAAGTGCTATGCACGCCACAATAAAAGGCACATACCATGGGCAAGCCGGTACGAGCAGAAGCAAACCGAATACCAAAATATTAGTGTAAAGCCTTTTTGATCTCAACATAACGGAGTGAATTAAAATTTACAGGAAGCTTAAAATATACGTAGGCATAGGCTTCGCCTTCGCCTGCATCGACCTTTTCGGCAGCGCCTAGAACAAGTGAGTGCAAGCTGGGCACTATAATAGGGTCGCCTTCTTCTACTACAACGTCGCGAGGCACCTTTATGTAAAAATTACCGCTTCCCCTACCTTCGGCAATAACGGGGGTAGTACTTGAACCGAGCAGCACTTCAATTTTTTCGCCAGGCGAAGAAAACAATTTTACGACAGATGTTGAAGGGCCCACCTTTTCGACATGACCGACAAGGTAATTCATTTCGGCATATACAAGGTCGCCCGGAATGAGCCCGTGGTTTTCGCCCATATCAATAATGAGCGAGTCGTACGGGGTTCGTGGTGGGTATGAAAGAATAACGGCCAATTCCTTATCGTAATTTTCGGGCTTACGACCTAAGAGTTCTTTAAGTGTTGAATTCTCGCTTTCAAGCGCCGATACATAAGCATTTTCGGCTATTGGCCGCACAGGGTCGTTATAGAAACCGAACATGTATGCGGCACTTTTTTGCACACCATAAACTCCCTGTGCGATTATTCCTGAAAATAGAAAATAAACGACGTAAAGAACGACTATGACACCAACAAGTCGCAGAAGGCTTTTTGCGCCGAACTTGGTCTTTTTATCTTGCCGGAGGTAGATCATCTTCGTTTTGAATTAGCATATCTTCGAATAAATGGAGTTCTTCAAGAACGATGCCTGCGCCGCGGGCCACTGCTGTAAGTGGGTCGTCGGAAACAAATACAGGAATGCCGACATAGTCGGAAAGGGCTTCTGGCAGGCCGCGAATAAGGGCGCCGCCGCCAACTACATGAATGCCGTTTCGCATTACATCTGAAAGAATTTCTGGCGGCGTGGTTTCAAGAACTTCTTTAACTGCTTCAAGCAAAATGTCGACTGATGGACCAATTGCCTCGCGAATGTCGGAGTCTGTAATAATAACTTCGCGTGGAAGCCCTGTTATAAGGTCGCGCCCGCGAATAGTTGTTTCAAGCGGCGGCTTACACGGCAATACACTAGCAATTGCCATCTTTACCTCTTCGGCTGTTTTTTCGCCAATAAGTATTTTAAATTCGTTTCTAATATATGAAATTATGTCGTTGTTCAATTTGTCGCCGGCAATTTTTAGGTTTTTTGCTCGCACAATTCCGCCCAAAGAAATAACAGCAATGTCGGTGGTACCGCCGCCTATGTCTATAACCATGCTTCCTGTTGCTTCACGCACCGGTAGCCTTATGCCAATGGCCGCAGACATAGGCTCTTCAATAATATGAACTTCGCGAGCCCCGGCGTTTTTTGCCGCGTCGCGCACTGCACGGCGTTCAACGTTAGTAACACCATATGGTACACCAATAACCACTTTCGGCCCCAGCATTTTTTTAGAAAGACCTTCGGCTTTTTTAATAAGGTATGAAAGCATTTCTTCGGTAACCTCGAAGTCGGAAATTACGCCATCTACTAATGGCCGCACAGCAATAATGTGCCCAGGTGTTCGGCCTAGCATGGCCTTGGCTTGTGCGCCCACCGCCACCACACGCCCAGTTTTCTGGTTAACAGCAACAACTGAAGGCTCGTTAATAACCACACCCTTTCCCGAAACATACACAAGAGTATTGGCGGTACCAAGGTCGATACCAATATCGTTCGACGTCATTTTTAGAAATTTGTTTCGGAGTTTTTTTAGCATTGTGTATTAACTTTTTATATACGCAATTAGTTCATCGATATTCATATTTTTTGCAGCTTCAGTGCCATTAGCACTAACCGTGCGTTCTTTCACCTCTATAGTTTCATTCTTGTCACCAACAACAGCCTGTACAGGAATACCTATAAGGTCTGCATCGGCAAATTTTTCGCCAGCGCGAGTTGTGGCTCGGTCATCAAAGAGAACTTCAATGCCAGCCTCATTAAGCTTTAAGTACGCATCTTCAGCGCGCTTCTTACCCTCTTCAGAACTTCCTACAAGAATAAGATGCACAGCAAAAGGAGATACGCTTTTAGGCCAAACAATACCTTTTTCGTCTGATAAAGCCTCTACAATTGCACCCATGAGGCGAGGCACACCAATACCGTAGCTGCCCATTATTACTGGCAGATTTCCTCCCGTTTCATCTTGATATAAAAGCTCAAGTGGCTCTGAAAATTTTGTGCCCAAACTGAAAATATTTCCCACCTCTACAGCCTTCGCTTGCTTGAGTTTTGATGCGTCGAACGAAAGCGTAGCGAGAACCTCGGCATTATTAACTTCTTCGTTTACGGCAATTTGTTTTTCTTCGTCTATATAAATAATATCTTCTCCGGCATCAGTGAGCATTTGAAATTCGTGAGAAAACGGCGCAAAACTGCCGCCTGAAGCAAAAGTTAAATATGTACGGTCTCCAATTCCCGCTTTTTTGAAGATAGAGACATAAGCCTGCTTCATTTTTTCGTAAAAAGCATCGTGTTCATCGACTGTCTTAGAAAACGAGTAAAGATCTTTCATTAAAAACTCCCTACCTCGCAATATACCACTTTTTGCACGCTTTTCGTTTCTGAATTTTGTCTGAAATTGATAAACATACGTAGGTAAATCTCGAAACGAACGAACATGGTCACGCATGAGATATGTAAGTGGCTCTTCGTGTGTAAAAGCAAGGCCGACCTCTGTGTCGTTCGCAAGTTTTGTTTTGAACCAGTTATCGACAACACGGTCGTCCCACCTGCCGGTTGTATCCCACAACTTTTTTTCTTGAAGTGATGCAAGAGAAACTTCTTGGCCGCCGACGGCGTTCATTTCTTCACGAATAATATCTTTTATTTTTTCGATAACACGAAGACCAAGCGGCAAAAAAGAGTAGACGCCTGCCTGCATTTTTTGAATATAGCCGGCGCGAATGAGTAGGTCAGCATTCTTGGCTGTTTCATCTTTTGGAGCTTCACGCCTGGTTTTTGTGAAAAGTTGTGATTGTCTCATGAATATTGAGTATTTATTGCAATTATCGTAGCCAATTAAGGCTCGTATATGTGGTCGTATTCTACACTAAAACCGCCATTTTGTGCTATTCTTACCTTAGGAACCCGCTATTTGAAAACATCATTTCGGAGCGTCAAGCTCGGGTATTATAAATTGCGTGTTTTTCGCTATAAAACCCCAACAGGAAAGGAACCACTATCCCATGTATCCCGCGATTCTCACAATCACCGGCTCCGCCATTATCTTGGCAGGCATCTGGCTGGCAACAAACGTCCTTCATCTCTACGGCGTTTTGATTCTGCTCGCCGTAATCACCGTGATTTTCTCAGGCATAATCCTGATCGGTGATGGTGTCTCAAAACTCAAGCACCCCAACCCAAATCCGCATCACTTGAGAGCTTCAAGAAGATGACGCCTCAACATTCCACCAACAGCATTTACCATGCGGGCCTCGAAATCGAGGCCCGCTTTTTCATACAAACAACTTCTCTACTGCTTTATCTAATTAAAAAAGTTAAAAAGCACAAGCAGTTTTCATGAGCATATCGCAGATACGCATGCTCATGAAAACTGCTTGTGCTTTTTAACTTTTTTTAACTTACGAGAGCCCAAACATCTTTAACCGTAATGACAACCATAAGAAGTATAAGCAACAAAAATCCAACGCCATTTATCCATTGAATTATTTTAGGATTTATTTCGCGGCGAATGATTGCTTCTATAATAACAACGACAAGACGGCCGCCGTCGAGCGCGGGAAATGGTACAAGGTTTATAACAGCAAGGTTTGCCGAAATTACAGCCGCTATTACAAGCAAGCTGCTTAGCCCTGCCGCAGCAGACTGGCCAACAACGCCTGCAATTCCTACAGGGCCGCTAACCGCACTAAGGCTCGCTTGCCCCATCACGGCGCTAGCCAAGAACTGGTACAGGCCAATGGCGACATTTTCAGTTAAGTAATATGTTTGGCGGGCACCGTAATAAAGGCCGGTGAAAAAGCCGGCTTTAATTTCAGCAATCATGTCCATTGAAATACCAAGGGCCTTTTTGTTTGAAACAATTCCTTCAATTGGCTTAATTGAATACGATTTAACTTCGTATTCTTTTCTGTTTACGCCGTAATGCTTTACCGTCATTTCAACTTTATCGGTTGCGCTTGCAATAACGCCTTGCGCCGCGGCTACAGAAAGAGTGCTGGTAGCCAAAAGCGTCTTGCCGTTAGTTATTGAAAGAATTTCGTCACCTTCTTTAAGCTCGGCTTTTTGAGCGGGGCTGCCTGGAGCTATCATAACTACGGTTAATACTGGGTCGTGAACAAGGCTCGGGGGCATTGCATCGGCCGAAGCTCTCGTTCCGAGCATGAATGAAAATGAAATAAGAAGCCATGCAAAGAGAACATTGAATGTGACTCCGGCCACCAGAACCACAGCCTGCTGCCAGCGCGGCTTTGAAAGAATACTGTCGGGTGTGCGCTCATCTTCCTGACCTTCACCATAAATACGCACATAGCCGCCGAGGGGTAAAAGATTTACGGCGTAACGTGTTGCGCCCCAAACGAAACTGAAAATACGGGGTGGAAAGCCAATAGCGAATTCATCTACCCTTATTTTGAAAAGCCGCGCCGCCAAAAAATGCCCGAGTTCGTGTACGAAGACCAGCGCGGTTAAGACAAGCAGAAAAATAATTGCGGTAGACATGTATAAAGTGGTGTTTAGTTGGCGGTTAAGCCGTGTTAAGTTTAAATCAAAATTTCTTTTTCCTTCTTGTCAAAAAGCTCATCGAGTTTTTTTGAGCCTTCCTGAAATATTTTTTCCATTTCGGCTTTGGTGCGCATCATATCGTCTTCGCCCATGGTTCCTTCTTTCTTTTTGGAATTGAGGTCTTCGACGACTTCATTTCGCTCACGGCGAAGCGCTACACGCGCGTCTTCAAGTTTTTCTTTGGCCACTTTCATGAGCTGCTGTCTTCGCTCGCCAGTAAGTTCAGGAAAGATAACGCGAAGCCCTGAGCCGTCTACAACTACAGACACACCCAAGTCTGCCAAAGTTATAGCCTTTTCTATGGCCTGAACCTGGCTTGAATCCCATGGTGAAATACGAATGGTGCGAGGGTCTTCTGAAGAAACAGTAGCAAGTGAAGTGATGCCCATTTCTGCTCCGTATGAGTCGACCTTAACGTTATCGAGAAAAGCCGTAGATGCGCGGCCGGTTCGAATTGTGGCAAGCTCGCGCGTATACCATTCGGCGGTTTCTTTTATCTTTTGATTGAATGTTGAAAAATTGTATGCCATGCGTATGTGTTTTATTGTGACGATTATATCATATAAATGTGGAGCTATAAAATATGCAGCTTCCACATTCATTTTAAGGAAATGAATCAGCCGCAGACCCCGATTGTTCGAAGGGACTGCGGCTGGTTAGATTAAATGATTTGCGACGGTTAGGCGGGTACAGGTGCTTCTTTTTTCTTCCTAGCAGGTTTTCCTGCCCTCCTTTGAGACGCCTTCATTGTTGCTCGGCGAGTCATAAAAGTCACGCCGACATCGGGGTCTTCTTCAAGCTTGTCGCCAAACATTTGCCGGCCAAGCTCAAAACTAGGCGTAGTCGGATCGGTAGTAAAACGGGGGCCAATCACACGGGATGAGTTCATGGGTTGCTGGATGGGTTACGGGTTTGCTGGGTGTTTCTATGTATGGGATATGAAATGCGGACAATTCCGGAACGCGACATGTTGAGGCCGTGTACTGGGTCCGCTGATAATTCTATACCTAATTGTTTAGCACGGGAAGAGCTAAAGCCACATACTCAAGCAATAGCTTTTTTGAAGATGAACTGTCTCGAATGTATTCATCGGCAACAAGAAACGGTTTTAATTTACCTGTGCCCTTCCCTGCGTTCTTCATGGCTGAATGTGCAGCAACTTCGAGCGCAGAAATAAAGGCTTCAAGGTCGGCATCACCAATATTTTCTTTCTCTTTTTCGGCAAGAAATCGCTTTATCATCTCAAGTCTTTCAGCAGGTTTTGAACCAAGAAATTTTTGCGCTTCTTTTACTGCATTGAATAGCGACTCTCCTTCCTCTGCCATACCTTTTACTACCCCACCTTTTCCTGTAATTTCTTTTCCTGCATTTTTATCTGCATCAAAATACTGAATAACATGAACCCTTGAAAGCACCGTCGGCAAAAGCGTTACGGCGGTAGAAGTCAGCAAAAAAATGTGAGTACCTGGGTACGGCTCTTCTAATGTTTTAAGCAAACTGTTCTGCGCCTGGCCGGAAATAGAGTGGAAATCGGCAACAATAAATTTTTTGCCCGATGACTTGCCAGAAGATGAAAGCGCCTTGCGCATATTCGCTTCGGTTATGGCCCGTGAGTCGTCAACACCGAAGGCATCTGCAGAAAAAAGAAATAGGTCGGGGTTACCAGGCAAAACGCCATATTCAGCCTTCAAAAAATAGAACAGCGCCGTGCGCGAGGCGGCAACATTTCCTTCAATGACATATGCATGATGAAGATGTGATGGAAAATTCATCTACTATTTACTCTTCTGGATGATGGTCTTCTTATACGTATCGAGGTGGTCGAGGGCGATACCTGTTCCCTTAACGACACAATACAGAGGGTCGTTAGCGAGAACAGCTTTAACGCCAGTTCGGCGAAAAACCAGTTCGGGCAAATTGCGAAGCTGCGAAGAGCCACCCGTCATTATAATGCCGTTATCGATAATATCGGAGGCAAGTTCAGGCGGAGTTTCTTGAAGCACGTCTTTAATTGCTTTAATCATATCGCGAAGCTCTTTGCCTATTGCCTTAACAATTTCATTCGTCTTAATATCGACAGAACGCGGTAAGCCTGTAAGAAAATCTCGGCCTTTAATTGTCATAGTAAGCTCTTCTTCAACCGGAACGGCTGAACCGATTTGAATTTTAATTTCTTCGGCAGTTTTATCGCCAATAGCGAGGTTGTATGTTTTCTTTATGTAATCGGTTATAGAAGCATCGAGCCTGTTGCCGGCACATTTAACGGATGTGCAAGCTACAATTCCGCCCAAAGAAATAACGGCAACGTCGGTGGTGCCGCCGCCTATGTCGACAACCATGTGCCCCACCGCTTCTTGAATAGAAATGCCGGCGCCAATTGCAGCAAGAATTGGTTCTTTAACAACGTACGCATTTTTTGCGCCCGCTTTTATTGTTGCTTCAATAACCGCACGGCGCTCTGTTGAAGTAACGCCGGCCGGAACCGACACCATTACTTCAGGCTTAAAAAAACTCCACGAACCGAGCGCCTTGTTTATGAAATAGCGAAGCATCGCTTCGGTGACGCGATAATCGGCAATGACCCCGTCTTTCATCGGCCGATACGCAATTATATTGTCGGGCGTCTTGCCTATCATGTCTTTGGCATCGTTGCCTACGGCAAGAATTTTATTGTCTTGCTCAGAAACGGCCACAACAGAAGGTTCATTAAGCACCACACCTTTGCCCGGCACAAACACCAAAGTATTAGCGGTACCCAAATCTATTCCTAACTTTTTAGTGAAAAATGCCATATGAGCGAATGTGCATATACTACGGCAAATATATGAAAATGCCAATTTATTGGAATGCCTCATAAATGAATTAAGGGCCGCTCCAGTGAATGGAAACGGCCCTCAAAACCAACGTTTAGTCGCAAACGGCCGAAGCCCTATGCGGCAACAGCGTTCGGGTCCCAAATTCCGCCGCGCAGCGCCACTTCGCGAACAACAGCCGCATTTTCTAGAAGCTCGACGACAGGATCCCATGTTCCTGCAATAAGCGAAGTTCTGGCCGATTCGGGCATAGTAACCTTGAAGCATCCGTAGTTGGCAACTTCGTCACTGCAGGAAACCGTCATCTGCTCGAGATCAAGCTTCAACGTAATATGAGGGTCGATGCCGATCAGACGAGACATCTTTGCGATGTCTGCTCTCGATGCGCAGACGCACGGCAAGCCGATGGTCGTTGAGTTGCCAAAGAAGATCTCGGCAAAACTTTCGGCAATGATGGCCCGGAGCCCGAAATGATACAGCGACTGCGGCGCATGCTCACGTGAGCTGCCACATCCGAAGTTCGTGCCCGAAAGCAAAAGCTTCGCTCCTTTGTGATGAGGGTCGTCGAGCGGATGCCCTGTGAGCTTGCCGTCTTTGTCGTAGCGAACGTCGTAAAATGCGAACTCACCGAGCGGGGCAAATGTAAGCCCTTTCATGAACCGCGCCGGAATGATGCGGTCGGTATCGATGTCGGAACCTGGGACATGAACCCCTGTTCCTGTAACTGTAACGATTTTTGCTAATGCCATGGTGTTCTGTGCAGGTCTCGTTCTGCAGACGTCTTTGTTGTTGGTTCTCTTTATTTTGGTTGTCATGGCCGCCTCACTCGAGGTGCCTATACTAGAAAATCTTTGCCTACAGTAGAATATATGCAAAATAAGGTCAATGGGCTACTATAAAGGAACATGAACATAGTCACTGTTTATCCAATAATAAGAGGCGCCTTCAAAGAAGAATTAACATATTGGAGCGCACATGAATTCACGCCGGGAACAATTATTGAAGTGCCTTTGCGCGGTCGCCCTATTCCTGCGCTTGTAGGAAGCACAAGTTCCGCCAGCCACGCCAAGGCGAATATACGCCAGGCTTCGTACGTAACGAAAAAAATTGAAAAGAAAA
>CALMYA010000064.1 GCA_937873535.1 uncultured bacterium | reverse complement strand
AGTCTAACGAAGGGTAAAGAACGAGGCATTGAAAACTCCCGTGCCTCTCATGTTATTGAGTAGTATGTTTCCATCCAAATCCTTGAGGACAAGTAGATAGGGACTGGGAACATGTTCCTGAAATTCAGGGGAAAGTTTCTGGACTTCGACGACCGTGAACGGCCCTTCTCCATATTGCCTACTGAGACGGCCAAGCAGTTTTGCGTCTATCTGGCTCGTATCTTTGTTCCAGACTACCTCTTGGTCTTTCATGAATGTAGTCATGATTCTCCCTTTCTTTCTCCCTTATATACCTACACCTCTGTAAACGCAAAGACTGCCTCACTCTAGGAGGCAGTCTTTGCGTTAACCGTTGTAGAAAAGCTTAAACTTTTGGTTCTTCCGGCTTTTCTGTAAACTCTGCATCAGTAGCAGCTTCAGGTGCCTGCTCTCCTTCTGCAGAAGCGGATTCTGTTTGCTGATCCTTCATCATGGCTTCGCCAATCTTTGAAAGCGCGCCATTGAGTGCCTCTGAAGCAGAGGTAATCGCAGCTAAGTCTTCGCCTTCGCGAGCGACACGGAGAAGTCCGATTTTGTCGTTCACATCTGCAACTACTTCTTCGCCTGCCTTCTCACCATTATCCTTCACAGCCTTCTCCGCAGTGTAGATAAGCTGCTCCGCAATGTTCTTTGCTTCGATGAGTTCCTTCTTCTTAGCGTCTTCCGAAGCGTGCGCGTCGGCGTCTGCCTTCATCTTCTCGATATCATCCTTTGAAAGTCCTGTTGAACCCTCAATTCGGATAGACTGCTCTTTGTTTGAAGCTTTTTCTTTAGCCTTAACATTAAGGATGCCGTTCGCGTCGATATCGAACGTGACTTCTACCTGAGGCATGCCGCGAGGTGACGGCGGAATGCCGTCGAGAATGAAACGGCCGAGGCTTTTATTGTCGGATGCCATAGCTCGTTCACCCTGAACAATATGCACTTCTACGGAAGTTTGATTGTCGGCAGCGGTAGAAAACACCTGTGAACGCGATGCGGGAATGGTGGTGTTCTTTTCAATAAGCTTAGTAGCCACGCCTCCCATCGTTTCAATGCTGAGAGAAAGAGGAATGACGTCGAGAAGAAGAATGTCTTTCACGTCGCCGGCAATGATGCCGCCCTGAATGGCCGCGCCGAGCGCCACCACTTCATCGGGGTTGATGCTCTTGTTCGGTTCCCTTCCGAAAAATTCTTTAACGAGCTGCTGAATTTTCGGCATGCGAGTTTGCCCGCCCACGAGAATGACTTCATTAATTTCGCCCACCTTAAACGGCGATGCTTCCATCGCGCGCTTTGTAATTTGCATGGCGCGTTCAATGAATTCATCGGCAATTTCTTCGAGTTTTGCGCGAGTGAGCTTCATCACGAGGTGCTTCGGGCCATTGGCATCTGAAGTAATGAAAGGAATGTTAATTTCACTTTCAGTTGCCGTAGAGAGTTCAATTTTCGCCTTTTCTGCCGCTTCGTCGAGCCTTTGCATGGCCAAAGCGTCACCGCGAACGTCTATACCCTGATCCTTCTTGAATTCGTCAGCTATCCAATTAAGCACTTTATAGTCGATGTCGCGACCGCCGAGTCTGTGGTCACCGTCGGTTGCCTTCACTTCAACCACGTCGTCGCCCACTTCAAGAATGGAAATATCGAATGTTCCGCCTCCGAAGTCGAACACTGCCACCTTTTCGTCTTTCTTTTTATTGAAGCCGTAGGCAAGTGCCGCAGCTGTCGGCTCGTTTATAATTCGCTTTACGTCGAGGCCGGCAATTTTACCGGCGTCTTTCGTTGCCTGCCTTTGCGAGTCGTTGAAGTATGCAGGAACGGTAATGATAGCCTCGGTGATTTTCATTCCAAGCTTCGCTTCTGCATCGTTCTTCAATTTAGTAAGAATCATCGCTGAAACTTCTTCAGGCGTATATTCTTTGTCGCCAAGCTTCACCTTGACGGCATTGTTGTCGCCTTTGGTAATTTCATACGCCACAGTTTTTTGGTCTTGCTGCACGCCGATTTCGTCGAAGCTGTGGCCAATAAAGCGTTTGATGCCCTGCACCGTATTTTTAGGGTTCGTAACCGCCTGACGCTTAGCCAAAAGGCCCACAAGCCGCTCGCCCGTCTTTGAAACCGCTACAATAGAAGGCGTAGTTCGCGCGCCTTCAGTGTTTTCGAGAATGGTCGGCTCGCCCGCTTCCATTATTGCTACTGCCGAGTTTGTTGTTCCTAAATCGATTCCTATGATTTTTGCCATGAGTTAATTTAAGTTAATTAGTTGAATATTTGAGTAATTCTTGCAAGCTAAAAATAGCGCAAGTTCAAAAAAATTAATTTAAATTAGGCTCTCTAGTTTTTTGATGAGAAAGAAAGATATCTTTTGTAGAAAAATATGGAGATTCTATTGTGCCTATTGAAATTTTTTCTGAGTATTCTGCGGCGACAGGTTTTGCAATTTCAAGAAGTAAAATTTCGGTAGCTGCAGACGCTGAAACTGATGTAACTACGGGTGCTTGTGCAGAAACTTCAGCATCAATATGGAAAACATTTACCAAAACATCATGCGCTTCTTCTAAAGTAAGTGCGCGCTCGGCAATAAGTTTAAACTCTGCTCGGCCGTGCACATGCACAATTTCACCAAGGGCAAGAAAGAATGCGCCGGCAGATTCTGTTAAGTAGACGAGGTTCTTGCCGCTGCGTTTGTGAGCAACAATTCGGGAGGCTATTAGGGCTGAAATATGCTTTGTTTTTGAGCTTTTTTTGAACATATTCTATGCAAGTAGGGGTATTCTACTGACTTTTTGAGCTGTTGACAAGTCATTGACTAGCAACAGTTAGCGACGTACCATTTTATCTACCGCACGAAGGTTCAAGGTCCAACTTTGAGCTTCTTGTCGGAAGTTCTTTGTCTTGGCCTGAGTGTGCAATTCATACTACCCAG
>CALMYA010000063.1 GCA_937873535.1 uncultured bacterium | reverse complement strand
ATTCGCGGCTGAGGTAGAAGGAAAGCCTGAAAATCTTAAGGCCCAAATTCTAGCCGGTAAGCTCGACGCATACTTCAAAGACCGAATCCTGCTCGAGCAGTCATTCATTAAGAATCCAGAGCTTACCATTGGCCAGCTCATCGATAACGCCATCCAGAAATTCGGAGAGCGCATCGAGGTGGCGCGCTTCATTCGAATGAATGTGGCATCAAAATAAACCAAAATAAACAAAGAACGTTTAAAGATTCTCAAGAACTTACTCATCTAATACATATATATGACAACCCAACTAATTATGTCTGGAATTTCTCTCATAGCTATCGCGGTGATGCTCATGAATAAGCAGCGTGAAATGAAGGGGAACAAGGCGCTGTTTTCAGTAGGTACTGAATCTACCGATTCTCGCATTGCAACCCTATGGAGTTCCATGGTATATATGGTTACCCATGTCAGCGTTCAGTCTTGTAAGAAACTTACAAGGCAGGCAATGCTTAAGGCAGAGGCTTTCTTCATAGAAAACTTCGAGACGGTGGCGCGAAAGTTCTCGCTCGTCGGCGACATGGTTACGGGTTACGACCTTCCTCGAAACCGTGGTTCAGTATCGTTCTTTCTTAAGAATATTGAAGACCACAAGCGGATGACACGGAAAGTGGCAGTTAAAGTAAAGTAAAGCATAGGCCAGCTTAGCTCAGTTGGTAGAGCAACGAATTTGTAATTCGTGGGTCCCCAGTTCGAACCTGGGAGCTGGCTCCATTTAGAAGTAGTCTCGTAGTTAGTAAATAAGTATACCATCTGTTCAACAACAGGTGGTATACTTATTTTATGAGAGTCTGTATTAATTGCCAGAAGAATCTAATCCTGCGGCACCAGCTTAAATATTGTTCTAACCGCTGCCAGGTGGAGTATCAATACAATGTATATATAAGCGCATGGAAAAAAGGAACAGAAGATGGCAGCCGGGGAATAGTAACAAAAAACATCTCTCTGCATCTGAAGCGGTATCTTATGCAGAAATATGGTGAGCATTGTTCACTGTGTAAGTGGAATAAGAAGCATCAAAAAACAGGTGTTGTTCCTCTAGAAATTGACCATATAGACGGAGATGCAAGCAATAACAATGAAGGTAACCTGAGATTACTTTGCCCTAATTGTCACGCTCTCACTCCAACTTTCAGAAATTTAAATAAAGGAAAAGGAAGGAATTGGCGGTCTAGTTCCCGGAAGTAAAGCTTGCCGTTGTTGTCGCAAAACTACTGCTCTGCGTACTTGCACTTGAGCTAGCTGCTAACTGCTGGAGGTCTTTTATACCCTGTAATATATCTTCAGTGGTAACGGGGCTGGCGTCGGCAATGCTTCCTGAAGCGGGTAGGCTAATTACGTGTATTGCCTGTTCAAGGCTTGAACCGAACTCAGTACTCACGCCAATAACAAGATTAATCTGTTTGCCTTTGTATGCCTGAAGGGCCCTTTGATAATAAGGCAGAGTGCCTATGGTGAAGGTAAGGTTTCTACCGTCTGCCGAAAAGACGCCATCAAGGTTTCCTAAGTTAGTTTTTACCGTGTTACTTGTAGTAAAGTTTGTACCTGTAAGCACAACTACCTGAGTAAGAAACTTTGAACTTGCGGGGCTAACAGAAGTTATTGTAGGTGCAGAGCCTGTTGCTGCTGTGGCCCCGGCTGATGTTGTAACTATTGAACCAGTTCCTGATGTGCTTGTTGCGTAAGCTGTTGTTTTGGCATTGCGCGCCGCTTGCAGTATTTGATTTAACTTTGCTCGGGTTAATGGGCCAACAACGCCTGTAGCAGAGGTGAGGCCTGCAGGCGCAAGAACAGATGCCGCGTAATAGCTTTGGAAGCGCATGACCGCGTTTTTTGTTTTCGAACCGAAGGTTGATGTGAGCTCGAAATTCGAGCCTGCGCCAGTTTCTGCTACTTTGGTGTTAGGCGAAGCGTTGAGTATTGCCTGAAGATATTGAACGTCGGGGCTTACAGTTAAGCCTTGTTTCAAGTCTAAATTAAAAGAAAAAGAATCAGGAATGACTATGGCTGCTTCCGCTGTATTTAAATTGGCAGCAACCGGTATAAACAAGAATAAGCCTAAACTGAGTGCGCATAACTTATATGTGCCGGTCTTCATCACTACAGTATAACATTACTTTTTGGCTGCAGTTGCGGGTGGGGTTGAAGAGGCTTTGGCTTTTGTTCCAGTAGCTGCCGTACTTGATGCTGTTTTGGCCGAAGCATTTGCTGCGTCTATTTTCTTTAGGGCGGGAATAATTACTTTCATTTCATCTATGGTACGGAAACCAACATACGATTCGTCGTTGTACACTACAGCAGGGATATTGCCCGCAGTTATGCCGTAAATAGATTTAAGGGTATTTATGGCCGAGAGCTGAAGGTTAGTGTCGAATGAATAGATACGTAATTGCGGGTAATTCTGGCGTAAATACGTGAGAATTTGGGCCATTTTTTCGCAGTCGGGGCAGTCGCTGCTCTTGCCATAGAAATAAAGCACTGAAATTGGCTTCGAACTGCATTTGTCGCCAAGCTGCTTCATGAGCATGAAGTCTTTAATTTGCAGAAGGGAATAGTATTTTTTGAGGTTCGTGACTTCAATGGAAGGTTGCTTGTCTCCATTATTAGATTCAAGATACGCAAGTTTTGCGGCGATAGAGTTAATTTCTTGTGAAAGAATAGACATATCGACGTTCTTGCACGATGCATCTTTCAAAAGGTTGAACTGCGTTTCAGAAGAAAGAATGTCGAGGGAAATTTGGTCTTGAACTGCCTTGACGCTGTCTATGCGCTGAGCATCGAGAACATTGTTTATATAAAAGATGATGCCGAAAATGACGACGGTAATGAGCAGGGTGAGAGCATATTTGTAAGCGTTAAGTGGTTGTCTCATTTTGGTGTTTTAATTTTGCAGTGTTTAAAATTATTTTTAGAAGTTGTCGGCTGTCTTTTCGGTTATCTCCACACAGCGTCGCGTTGCGTTACGGTATTGTAAACAGAAGTAACAAGCCAGAATGGTGATATGACTGAATAGAGAGTAAGAAAATAGAAAGTGTCGAGCACGCCGGTTCTTTTGCCTCCCGAAAGCTTCCTTCCGTACCATATTGAGAAAAGAACCAAGCCTATTGAAATAACACTGAAGAGCATAGATGCTTGAACATTAAAGAGTAGCCAATCTCTTGTAAATACTGGCGGCCAGCTAAAATTAAAGCCGACGAGGCTTATGTGCTGTATAAGCTTTATAAGCGACTGGCTCATGCTAAAAAGCGCAAACATCAGTAAAAAGAAAGAGCCGAGCGAGGTAATGGCAGTAACAGGCAACACCATCATGCCAAAAGTGCCGTATTTTCGCTTAAACATAAGCCTTCGGTAATCGATGATGTTCTGGAAGAAGCCTCCTGTCCAGCGAACACGCTGCTTATAGAGGGCGTATACCGTGCGTGGGCCGACCGTATACACAATTGCCTTGTGAGCATTCTGTATTTTGTAATGGCGTTCTTGCAGGCGAAAGGCAATTTCTAGGTCTTCGCTGTTGTGAGCATGCCTGTACGGCCCGACAATATTGAACACTTCTTTTCGAAAGATAGAGAAAGGGCCGGGTGTAACATACTGGGCGTCGAGCAAGCCTAATATTTTTTTAACGAAGACCACTAAGTTGTATTCGGCGTTCTGCATCATACCTAAAACAGTTTTAGGGTTTTGAATTTTAAGCGAAGGCGTCACAGCCATCACATTTGTGTCTTTAAATTGCGGAATAATATGCATCAAAGCTTCTGAGTCGACGAAAGAGTCGGCATCGAGGCAGCCAATGAATTCTGTAGTGCAGCGCTCGATAGCGTAATTGAGTACGGTGTACTTTCCGCCGTTTACTTTTTTGTGAAGAATTACCTGTGGGTGGCCTGCAAATTGCTGAACTGTATTCCATGTACCGTCTTTAGAGCCGTCATCAACAACCATAATACTAAGCTTTTCTTTTGGGTAATTTAATTTAAGTAGGGAGTGTATGGTTCCGACTACTGTTCTTTCTTCGTTAAAAGCCGGCACAATAATAGTGACGCTAGGATACACAACCGCTGCTGAGGTGCCATTTAGGCCGTTCGCGCTGCTTACATTGCCCGCGCCGTCTAGTTCAAGATGCTCGCTTTTGCCCAGGCTCTTGCGGTTTTCGATGAGGGTTAAAATTAAAAAGACCTCAAAATATAGGACGATAAAAAGGAAGCCGTAGAGAAGAGATGTAAATAAGATAGACATTTTGGGGTTTTGCCGAGGCGCCTGAAGGGGGAAGGGCGGGGGCCGGCGGGGCTCATTTCGTTGATTTTCCGCCGCCTTTTCATTGCAATTTCCCTTAGAATATAGCATTCTTTTCACTTTTTTTCAATAGTAGGCTATACTTTTCGGCATGACAGAAATACTAGCCGAAAAAGCGAGCACAGGCGTTACAGCGGGGCATTTGCACCCTTTGACGCAGGTTATATACGACATAAACGCTATCTTTGCCAAAATGGGGTTTGAAATTGCCGAAGGCCCTGAAATTGAAACAGAATTTTATAACTTCGATGCTTTGCGCATGCCGCCCGACCATTCTGCTCGCGACATGCAAGACACCTTCTGGATGGCCGACAAAAATGAGCTCGGCGAAAAGCTTGTGGCGCGAACGCATACTTCAAACGTACAAATTCGCCACACCGAACTTACTAAGCCGCCATTTCGTATTATTGTTCCTGGTAAAGTTTTTAGAAATGAAGCTACCGACGCAACTCATGAAGCCGAATTCTTTCAGCTAGAAGGAATGATGGTGGCAGAAAAAGTTTCAATGGAAGATTTGAAGGGCACACTCGGCACATTCCTTCGCGAATTTTTTGGTGAAGATACTGAAATACGTTTTCGCCCGAGCTTCTTTCCGTTCACCGAGCCGAGCATTGAAGTTGATATTAAATGGAAGGACAAATGGCTTGAGCTTTTGGGCGGCGGGCTCACTCACCCAGAAGTGTTGCGTGCTGCAGGCCTCGACCCTACAAAGTGGCAGGCGTTCGCTTTCGGCGTGGGTATCGACAGGCTCGTTATGATGAAATATGGCATCGACGATATTCGCCATATGTACAGTGGAGATTTGCGTTTCGTAAATCAATTTTAAATTATGCTCATATCACATAAATGGATTCAGTCATATTTCGAAAACCCAATTCCAGAGCCTGAAGAGCTCGCGACTATTTTAACGTTGCATTCATTTGAAATTGAAGGCATCGAGAAAAAGCAGAGCGCAGACGGCGAATATGAAGATACAATTATTGATATAAAAGTATTGCCCGACCGCGCGCCGTTCGCGCTTTCGCACCGGTACATGGCCGAAGAAATTGGCACGCTTATTCGCCAGGATGTTAAGTGGCCTGAGATTACTGAGGTGACGGAAGCGGCCACAAAGCGTTCTCTTGCTATTTCATTTGACGACACTGTTGAGCAAGAAGAATTGTGCCGACGATATATCGGCCGAGTTGTGGAAAATGTTACTGTAACCGATTCTCCGTCGTGGCTTAAGTATGAGCTTGAAGTGCTCGGCCAGCGTTCTATAAATTCTATTGTAGACCTTACAAATTATGTAATGCTTGAAACAGGTGAGCCTATGCACGCATTTGATGCTGATAAAGTTGAGGGTGTACTTATGGTGCGTATGGCAAAAGAGGGCAGCGATGGAAAGGAAGAAAAAGACGTCGCAGACGGCGAAGAAATTGTTTTGCTTGATGGCTCGACGGTAAAACTTTCTTCAACAAATATGGTTATAGCTGACGAGAAAGGCCCGCTTGCCGTCGCAGGCATTAAAGGCGGCAAGCGGGCCGAGGTAACATCAGAGACAAAAAATATTATTCTCGAGGCTGCATCTTTTAATAGAAGTAATGTTCGCCGAACATCGCAAGCACTCGGCATTCGAAGCGAATCTTCTAAACGTTTTGAAAACGGCGTGACGCCAGAACGCGCGGGGCTGGCTATGGCTATGCTAACTGGGCATCTTTCTAAATTAAACCCAGATGCAGTTATTGGCGAAGCTGTAGATATTTACCCACACAGAGCAGAGCCAGTATTGCTTGAAGTGAATATTGCCGATATTCATGCAAGGCTTGGTGTTGAAATAGCGCGCGACAAAATAACCGATATTCTCACCCGCCTCGGCCTTGAAATTGAAGAGGTGCCTGAAACCCTTAAGCTCGGCATTCCGCCACATCGAAGCGACTTACGAATTACTGAAGATATTGCCGAAGAGGTTGGTCGCGTTTACGGTTACGACAAAATTTCAGAACGTGTGCCAGAACCTCGTTCCGACAGAAAAATAAACAAGAATTTTCATTATTTCAGCGCTATACGCCAGGCACTTGCAGCACAGGGTTTTTCAGAAACATATACATATACTCTTGTCGACAGCGGCGATATGGCTATACAGAATCCGCTAACATCTGAGCGTTCGCATTTGCGAAATTCTATTACCGACATTCTTCCTGCAAAGTTTTTGTTGAATATGAAAAACATCGACTTGTTAGGCCTTAAAGAAATTCGAATATTTGAAATAGGCAAAATTTTCAGTAATAAAAAAGAGCGAAGTGCTTTAGCATTTGGCGTTGCGCGAGCGAAGCTGCCAAAAGGAATAGATGCAAAGGCTGAGCTTGCAGCAATGGTAGAAAATTTAGTTAAAATGCTTGGGGGCGATATATCTAATGCTCCAGAAATAAAATACACCGAAATAAAAGGCGACGCTCAAACGCCATGTGCAGGAATGATGGCAGAAATTGAACTTGATTCACTTATTGCGGCACTTCCAGAGCCTACTTTAGATATTGACCTCAGCTCATTCGTGCAAAGCATTTCAGACGATAGAAAATACAAAGCCATTTCGCAGTATCCATTTTCAGTACGCGACGTTGCTGTATTCGTTCCAGGCGCTGCCGGAAAAGAAAATGAAGTGCTCGCAACAATACAAGGCGCACTAACCGACGAACAGAAAAACATTTTGGCGAAGACTACTCTCTTTGATGTGTTCACCAAAGATGCAAAAACCTCATATGCCTACAGGCTAATCTTTCAGTCATCAGAAAGAACCCTTACCCAAGAAGAGGTAGATGCCGCGATGAAGGCTATAACTGAGGTCTTGAACGCACAAGAGGGTTGGAGCGTGAGGTAGTGTTGCATTTTAAAACGCCTTAATGTACTATTTTTCTATGCAATTTTTTGCACAAACACAGTCATATCTAAAGCATGCTCTAAAGCGAGGTTGGAACCTCGGTTATTATTTTGCATGTTCTCGGGGGCTGGCTTGTGCTGATACACTAATTTAAAGGAAAGATAAACCTAAGTGTCATTACAAGCCAGCTCCCGAAAGAGCTGGCTTGTTCTTTAGAAAGGTTTTCTAGAGCGATTTTCTTTCAGTTAAATCAGTAACCAACACGAACCTTACAACTTATGAACCACACAAGTAAACATGGTCAGCCCGATGACGAAGTTGACGGTAAAGAAAAGCCGCTTCCTCTATGGCTTGACCCCTCGCAGGCACAGTTGACCTGCGAAGAGATGAAACGTATAAAGGAGCAGCAAGCGGCACCGCTAGCTATGCCAAGGTACATCATACCTGGCCCAGGCTACGGCAGCTTCTGACTCTGTGTAAAACGGTCTCAACCGGCTTGGCGCCCCGCAGTATACTTTTGTATATCTGTCGCGCGCCAAGCCTTTCCGTACGGCCGGCATATTCCGGAAAATTAAAATTAGGCATTCAAATTTATGGCAACCACAAACATCAATCAAAACTACATAAGGCTTCTTAAAGAATTCGTCTCATTCAAGACGGTTTCTACAGACACGGCTTTCAAAGGCGAGATGACCAAAGCTGTCTCATGGTTGCAGGGGCAGTTTAAGCAGAACAGTTTTAAAGTATTTATTTTCAAAGGAAAAAACAGTAACCCCGTTATTGTTGCTAAATATATTGTTCCATCTAAAAAACTAAAAACTGTTCTTGTGTACGGCCATTACGACGTTCAGCCTGCGCACAAAAGCGACGGCTGGAAGACTGACCCATTTATGCTGACGAAAAAGAAAGACAGATATGTCGCCCGCGGTGTCGTAGACAATAAAGGGCAAATATTGGCGCATATGGTTGGTGTCTTTGATGCAATAAAAAATAAGAGTCTTTCTTCGAATGTCACATTTATTATTGAAGGAAATGAAGAGTCGGGGAATGCCGACCTTGCGGGTATTATTCGTAAGAATAAGAAATTACTTGATTGCGACGTGGTTCTTATTTCTGACGGCGAAATAACCGGCAAAAACCCTACGCTTAATGTTTCATTCCGCGGCGGCGGCAATATTCGCGTGGTGTACAGAACATCTTCAAACGACAGGCACTCGGGCCTTTTTGGTGGCTCAATTCCTAATGCTGCATTTGAACTTTCGTGTTTGCTTTCGAATTTGAAAAATACAAGTGAAGCTTCGTGTAAAAACGCAGTTTCATTTAAAAGCTTTTACGACGGAGTCTTGCCAATAACAGCCGAGCAAAAAAAATGAACATTGCGCTTAGTAAAATTGTGCCGATGGAAAAACTTGCCGACGTTCAGACTCTTGTTACAGAGGAGGGAATAGACGCCTGCTCGCAGATTGGCTTAAGACCAACCATAGAAGTTTCAGGCTTCAGCTCAGGTTATACAGGAAATGGCTTCAAGAATATCGTTCCCGGCTGCGCCGAAGCGAGGCTTAATGTGCGCACAGTTCACGAACAAAATACTGAGAATATATTGAAAGAGATAGAAGCTTTCATACGCAAAGAAACTCCGGAGCACGTGAAGCTCACTATCGAATCTGAATCTCATGGAGACCCAATTTCTTTAGATATTGATCATGAAATTATCCATTCAATAAAAGGTATGCTGCGAGACGTATACAAAAAAGAAGTCTTTCACAAGCATGAAGGAGGCAGTATTCCTGTTGTGGCAGAATTCAGCTCAATTTTGAAAAAGCCTATGGCTTTAGTTTCTCTCTGTAATGCCGACTGCAATATGCACGGTGTCGATGAAAATTTCTCACTCTACCACATAGAGAAGGCGCTGGCGTTCGTGGCTAAGTATTGGAAAAGCAATTCATCCTGATCATCGAGAGAATCGTATTTTTCATTACGTTACAACAAGGCCCTCTCGATAAGTAAGGGTCTTGTTGTGTTAAAGCGACCAAAACAAAAACCAAAAAATCAGAAAACCAGAAATCAAAAAAAATGGAAAGAAAAATTAGTATGAACATAATTAGAACACCCAGAGAAGATGCGTTGGGAAGCCTGCTTTATAAGTTCTTTTTTCAGGACACTGGCACGGAAGAAAACGAAGAGGAGCTTGCCAAAATTCTGTGGCTGGCCGTAAGCCGATACAGGAAAACTGGCGAGTTCTCGTTCGCAGCTATTGTCTGCCCAGAGTACTCACGTGATTACACAGATATTCTTTCGGGCACAAGTATTACAGCCTTGCGTGCGATAAATTTATTCAAGTCTCTTAAGGCAAAAATTCGTCGTCATATTCGTTTCGGCAAAGACGTTCACTTCAGAATTTCTGTATTCGACCGCGAGTATCACAAGTTCAATTTGATACAAGCGTCACCAGAAAAAGCTAGTAATTGTATGAATGGGTCGGTGAAAGACATTGCCTTAAGAATTCGCAAAACAGGAAAACTTCCTGATAATTTTAAGGCAGAACGACTAGTTGGTATTGAATATGCAGAGGAGTGGCAAAGGGTATTTAATTTGGCAAATGAGTGTCTGCGTTCCGAATCACTTGGACCGCATGCGCCGTTTGATAATCCGAATGAAATATTCAAAAAGCTGAGGGACTTCTACGTAAAAGTGATGAATACGGATGATGAGGCTGTTCATAGGGAAATGTTTGATGCCCAAGAAGCCCCCGGCTACATGTCTGCGGGTCACTTTCTTCGGCGCAAGCACGGAAGCCACACTGTTCTCATTGATATGGGTTCTGACAAGGGCCTTTCAAAAATGACATTGTGGCAACCGGAAGGAGAGATGCTGACTGGGCATCCAAGCCTTATTCGAATCAAGCACCCAAAAGGCTTTGACTGAATAATTTTAGGATTCAGGAATGATCGAAGTCGAAATATCCCCGTTTTGCTTTTCTAGCAAGACGGGGATTCTTTTTACCTAAACTTTAGCCAACTGTTTATGCCTGTATCCGAAGCGGTCTTAATTGAGTTATACAACCTCTCCGCAGAAGCAGCATCTGGAACAGACACATACGAACCTACGCTAGAAAATGGAATGAGCGTATAGGTTGCCTCTATCTGTGCCGCGCTTCCTGTCGCGCTTGCTACCACATCGTCGCTAACAACTTTATTTTTTGTCAGCTCAATTGAAACACCAATGCCATGCGTTGTGTCGAATGAAAAGTATTGGTCGAATATGAAATTTCCGAGCGAGTAAAAAATTGGTTTGCCCTTGTATTGCTCTATTGTTTCAACTACATGTGGATGCGCGCCAATTATTGCGTCGGCACCGGCGTCTAGCCATGCATGTGCTTTTGCCCGCTGGTCAGTGGTAGGTTTTGCTTCGTATTCTTCGCCCCAGTGGGGGAAGACAACAAGATAGTCGACAGAAGGTCGCAGCGCTTTAATGCTTGTAAAAACAGTAGAGTCATCTTTGCCTGCGCTGGCAAATTCGTGCCAGCCGATGAGGCCGATGCATATTTTTTGGGCATTAGAATCACCATTTTCGTTGGTTGAACTTTTTGTTGCATCTGTATTACCTATACACGTAGATGTCGCCATAAAAGAATTGCTATTGTTCGGGCTTCCAAAATAACCTACATTTGCCTTCGTTAATTCTGTGCGAGTTTCGTCTAAGCCTGTTTGCGCAAAATTGTTTGTATGATTATTTGCCAAGCTTACTATGTCTATTCCTGCATTTTTAAGCGCCAAAGCTGTGCCGAGAGGAAAAGTAAATTGAAAACCAGGAATAGCTGTTTTGCCGCCCGCACCGTTTGAAACATATGTGAGTGAGTTGCTTGAGGTTATTGGCCCTTCCAAATTCGCAACAGTAATGTCGTGTGCAGCAATAGTAGTTGTGGCGGTTCCAAATATGTATTCAAAACCGTGCGCGCTTATTTGTGCACGGATGCCTCGGTCGAACATCATGTCGCCGAGAAAAAGAATTTTTGCGGTCGAAGGTTTGGCGTTTTCAGAAAAAGGTAAGTTGAGTGGAAAGCCAAAAACAGGGGAGCCGTGAAAGAGAAGTATTCCTGTAAGAAATATGAAAACACTGACAATAAATGTACTTTGCGGGTGCGCTGTTTTGAAGTTTTTAAGCTGGGCGTCGGCTGAAAATTCTGGTTCCATGGTGTGCTATACTATATGCCTATTATAAGAAGTTGGCCACAGAACGGCCTATATAAAGCGTTATTCGCGCATCTAATCCACTTATTTATGTCAATCACAACTATTATCTTAATTATACTTGCCGTTATTGTTCTTTGGGTCGCGGCAAGCTTCAATGGCTTGGTGCGTCTTGTAAATAGGGCTAAAGAGGCGTGGTCAGACATAGAGGTGCAGCTCAAGCGCCGATACGACCTCATTCCTAACCTTATAAACACGGTTAAGGGCTATGCAACGCACGAAAGCACTGCATTCGAAAAGGTTACGGCGGCGCGAAGCGCCGCGATGGGGGCAACCGGCACAGCCGACAAAGCCAAGGCTGAAAACATGCTTGAAGGCACGCTCAAGTCACTCTTTGCAATTTCTGAAGCTTACCCAGAACTTAAGGCAAATGTAAATTTCATGGAACTTCAGCGTGAACTCTCAGATACTGAAAATAAAATTCAGGCGGCCCGAAGGTTTTACAATGGTAATGTTCGCGATTTGAACATCGCTATTGAATCTTTCCCTTCAAATATTATTGCCGGCACATTCAAGTTCAAGCACATGGACCTTTTCGACCTCGAAGACAATAACGCAGCTCAGCAGCCCGTTGAAGTTAAGTTCTAAATTTCTAAAAATATTGGATGGCGACACTCTACACCCAGCAATCTAAAAATATTTCTAAAACATGGCTCCTTATGGGGGTGTTTCTTGTTTTGATTGTGGCCATTGGTTACTTGGCCAGCTTTTATTACAATAGCCCCGAGATACTTTATATTGCCATTATATTCAGTGTGCTCATGAACATTTTTAGTTATTGGAATTCAGACAAAATTGCGCTCAAAATGTCTGGCGCGGTTCCTTTAAATGTTGAAGAGGGAAATAGCGATAGCCGCGGTTCTGTTGTACTAAGTGCCGCTGACGCACGCGAGTTTCATCGCACTATGGAAAATTTGGCAATTACCGCGGGTTTGCCACTGCCAAAACTTTATATAATTAACGAGCAGGCGCCCAACGCTTTTGCTACCGGAAGAAACAAAGAACATGCTGCCATTGCTGTAACAAGCGGGTTGCTTCGCATGATGAACAAGGCCGAGCTTGAAGGCGTTTTGGCGCACGAGCTTTCGCATATCGGAAACCGAGATACCTTACTTTCAACCGTGGTGGTTATTCTCGTCGGCCTTATTTCTATTCTTGCCGACATTATGCTTCGTTCGGGGCTCGGTGGTGGTATTTTTGGCAGGCGAGGAGGCAGCGGCGGTGATGGCGACCGAAGCCAGCTTGGCCTTATTATTGCTGTTGTAGGCATTGTGCTCATTGTACTTTCGCCCCTTATTGCCACGCTCATTCAGCTGGCAATTTCACGCAAGCGTGAATTTTTGGCTGATGCCACCGGCGCCTTAATGACTCGTTACCCCGAAGGCTTAGCAACGGCACTTGAAAAAATAGAAGGTTACGCTGCGCACGGCGGCGCACCGCTTTCAAAGGCAACAAACGCCACTGCACATCTTTTTATAATGAACCCGTTCGGTGCCAAGGCATTGAAGGGAATGCACAAGTTGTTTATGACGCATCCTTCCACTGAAGAGCGAGTGAAGGCGTTGCGGGGGATGAGGTAACTTTAAAATGTTTGCAATGTTCTAGTACGGAGGTATTCTATTTACTAGACCTATGATATGGTATTTATATGGGTAGTATTAAGGAACTAAAATATCCTAAAAAGAGTCATCGTAAAAAAGTTATTTTACCTAAGTATTCAGAAGGTCTCGCTGAATTCTATGGGATTATGATGGGAGATGGAGGTATAAATAATCTATGGCAGGCAACTATTAGTGTTAATTCCAATAAAGATGCTCAGTATGCGAGGTATATTTCTGTACTGTGTAATAGGCTTTTTGGAGTCTTGCCAGCAATACGCAAACGTAAACATACTAATACACTAGTATTGGCGCTTGCTAGTACGGCGATTGTAGATTTTTTAGTTGCATGTGGCTTGCCACGCGGAAACAAACTTAAGGCGGGGTTAAGAATCCCGAAGTGGATTCTAGATAATCCAAAATATTGCAAAGCTTGCGTCCGCGGACTTGTTGACACTGATGGTTGCATATATGTCCACAAGCATATTGTTTCTGGTCATCTGTATCGAAACATAGGCCTTTGCTTCACAAGCCGTTCTCTGGAGCTGATTTTTCAGGTAAGAGACATATTTGCAGAATTTGATGTTATGCCGCATATTAGTACAGAGGGTTGTGATGTTTACATATATCAAGCAAAGGGTGTTCTCAGATACCTGAAGGTATTCGGAACTTCTAATCAACGTATAAGTTCTGTGTATGAAAAATGGAGAGATGACAGAGCGGTCTAATGTACCACGTTGGAAACGTGGCAAGGGTGAAAGCCCTTCGGGAGTTCGAATCTCCCTCTCTCCGCCAACTACATTCCAGTACATGCTAAAATACCCCTATGCAAACCCTAGAAGAAGTTAAACAAAAATACCCAGATGTTAGTGTTAATTTAGATGGTGGAACCGATGCTTATAAAGAAGGTTTGCCTATAGTTGAGCGTGACCCTGTGGCAGTTATTATAAAACATCCAAGCGAGGACCTATATTTGATAGCAAAATGGAAGCAATCTGTGTGGAATGGGTTTTTAACGGGTGGTATTGAAGGCAGCGATACATTAGAGGAAACTGTCAAAAGAGAAATACATGAAGAAACCGGCTTTAAAAATGTTGCAGAAATTGTGCCGCAAAACTTCGTTTCTCACGGGTTATTCTTTCATCCAGTAAAAAATGTGAATCGTTTGGCCCACTATCATTTGGTTTTTGCTTTACTTGGCAACCTAGATAAAGATGAAGTTTCAGAAGAAGAAAAAGCCATTGCCGATTTTGAGTGGGTAAAAAAAGACGATGTACTTGATATGTTGACCAGAGAAAACATGAAAGTGTTGTGGCATCATTATATTTCTTCAGCTCATTAATTTATTTTAATTTATATATAAAAAGAATCC
>CALMYA010000062.1 GCA_937873535.1 uncultured bacterium | reverse complement strand
ATAAAAGCGCAATGCTAACTGCAAGGAACCAAAAAGCCCTAGAATATTACGGGCCAAAACAAAACGCCCCTTTCGGAGCGTTTTGCCTACATTTTGTTGTTGAGAATCGCCATGAATAAACCTGACAACTCACATACCGCAATTATATAGAATTCTGAACAAGTGTCAATTATTTTGACGCCGCATCGAGCTGTTCCTGTGTTGGAGCAGACTCCGTCGAAGGATCCCTTCCTGCCTTAATTTCCTTTATATAGAAGTTGCCAATCGGAGCAAACTGAGGAGCTAACCTAATCGCCTCCTGAATTTCTTTTATGGCGTTACTGCCCTGCTTCATTTTAAGATAGACTCCCGCAAGAGACATGTGGAACTGACCATTCGTTGGATCGCCAGCGATTTTTGCTTTCACTATATCGATGAGGTCGTTATACCTACCCGCTGATAAATATGCCTGCAGCACCCTGCCATCAGCGAGCACAGTAAGATCGTTACCAAAGAGTGCCTTTGCTTCGGCAAACTTTTTATCGTATATAAGGCTAATACCGTAAAGAGTTTTTGCCTCAGTGTTACTAGGTTCAATATCGTAAGCGGCTTTTAGTGTAGCGACAGCCTCTTCCAACTTTCCTAGAGCAAGTAATGTTGTTCCTTTCTGAAAGATAAACGTCTGTTTTTTAGGAGAAAGTTCTATAGATTTTTCTATGTATGCCAATGCTGAGCTGTATGCGTTTACCTTTTGTAGGTAATTTGAATAGAAGATGAATGGCCGTGGGTCGTTAGGAGTAGCTTCAAGTTGCGCGCGGTATTCTGCCGCGACAAGGCTGTCAAAATCTTTGGCCACTTCGGGAATAGCTGTGCCGTTTGGTGACAACTGATTTACAGCTGCGCTAGCCACGTCGATGAGTCTCTCGCGTATTTCGGTGTTACCGAATGTGCCGTATCCAAGGGCCACCTGAAACTCCTGCAATCTGTATTTTGCTGCGAGCTCGTCGGAGAGTTTCGAACCATCTTTGTTTACCAAGTTTGGCTGAAGTGAATTTATAAGATGCTTGCCTGCCATGTACGGCTTCCACACTACGTAATGTACAGACGCAATTGCTGCTGCGGCGATAACTACGATAACTACCGCCTGAGTAGCAGTGTTCGATATAAGCGGGTGTGTCTGATGATTTACCTGCGGTCGCGAAGCATTGTGCCTTTCTGCAACATACGCCAACAGAATAAAGAAAATAATGTAACTAGATAGGTTGTCGAATACGAATATATTGTGCACGAAGTATGCCGCGAGCAAACCTGTGAAAATAGACTTCTCAACATTATTCCACTCGCCTTCTCCGTGAGCGCCGTCAGGCTTCTTCCAGAGTAGATAGAGAACTGCGTAAAACAGTGAAAGGTAACCAAGAAGCGCCAAGACACCACCAGCTATAAGCCAGTCGAAAAATACATCGTGTGTACGGTCGAACCACTGCTCTTGGTCAAACATTTTTGGATCATAATATTTTGCGAAGACATATCCGAAGTTGTCTTGACCCCATCCTAATATTGGCTTTTCTTGAACACCCTTAAGCGCAACGCCCCACAAAAGCACACGCGCATGGCCCTGCTCTGCGACGATAGATTTAATATCGAATGTTATAAGAGAACTGAACCGATACAGTAAGTCGTTATTTTTTATAAAGCCAGAATTCTTAAACATTCCGAGAAAAGATATAACCAACACAAGCGCAATGAGAAAACCTGCACCAATTTTTCGCTTCATTCCTCTTTCAAGAATGGTTAAAA
This sequence comes from uncultured bacterium, assembly GCA_937873535.1. Lineage (GTDB taxonomy): Bacteria > Patescibacteriota > Minisyncoccia > Phycocordibacterales > CAIZLB01 > VEQN01. The sequence goes on along the minus strand of CALMYA010000062.1, from coordinate 19,169 downwards.
GAATAGCGATAAGCACTATACCCACAACCAAGCCAGCAAATGAGCCTCGAGTACCTGTCTGATATAGAACCGCACCGTTGAATAAAATTACAGCTATGTACGTAATTGACGACCACATTGCCGTTTTGAATGTTCTGCCTTTGAGCCTTCCTGCCAAAAGAAAGCCTGCGATAAACATATGGAGAAGTGCGTATACGCCAAGGTATGAAGAGTTACCTAGAGGCCCAGCAATTCTGTGTACACCTCGAGCAAAGAAATCGTTGAAGCCTTCTATACCCATAACAACACTAACAACAAGTGCTGTATTAAGAAGCCACATCCAAACCTTTTTACCGCGGAGCACCGAAGAGGCAGCAATGAAAAAAGCAAAGAGATGAAGAATCATGACGTACCCTTCCATTCGTTCGAAGTTACTCCAGAATGCTCGGTACGGGCTTTCGGCAAAAATAGTAGCCAAGCCAAGTATTGCGGTAAAGCCTACAACCGACCACAAGAGCAGGTTCTTTTTAGGAAGATACGACCTGTCGCGTACTGCCAATATAAGGTAGCAAGCAAAAGCAATTTCTGTGATAAGACGGAATATGTGAGCCTTACCGGTGACAAACGGAAAGTAGAGGCTCGGCGCCATTACCAAGGGTACGATAAGGGCAAGATAGACCATCGCGCATACTGTATATATAAGTGTGTTGTTTATAGTTCGGTTCATACGTGCTGCTTTTTAAGTGTTTAATAAGGGTGGCTAGAAGTATATCACGCATGCAGAAGCACGTACAAAAGCCCTAAAAAGCTGATATACTGGGGCTACTTCCAAGATGAACCAGCCTACTTCGCCCCAATCGGCGCTTTCTTCACTGAAGACCATTGTAAAAAACTGGCTAAACATGCCGGGTTTCAAACGCTATTTCGAAAATGTTGGATGGTCGGTAATTACTAAAATTGCAGGGTTAGTAGTATCGTTCCTAGCCACTATATATGTAGTGAAGTCATTAGGGCCTACAAATTATGGGCTACTAAGTTACGCAATTAGCTATGTAAGTATCTTTTCTTTCATAGCTACAATTGGAATAGACCAAGTGCTGTACCGAGAACTCATACGCTTTCCTGAAAGAAGCGACGAGCTCATGGGTACTTCATTAATACTGAGGCTCCTTGCTGGTTCAACTGCGGCAGTAATATGTATCGGCAGCGCATACTTAACTTCAGCTAACGATATTTCTCTTCTCTTAATATCGATACTCTCATTTGCATTCATATTCAATGCACCACAAGTAATAAATTATGAATTTCAAGCGCGAGTAGAATCAAAACGCCTTTCTCAGTTATGGTTTGCGTCTTACGTTATTATAAATTTTCTTAAAGTAACTGTAATTTTCCTTAACGGTGGTGTTATATATCTTGCTGGCGTACTTCTTTTTGAGGCAATTTTAAACGCTTCGTATCTAATATGGTTCCGAACAAAAAAATATGGCTCTATTTTTAGATGGTCTTTCAGCGGTAGCGCTGCGAAAATAATATTAACTGATTCCTGGCCAATGATACTCGCTACAGCCTTCTCTATTATATATGCACGCATAGACCAAGTGTTTATTAAACATCTTATAGACACAACTTCTGTGGGGCTTTACGATGCGGCCGTAAGAATTTCTGAGGTATGGTACTTTGTGCCCACTACTATTGTAGGCACTTTCTTCCCCGCATTAATTAATGCCAAAAAAAGCTCAAGTGATGAATACACAAAAAGGCTGGCTCAATCGGCTTTACTTCTGGCCGGAATTTCAATAGCAGTATCAATACCCGTAGCACTCTTTGCTAATCAAATAATATACATATTATATGGGGCCAGCTTTATGCCGGCGGTGCCTGTACTTCAAATATACATTTGGTCTAGTGTATCTACTGCTTTAGGCAGCCTTGCTACAAGCTACCTAATTGCAGAAAATATGAGAAAGGCACTATTCATATCATCTTGCTCAACCATGGTCATGAATATAATTCTCAACATTATTCTTATACCCAAATATGGTATAGCCGGTTCTGCTTGGGCAACATTCATTTCATATATGGCGGTTCCTCTTTCCCTTCTCTTCTTCCGATTGCCTCGCCAGCAAATTTATCAAATATTTCGTGTAAAAAATGTTCTTCACTCTTAAATTAAAAACTTTTATTCGTCGCTTCGCGTCTAAAACTTTTGGGCTTTCGAGGCCAGCGAGTTTTCCTTTTATTACTGGCGACTCATTCAGAGCATTGGCTCAGCATGTGTATGATGAATCTAGCGACTTTAACCCTGAAGACGTTCGCCACGGTGACATAATTTTTATAAGAACAGGTTGGGTAAATGATTTCTTTTCAAAAATTGAGCCACACATTAAAAACCCTTACGTTCTTATTTCTCACAACGAAGACCTTTCAATAAACGACGAGCATGTTAGCTTGCTTGAAAAGAGTGGAAAGATACTTCACTGGTTTGCGCAAAACCTAACAATTTCTCATAAAAACTTTTCGCCTATTCCTATAGGTTTGCAGAATCTCTATTATAAAAACGGCAATATTTTAGCCAATCTGCGCACAATTCAAAAAGAAAATAACTCGAAAACCATTACCGCTACATGTTTATTTTCAATAATAGGAAACGGGAACGCCGCAGAACGCCAAAGTATAGTCGACATCTCAAAAAAACTTTCTTGGGTTGAAACAAAAGAAGTCCGCGGTATCGAATATGCGCGAACATTATCTATAAGTAAGTTCATACTCTCTCCTGCTGGTAGCGGAGAAGACTGTCATAGAACATGGGAAGCATTATATTTAGGTTCAATACCTGTTGTTAAAAAAACCCCAATGACTACGTTCTACTCTGGTATTGGCATTCCTTTATATATTGTTGACTCTTGGGATGAACTAGAGAATATTACCGAGCAGCAATTAGAGGCGTTCTACACAGAGTATTCAGCGAAATTGCAGGCTGCTGCAATATATATGCCCTATTGGGTAGATACAATTTGCTCTAAAACGGAACTTCAGATAAACAAGTAATGTTATTATGAGCAACACAAATATGGACAGATGCATCGTTACAGCAGCCTCGAATAAGTTTTTCCCATCCCTTATTAATTTTTTAGGCTCGCTTCATACCAATTACCCAGAGCATCCAAAAGTGTATGTATACGACCTCGGGCTTGCCTCTTCTTTTATAAAAGAATTACAAGAACTAAGCTGGGTAAATGTTCTTCCTGTGCCCCATTTTGTTCCGCACTGGAGGTCGTGCTACACATGGAAAACATACATTCTAAATACCCCTCTCGCTGAATCAAATTTATATATAGATGCTGGTTGCCAAGTGCTCATACCGTTAAATGCCCTGTTCGAAGAAATTGAATCTAAAGGTTATATGCTTATAAGCCAAGGCGATGAAGTAAGCCTTTCCGATATTGTTCCTGCCGACTATATAGAATTACTAGATATTAAAAAAGAGCTTCTAAGTACAGAAGTTGTGGCCGCAGGTATAATTGGCTTCAAAAAGAATTCGGTTATCACTCCTACCCTATCGGCGCTATACGCTTCCGGAATTGCCGGTCTATGCCTCGGTTTTTCTGCTAAAGAGCAATGGAAGAATAAAGGGGTAAATAAAAATTCATTTGTACGAAATTGCCCAATATTCAGGCACGACACTACCATGCTTAGTATTTTTATTAGAAAATTGATGCCCGACGTCACATTGCACCCAGTCGAAGAGTTTTCAGGTAAGGCCAAAAACGGCGGCTTACAATATTTATGGAATGTCAGAATGAATTTCGACAACCTTGATTTCATTAATTCTTCCACTTTGCACAAATCACCCCCAATTTGTGCCATGCTAAACCGGGCATACATTAAAGCCTTCTTTTTGCTCAAAAAAATAAACCGCATTGTAAAAGAACTGTAAAGGGTTTACTTAACAGCTGAAAAGTGAGAACATTGTCTGTATATACGAAGTAACAGACATAATTCACCATCTATTAATACCCATATGGAAAATACAAAAACAGCATTAGTTTGCGGAGCCGGAGGCTTTATCGGCAGCCACCTCGTGACAAGACTCAAGAAAGAAGGTTACTGGGTACGTGGAGTCGACCTCAAGAACCCCGACTTCGGAGTATCTACAGCTGATGAATTTATAATAGGTGACCTTCGCGACCAAGAAGTATGCCAAAAAATACTAGATAGAAGTTTTGATGAAGTATACCAATTAGCAGCAGATATGGGTGGTGCAGGCTACATATTTAGCGGAGAGCACGACGCAGATGTTATGCACAATTCTGCAACCATAAATCTAAACATTGCTCATTATGGCCACAAAGCTGGCATGAAAAAGATATTCTACTCTTCATCAGCATGCATGTATCCAGCATACAACCAAGAAGACCCTGAAAATCCTAATTGCAAAGAAGACTCTGCCTACCCTGCAGCACCAGACAGCGAGTATGGTTGGGAAAAGCTCTTTAGCGAACGCCTCTATCTTTCGTATTTCAGAAATTACGGTCTACAGGTTCGCATCGCCCGCTTCCATAATATTTTTGGGCCAGAAGGAACATGGCAGGGCGGCAAAGAAAAAGCTCCGGCGGCAGTATGCAGAAAAATTGCTGAAGCAAAAGAAGGTGGTGAAATAGAAATATGGGGTGATGGCAAGCAAACACGTTCATTCCTTTATATTGATGAATGCCTAGAGGGTGTCAGAACATTAATGAAGTCAGACTTTACTGGGCCGGTAAACATTGGCTCTGATGAAATGGTTTCTATAAACCAACTAGCAGAAATGGTAATGAGTGTAGCCAATAAACAGGTAACCATAAAGCATATACCTGGGCCACTTGGTGTACGTGGCAGAAACTCAGACAATACCCTTATTAAAGAAAAACTAGGTTGGGCGCCTTCACAGCCGCTTAAAGAAGGCATTACAAAAACATACGAATGGATTAGCAAGCAAGTTGAAGGCATAAAATAAAATTGTGAGTATATTGAACGGCTTAAAAAAATGCTCGCCTTCGGTCTTGCGCAGCATAATGAGGAAATCTAGAAAAGAACTGTATCGTATCGTCGATGCACGAAAGCCTTACCTGAATGCCTACAAATATTTTGGCTACAAACTGTATTACACACGTGGTTCAGGCCTCATTGAACGCATCCGCTTCGGAAGCACCAACAGGGTTTATGAACCAGAATTGTTACATGCATTAGTTAAAGAAATATCTTCCGAAGAAAACCCTATACTTTTTGATATAGGAACAAATATAGGCCTTATAAGTACTGCGCTACTGGCATCATGCCCAAAACTAAAAATATATGGTTTTGAGCCTAGCCCTATTGCCTACAAAAGCCTGTCTACAACAATATTCGCAAACCGTCTTGAAGACAGGATAGAACTCTTTGATGCAGTTCTTGGAGACAAGAATCAGCCTGTTAGCTTTAGCCTTCATGAAGAAAAAGATTGTTCTGGTGACGGCCTCATAGATACAGGAAGAGCTGAACGCCCGGCAGAAAAAACTATAACTAAGCAAATGACGACCCTCGATTCATGGTGGCAAGACAATGGCCGCCCTGCTGTTACGGTCATAAAAATAGACATTGAAGGAGCTGAACTTTTAGCCTTTCGAGGGGCAGAAAACGTTCTTCGAGAACAAAAACCGGTCATATATCTTGAAATAGCAAAAGAAAACCTTAGAGTTTACCCCTATAATGAGAACGATGTATTTGCTTTTCTTGATTCACATGGGTACTCAGTATTCACTCACGACGGCAAACCTTGCACCGAAAAAAATATTTCAGAAATGGTAAAAGAGACAGACACCTTCATGGCACGGCCACGGTAAATAGTATTCAAATTATATGATAAGCATCATCACCTCAACATACAAATCTGAACGGCACCTCCCTCGCATGCTCGAGTTAGTCAAAGCGTTTTCAAAAGAGCTCGACACGGCAAACACAGCTCATGAATTCCTTTTCCTTCCAAATAACCCTACCGACAAAGAAAACTCACTAATAGACGCGGCTGCGGCTGAAAATTCAAAAATTAAAAAAACTGTGCGTTCGCTTGAACCTTTATATGCTACCTGGAATGCCGGCATTGAAATAGCATCATATCCCAATATTACCTTTTGGAATGTAGACGACCGAAGATTTGTGCCGGCAATAATTGACGGTCTTAAAATACTGAACGCTGGTGCAGACGTCGTTTACTTCCCTTTCAAGTACAGACGCTACGTAAAGATTTTTAATATTTCCATATTGGCAAAATTTAAAACTTTTGTTCCTCCTGAATTTAACCTTAAACGCTTTTACATAGAAATGCACTGCGGCCCGTTCTTTATGGCAACAAAAGAAGCCTTCAGAAAGGCTGGCGGGTTTGATATAAGCTACAAAATATCCGGCGATTTTGAATGGCAAGCAAGAGCTGCGCTTAAAGGCCTCATATTTAAGCGCAGCCTTGTTGTAGCAGGCCTCTTTACCAATGACGGCACCACCCTAAGTGGCAGCAAGAGTACACTGCACCAAGAAGAAAACCGAAGAGTATATGCTCTCAGTGAAGGTAAAAAATAAAGCGTCTCTCTAAGGAAACAAGGTGAAAACAATAATCTTATTACCTGTAAAAAATGAAGCTTGGATACTCCGGACTAGCCTGAAAAACTTCAGCAGCTTTGCCGATGCTATTATTGTTGCAGACCAACACTCGACCGACGGCTCACTAGATATTTATAAAGAATTCCCGAAGGTAAAAGTAATTGAAAATAATGTTGAGGGTCATGCTAATGCAGTGCGCTGGCTGCTTCTTGATGAAGCCCGCAAGATAGAAGGCACTAATCTTATTTTTTGCATAGACGCAGACGAAATCATATCGCCAAAGACGGCGTTTGAGCTGCAAAAGTCAGCTGAAGTTTTGGCAAAAAACCACCCCGAAAAAACTTACGGCTTTAGTTTTAGATGGATACAGCTATGGAAATCAATTTCTTTCCATCGAGTAGATACTGTTTGGAAAGACAACAGAAAAGCTGCTGCATTCATTGATGATGGCAGAGCAGACTACATAAGAGAAATAACTCTAAACGACCATACCTCACGAATTCCTGAAGTTGATAAAATAATAGACCTTCCAGACCCTCTACTTCATTTTCAGTATGTAGTATGGGAGCAGGCCGATATTAAGCAGGCATGGTATAAGTGCAATGAACTTATTGCCGGAAGAAAGGCTAAAGCAATAAATCACCAATACTCAGTAAGCCTCGACGGGGCACATGTAATAACTGAACCTTCAGAGAAAGAATGGTTTACTGATATGTCATATGAGTATGAAGAGCGGCCAATTGAATCAGATTGGAGGTACAAAGAAATACTAAGCTGGTTCGAAAAATACGGAGTTGAGTATTTTGAACCCTTGCAAATATGGCACATTGACCTTCTTCGAGCCCTATTCATGAAAAAAACAGGGCGGTCGCCGAATTTTAAAGCGTATCCAAAATATGTCATCTGGCTTAATGCATTAAAGAACAGGGTCAGAAACCACCTTCAAAAATTCGGCCTGCTACGCAAATAAATACCATGAGAAAACAGGCAAAAATAATATACAAACATCTTCCACGGCACTTCAGGGTGGCGGTGCTTAAAATGTACGAGTACTTCTTTTTTTTAAAGACAAAAAAACGTGCAGGGTCAATTTGCGAAAAAATGCCAGCCTTAATTTACGGCAGAAAGCCAAGAATACTTTTTTATCACATTTCAGGCCTAAGCTTTGGTGGTACTGAAAAATTTTTACAGATAATCGCAAAATACCTTCCAAAAGAAAAATATGACGTATATTACATGTATTCGTCTAAGCCTAGAAAAACTTCTGGAAATATACCCCTAGACGGAAGGCTTTCTTATCTAGAAGGGTCTGGTATCACCACCATACCTTTTACATATGAAAAGCTAGAAGAGGTATACCCATATTTTGTAAAAGATATGTCCCCCACCCTGCCTGAAGTAATTGACCTACATAATATAGATCTTATTTTCACAGCAGGATCAGGATACACTGAATTTCCTGTAAACATAGTGCGGAATCTACCTATTATAATGATAAATATTTTTGGTTCGCCCTCCATTCAGAATAATTTTAAAAAGCATCTATGCATATCTCATGAAGTGGCTGCAAAAATAAGCCCAGTAGTTAATGCTAATAAAATAGATGTCATGTATATACAATCTGAATCCTTAAGCGATGAGAAGAGAGCTGCATATGAGGCATCTGGTATGGCTACCAGAAAAAAGTTTGGTATTACCGATAATGACTTTGTATTCGGTAGAATAGGGCGCGCTGATGACGGTATTTTTGACCCAATAGCAATTAGCGCTTTCAAAACAATAGTTGCCAACGACCCTTCAGCTCACTATATAATAATGTCTCCCCCGCCCGCTGCCATAAAGATGGTCGCGGAAGAGAACATACCAAACGTTCATTTCATTAACCCAAGCGCCGAAGAAAGTGATGTCTGGGCATTTCATTTTTCTATTGATGCCCTTGCTCACTTCAGATTTGACGGCGAGTCTTTTGGATTAAATATCGCAGAAGCTATGCTTGCAGGCAAACCTGTTTTGACGCATAAATCACATATTTGGAATGCTCACCTCGAATACCTAGAACCATCATTCAGTTTTGTAGCGGAAAGGAACGATATTTCTGGCTATACTAAGAATATGGGGCATATTATAGAAGCGAAGAAAACTGGTACAATTAATGCAATGTGCAATAATGCTCGAGCAAAATCTGAATCTTTGTTTCTTATGGAAAAAAATATCGGCAAAATTGCAGAAATAATAGATCTCAGTTTATAAACAGTTATGCAAAACATCAAACCCGTCGTAACTATTCTTGTTAATATACCCCCCCAATCACAGCAAGGTAAGCTTGTTTTTTATGCTAAAAAATATACAAAAATGTTCATGGGTAGGCGCCGCGGCCCCGACGCGGTATTAGATAGCCTTACAAGAGGGCTACGGGAAAAGAATATTTCTTTTAACATAAACCCGCCCGAAAATGAGCTGGCTGACGTTGTGCACGCATTGTCAGGAGTAGATTCATTAAAACTAGCTTTACGCCTTAAATCGAAAGGCTTAGTGAAAAAAGTAATTGCAGGGCCGAATATATCTGTTCTCCCTACAAAACACGAAAGTATACTTCTCGATCCACAGATAGACACTATCATTGTGCCTTCAGCCTGGGTAAAAGAAGCCTATATAAAAGATGCGGCTGGCACCGTAAAAGGTAATATAGATGTTGGGCAAAAAATACAAGTATGGCCTTCCGGCGTGAAAATTCCGTCAAAAGAAACTTCGGCACAAGAGTCTGAAAAAAATAACATTCTTATCTTTAAAAAAGATGCTCCTGAAGACATTTTTGATTATGTAATAAAAACACTTAAGGAAAAACAATGCACATATACAGTTTTGAGGTACGGCTTCTTTTTGCAAGAAACCTATTTCAAGCTTCTTTACCGTTCGCGGGCAATGATATATTTGCAAAGAGTTGAAAGCCAAGGTATTGCCCTACAAGAAGCTTGGGCCTTAAATGTACCCACGCTTATATGGAATAAGGGCTCATTCACCTACCCTGGTTCAACAATTACTGTTTATGGTAAGGTGTCATCGCCATACCTTACTGAAGCATGCGGCGACACCTTCAGCGGTATAGCCGATTTCAACGAGCAATTCGATTCCTTCATAAAAAACCTGCCGTCGTATTCCCCAAATGCCCATTGCTCCGAAAACCTTTCCGATGCCGCATCCATTGACCGCTACCTCAAAATAATTAATGACACCCCGCATGAATAAAACAGAAAGAGAAAAAATAGTACAAGAAATTGAAAAGAGGCACCTTTTCTATACCACTAACCGGTCACGTCTTTCGCGAATACTCAAATCACCAATAAGAACGCTTTTTTATTATACTCTTACATCTATCGCCTATCTTAAGCCTTACAGAATAAAGATAAAATCATTATGGGGTGACACACTTAGCTTCTATTTGCCCGAAGGCGGTGCCATATTTTATTACGGTTTTTTTGAAGCTAATTTAACCAATTTATTTTTAAGATACATTAAACCAGGAGATGTTTTTTTAGATGTGGGTGCACATATAGGTTACTACAGCAATCTCTGCGCACATCTTCTTGAAGGAAAGGGCGAAATACACTCTTTTGAACCAACTCCCCTTACATATCTTTCATTAGTAAAAAATACAAAACATTTAGCTGTCGTGCACCCAAACAACTGCGCAGTTATGGATACAGAAAAGAAAATAAGTTTTGTCGATTATGGCCCTAAATTCAGCGCCTTCAATACTTTTAGAGCGCGCTCAGCAGGAGACCTTAATTTTCTTGAAAAAACAAAGCACCAAATTGAAATTAATGCCGTAACTCTCGACCACTATTGCAAATCAAACAATGTTCACCCCACATTTGTTAAAATAGATGCCGAAGGTGCCGATTATCTGGTTTTACAGGGTATGAATGAAATTTTAAGCATTACCCGCCCCCTCATATCTCTTGAAGTTGCAGGCAGTAAAGAATGGAAATCCAACCACGATAATTCTATGGCCATATTAAAAACCCATACATATGCACCGTTTGAGATATCTGCTGACGGCACCATTCAAAGACATACCATTCAAGAAAATTACACGTACGACAACTTACTTTTTATTCCTGAAGAAAAAATAGAAGAGACGCTTAAGACATACAATCAACTTTCATAGACATGATTATCCTCAAAGTAAAAGCCGGGCTCGGCAACCAAATGTTCCAGTACGCATATGTTAGAGCCTTACAATTGCGTTCAGAAAAGTTTTTTGGCATCAGTATTCCGCTGAAATTAGACTTAACATGGTTTAAAGAGCAACATCTTACGCGCGACACTAAGCGCGCATATGAACTCTGCTATTTCAATATAAAAGAAGAAGTTGCAACAGAAAGCGATATATGCGCGCATTTCGGCTATGTTAATTTCGCTGCATACAAGCTAGCAATAAAAATTATCAGAAAAATACAGCGTGAAATATTTGGTTTAAGCGATTATGTATTCTACCCTCGCCTAGCCCAACCTATACAAAAAGCTTACATAGATAGCTACTTTTGGAATTCTGAAAAATATTTTAAAGACTTTGAAGATACTATAAGAAAAGAATTTACGCTAAAAGCGCCTATGAGCAAAACAGCCCTAGAAGTTGTACAGGAAATTGAGTCAGATCGGCAGTCAGGAAATATTCCGGTGCTTATATGCGTTCGCCGAGGTGATTATGCGACAAATCCGGTGACGCAGGCTTATAATGGCACCAAAGACCTTAACTGGTACAAGAACGTCGTTGAAGCTCTGAGGCTTCGCCTAGGTGATGATGCAAAGAAAATATCATTATGGGTAGCCTCTGACGACACAGCTTGGGTAAAAAATAACCTAATACTTACAGCTGCCGACGGCATAAGAATACCTCTTCATATAATTTCAAGGCCAGGCCTAGCCGCACACGAAGAGTTGGTAGTTGTTGGCTCATGCAGCCATTTTATTATTGCCAACAGCACATTTCATTGGTGGGCCGCATGGCTTTCAAAAACGCCAGACAAAATAATTATTGGCCCAGGCAAATGGTTAAACAATTCTAAAATAAAAACAACAGATGTTATGCCTTCGGAATGGATACGCATGTAATATATAAACCTATGATAAGCGTCATTATTGCTACAAAAAACGGTTCAAGGTTCATAAGTAAAGCTGTGGAAAGCGTTCAAAAGCAGACCTTTACTGATATTGAAATTATTGTTGTCAGCGACGGCAGCACAGACAATACCGCTATGAGTGTACGCCAACTGGCAGAAAAGGACGCTCGAATTAGACTAATTGAAAATACCGTAAATAAAGGCCCCGGGCTTTCACGCGACCAGGGTATACAAGAATCTCGCGGAAATTACATTGCTTTCATAGATGATGACGATATATGGCTTTCAACCGAAAAACTGGCTGTTCAAAAAAAGTATCTTGATGAGCACCCTACTATCGACGTGGTCGGGGCCTCTCACATAGAATTCGTAAAAGAAAACCAGAGAGATGAAAATGCCAATACAGCTTACGCAACAACTCATTTGTTTACCCGAATGCAAGAAACTGACCCAGAAAAAATATGGAAGAATATGCTTTCATACAACCCAATAGTTAATTCATCTGTTCTTTTCAGAAAAAGCGCCTATACACAAGCAGGCGGCTTTAAGCCTATGTATCTAGCAGAAGACTACGATCTTTGGCTTCGTATGGGTAAATTAAAAAAGATTGCCAATGTCGACAAAGCGGATATTCAATATTTAGTGCGTACAGGCGGGGTCACTGTAGGCAATAAAACAATTTCAAGAAATACAGAAATGGCGAAGGTCGTCCTAAGGCTGGTTAATGAATACAAAAATTCTTACCCAGGTTTTACTATAGCTATTATAAAAGGCTATCTTCGCCTAATTATTATTTTATTTAAAAACATTTTCTAGCGCGTCAGATGACACTTCTTCAAGGTTTCCGCTCTTTTCTTTATTTTCTGCTTTTTTATCTATTTTATCGGATAGCGTATGTAGCGGTTCAGATTTTGGATACGAATTAAAAGATGGGTGATGCTTATGATGCGCAGTGTTACCAGTTTGAACAGCAGCTGACTTAACCGCTTCCCTCTTTTCAACTAGAGGTTCAACCTTTATTTCTGGTTTAATATCAGCAGGCTTACTAACTTCAGGTGCCTTAACCTCATGCGCTTTAACCTCAGGTGCACCAGACTGCATTACAGAAAGAAGTGCATCACGAAGAGCAGCCAAATTTTCTGGTTTAGGGTTCTTGTCATCTGTTGCCTTTTCTTCGGGTTCAGATGGTTTTAAGTAGCTAAGCGAAATCGCTTTCCTGAATTCATTTTCGCGCTTATTCGCATCATTGCGAGTTTCATCGCTTTCTCTTTGTTTTACCGAAATAGATCCACCTCGATTAAGCTGGCCCGACTGAAAACTTTGACTCGGCCCGCGTCTTTGATCTCTAGGCTCTCTAGAATCTCTTTCTGGTCTTCTATCTTGAAAACTAGTTTCAGGGCGAGGCTGGGTAAAACCACCCACAGAGCGTTCTGGGCTAATATTCCTTTCTGCACCAAACTTACCCTGCCCAACAACTGGCGTTGGCGGTCTGCTGTCTCTAACGTTATCGCGTGGCCTTTCTGCAAATGATGGCCGAGGCTGACTTTGTATGCTTGGCGCCCCTGTAGCTCCAGTAGACTGAGGCCGGCTAAAGCTAGCGCCCTGAGGCCTATTTTGCCCTCCAGGAACGCTACTACCCCCTTTAGCACTATTTGTACCTTGTGGCCCATATGCTGTCGGAGCGCTGCTTCCACCCCTGCCGAATTGGGTCTCGTGCCACGCCTTAATTTCATCCTCAATTTCAGGTCGCGGGCGGGCATACTGAGCACGAGAACAATCTACAATTTCCTTAGCGTAACTTATTTCCGGCCGAGTAATGGGCGCCATACCGGCGGCCGAAAAAGGAGGAGATGTCACACCATCAATCATCAGCTTCAGATACATCTGGTATTTCTGCAGGTTCACTAGGTCTTCAGCGGTGAAGAGTGGCGCAAATTCTTTTTCAAGATATTCAGCATCGGTTGCGCCAACGCGAAAGACGCACATGGTACCGACGTTACCGAAGACGGCCGCGCGCACTTCTTCGCTCATCTGTTCAATATACTGGTGGGCAATAACAAGATTCAATTTATACTTTCTGGCTTCAGAAAGAATATCGGCAAAAGATTCGTTGGCAAATGACTGGAATTCGTCTACATACATATAGAAATTCGGAGCGGCTGCAAGTTCGCGTTCCTTCAAGTCGGCGCGCGACATGGCTCCTAAATAAATTTTGGTGATGAGCATGCTTCCGAGCAAATTGGCATTCGCTTCACCCACTCTTCCCTTAGAAAGGTTCACAATGAGAATTTTCTTTTCGTCCATCACTTGTCTAATATCAAACGTAGACTTAGGCTGGCCGATAATGTTTCGAATAAGTGGATTCGCCACGAACTGACCGACCTTGTTTTGAATTGCCGGCGCGGCTTCGGCGGCGAACTTATCGGTATACGCAGCATATTCATTTACCCAAAAAGATTTAACCGATGGGTCGCTAATATTGTTCACCACTTCCTTTCTAAACTCTTTGTCAGTGAGCATACGGTTTACAGAAATAAGCGTTGAACCTGGGTATTCAAGAAGCGCGAGCAGAATATTTCCCAAAATGTATTCCATTCGGGCCGACCATGCATCTACCCATACTTTTTTGAACGCCGACATAAGACCGCTGGCCACGAGGTAACGTCGTTCGGGGCCAACGTCTTCCATTACGTTAAAGGAGATAGGAAATTCCATATCGAACGGCGCGAAATATATAACGTCTTTCATGCGCTCTTTCGGTATGTAATCGAGTAAAAAGTCTGCAGACTTACCGTGCGGGTCAATAAAAGCGATACCGTCGCCATTCTGAATATCCTGAATTGCCAAGCTTTCAAGAAGGGTCGATTTACCCATACCCGTCTTTCCGATGGCATACATATGTCTCGACCTATCTTTTTGTTTTATGCCGAATTTAAGACGCTTGTTGCGCGCATCTGTTTCGCCGAAATATATGACTTTTTCGTCGTTGTTCATATGTATATGGAACCCTAGAACTAAAGGTTATATTGCTATTATATATGGAATACTGCATGTTGAGTAGCGTAACTAAGAAATACTTGACCTCTCATATAGTAGCAGTACAATGTCAATCGGTAAGGTCGGGAATCGGACCGCCCCTCTTCGGAGGGGCGGTCCTGTATTTTAGTATGAAAATTCAACTTTTCTTTATTTATTTTTTAAGGAGCCTTCATGTGCAATGTATAAAATTAAAAACAGATATGAATTAGGTAGTTCATATCTGAGGGCGTGCTAATGGTTTTAGGTTCCCGGCCTTACCAATCGGGAAATGCGGGTTCGATCCCCGTCACGTCCATATTTAGGCGTGTCCAATAAACGGGTAATGGCCCTCACAAATGTATATCGCAGATACGGATACGTTTGTGAGGGCCTTACCTGTTTATTGGTATTGAATATAAATCGGCTTCGGCTTCAACCTTAAAATTTCCTGCATGCTGAGCATGGCGGTGCTTGGTGCGCGTAAGTCGTTCTTGTAGAACAATTTGAGGCCGGTAAATTGAACCGGTTCGTCATATATGACATCGAGGTACGTTTGTTTCTTCTGTGAAGGCGGCCCCCATCCGTCCATGTCCATGACTACCTGCACTTCAGGTACTGTTTGTATGAGCGAAGCATTCGTGACCATATTATCGGTAAAGCGATGAATTATAAGAATTTTCGGCGGTAAGTCATTTTCTTTTACAATTGATGCAAGATAATTTATCACCCAATTCACATCGGTTGCATCCATGGTGCCGATAACCGTTCCAGGCTTATTGCCAGTTTTCATAGAAAATTCTGGGTCGATGCCGAGATGCACTGTCGGCAATTTTAAATATTCTTTTAATACAGGAACTTCAGCTTGAACGGTGCTTAAGCCGTTTTGAATATCAAGAAATGTCAGGCCTTTAACCTGCTCTGCAAGCTTCATGGCTTTTTCAATTTCGCTTGATGGCATACGCAAACGATATTTGCCGTCAGCGCCGGCGCTTCCCTGCGCAGTAGTGACAATATAATGAATGGCAGGAATGACAGGTGTTTCAGGGTCGGCCAATTTCCATCTTTCAACCTCACTCATAAGTTTTGCGAGCATATCGTCAGGCGCATATTCGCCGAGCACCCCCATCTGCTTTGAATAAAAGTTTCCATAGTACGCGACTATACGGTTGAACGGAAGAATTGCGCCGGCTATCGGGTAGGCCGCTTTGGCTGGCCACAACCTAGGTTTTGATATTACGGGTGTAGACGAAGCGGACAAAGTTGACGACGCGGTTGAAGTACCAAGAACGGCATTGTTGGCGAGCGCCTCCATTTTCTTGTCATACAAATCTTTGTCTAATGCCGGCCTTTCAATTTTTACAGGTTCTATCGCGGCCACGGCGGCTTTTTGCGTTTCTTTCACTATAACCGGCAAGTTCTTATCGTATTCAACAGAAAATGGATCATATGTAAAGAAAAGAATAATGATGACAAAGCAGAGCGCATATACCGCGATTCTCTTCCATGTACTGGAGCTTTGTTTTTTGTTTCTCATGGTTAGACGACGTCAGCAGTTGTTTTTTCTTCTGAAGATATTGCAACGTGAACTGCTTGCGGCTGTTCTGTTTTAATAGTTCGAGGTTTTCGAGGTTTCTTAATTAAAGGAACCGGTTGATCTTGAGGTTCGGCGGAATATACTGAAGGTGAATACGATGAAGGAGAAGGCACGGATGGTGAAACTGCAGGTGCCGGAGTAGTAAAAGATTGAGCTTTCGGCGCTACAGCAACAGGTGCGACAACGCCCTTCTTTCTACTGACCGCCAATATAGTAACAGCAAGGCCCGAAATAATAAACAAACGGCTTTTCCATGATGCAGGCAGACCGAGAAACGGCAGAAGGGCTATCCAGAGGCCCAGTACGGCGATAAGTGTTCGTTTTTTCATACCCTAGATTGTAATCGAAAAATTAAAATTATCAAAACTGGGGATAGTTTTCTAATAATTGGCTTCAATACTTGAGAAATCGTCGCCGGCGAGAATGACATGGTCGAGAAGATGAATACCGAGAACCTTCCCCGCCTCTATGATTTGCTTGGTTATTTCGATGTCGGCGGCGCTTGGAGTTGAGATGCCTGAAGGATGATTATGAGCAAGAACCACTGCAGCTGCACCATATTCGAGCGCAGGGCGAAAAACTTCGCGCGGATGCACGATATTGGCGTTTATTGTTCCTATTGAAATGACCTCTTGATGTATGACTCTGTTATGAGTATCGAGATACAACCCGCGCAATTGCTCTTTCGGCAAGTTATGCATGTCGCGCAAAAATTCGTGCACATCTTTGGCTGTACGAATAGTTGATAGACCTCCATCGCGTCGTTTATAAAGCCTTCTTCCAATTTCAGTGCACGCTATTATTTGGCAGGCTTTGCCCAGAGGAATGTCGAGGCTTTCAGCCAAAAGCTTCGGGTTTGTTTGGTCGGCCAAGGCAGTATTGCCGTATTCGCGAACAAGGCGTTTCGACATATGCAAAATGTCTTCCTTTTTGGTACCAGTGTTCAGCATGACAGCTAGAAGTTCTGGCAAAGAAAGGGCTTGTACGCCCTGCTCAAACATTTTTTCGCGGGGTTTGGCATTGTTCGGAAGGTCGCGAAGTTTCAGTTCGTAAGTGCGAGGTTTATTTGAATTAAATTTTTGAAAGGCTAATTTATTGTTGTCTGCCCCGTCTACCATGAGCAGGTCGGTGTCTTTTAGGGCATATATTGTGGTTGTTTTAAGCATGGGTTCATTATACCAAACCCACATGAAGGCGGGATAAAGAAAACATGAAGTTTTTACCGTTCTTATATAGTCTCAACCACCACCAAGTTCGTCTCTTCAGTTTTTGAGAACGGCACACCTGAAACTACAACTACTTTGTCGCCTTTCTTGGCGCATTTATTTTTTACAAGATAGTCGCGGGATGCTTTAAGGGCGCTGTCGAAATGGCTGCATCGCTTCATTAATATAGGATGAACACCGTAGTACAAGCACATCTGATTATAAGTTTTCTGGTTTGGAGTCATTGCAAGAATTGACGCTCCTGCACGGTGCCTTGAAACGAAAGATGCTGAGCTGCCGTATTCGGTGAGAGCAACAATATATTTTGCACCGACAATATGGGCTGTTCGGGTTGCTGAATCGGCAGTTGAATGGTTCACATCAAGCACGCTTATTTTGTCTGATTCATGATTAAGCTCGCGGTGAAGCGGGTCTCCTTCAACTTTAAGTGCGATGCGGGACATAAGCTCAACGCATTCGATAGGATACGCACCAAGTGTTGTCTCTTCAGAAAGCATGATGGCGTCGGTACCGTCGAGAATAGCATTGGCGACGTCTGAAACTTCAGCGCGAGTAGGTACCGGGCTCTTAATCATCGACTCAAGCATTTGAGTAGCAGTAATAACTGGCTTGCCTGCCTGATTGCATTTTTCAATCATCATTTTCTGCGCTAGAGGCACTTCTTCTGCAGGAATTTCAACGGCCAAGTCGCCTCGGGCAACCATGATACCGTCAACAACAGAAAGTATTTCATCAAAATTCTTCACCGCCTGAGGGGTCTCGATTTTTGCAATTATTTTCGTGTGCTTAAGGCCCCGTTTGTTCAGAATAGTTCGAAGTTCTTCAGCTTCAGACTTTCTTCGCACGAATGAGAAGGCTACGTAGTCGACATTGTTCTTCACGGCAAAGTCGAGATCTTTCTTGTCTTTGTCGGTAAGGGCGCTGATAGAAAGGTCTGATTCAGGAAGATTAACGCCTCTTTTACCTTTTACTTCGCCGCCCACAATAACTTTGCAAATAACTTCATTACCCTTTATATCTGTAATAGTAAGACGAATTTTTCCGTCATCAATTAGAACCGTCTCCCCTTTCTTCGCTTCTTTCGGCAGTTTTTCATAGTTTATATATACCTTGTCTTCTGTACCTTCAACTTTTGAATCGGTAGTAAGAACAAGTTTCTGGCCGGCCTTGAGAGTTACGCGTTTTGCGTCGTCATTATAAAATCGGCCTGTTCGAATTTTAGGGCCGCTTAAGTCTTGAAGGAATGCGACAGGAATACCGGTTTTCTTTGAAGCCGCTCGGCCGTTGTCGAGCTTTCGCTGGTGCTCGGCAAAATCGCCGTGCGAGAAGTTCATACGGATGACATTTAGGCCTGCCTTGAGAAGCTTTTCAAGCTGTTCGGTGCTTTCAGTAGCCGGGCCGATGGTTGCGACAATTTTCGTCTTTTTCTGAAGATGGATAAGCGTAGAGGTCATAAAGGTAATGAAGGGGTGTTAAAGTTTTTCTAAATATTTCTAAATTTTCGAACAAAAATAGCGCCTAGAGCGCATTCTTGCGAACAGCGTTCATAATAGCACAAAAATGAGTGCGGGCAAGAAGCTATGGTGGCACTTACTATATATGTGAAAAGGCCGG
>CALMYA010000061.1 GCA_937873535.1 uncultured bacterium | reverse complement strand
CCCAAGTTGCTTGGCACGACTCAGTTGAAGTTGCAACAATATGCGGCACCATATTGAACTGAGTAATTAGATTTACTGGGCAAGATTGATTAGCTGGAACGCAAGTGCCGCTAGCAGGGCAGTACTTATCGGTGCTGCATGTTCCGTTTTGAAGAAGCCCGCCGCACAAGTTTTGCAGGGCAGTACAGCCTGTGCATGTAGCGTCATCGCTAGTGGCGCCATTGTCAGAGCCGAGGCATGACCAATGGTAGGCTCCATCTGATAGGGTTGGGGTTACTGGGTCGGCAGTACCAGAAGTACAAATACCCGCTACTCCTCCGCAAACACCATTAGCGACACTTTTTGATTTACTGCATGAAGTATCATTGCCGCCATATTGCCCTGGGCAAGTCCAATTGTATGTAGTTGTGTTTTCACTTATATCTGTTGCTGCTGTTTCAGAGAGGCAAGTGTTTACAGTTGTACTGCATATTCCATCTAAAACGCAGAGACCTTCTGCGTCTCTTCGGTAGCCATGAGATATAAATTCTTGAACACTTTGGTCACCAGGAAAATCTGGGCCAGGACATTGGTCAACTTCGGTTATACCAGTGTCAGGAGTAATTACTGGCGGTATTTGGTCTGGAAGCGGGTCGAGAATATACTGCATTACATCAAGTATTTGAGCATCTGTTGGTAGTACGCAATTTTGAGCTATTGGAATAGTTTTGCTGTATATGCCTCTGTATAAAAGCCTTTTGGAACTATATTCAAGTACAACTTGGTATGAACAAATTTTTGTATCATTACATACCTCTGGTGGGTATATAACACGGCCATCTGAACATGTTTGCGGTTGAGGGCAATCAGATAGTGTTTCGTCGTGGGTAGTGCTAATTCCATCTGGGCACAAGAAAAGCTCGCAGCTATCTGCATAGTTACCGTTTATATCAGGGCATGTGCCGTCGTCGGGGCATGTTTCAGGCGGGTACACTGTAGACCCATCAGTACAATGAATAGCTGTATCGCATACAGCATCATTGCTACATGAGTTGGAAACACTGACTGCGCACACTTGGTCTCTTCCTGAGCATGTACCACCATTTGATGGGCTTGGGTCTGAACCACAAATGTTTCGGTTTCGGCACATTCTAGCGCCACTGACATTACACCAAGCTTCACCCATAAGGGTCACGTTATTCCCAAAACAACATTCGTAGTTTCCTCCGCCAGTTGGTTTATCAACCCCGCCACATTTTGTTGTATCATCCGGGCACTCTTCTGTTATTGGAATTACACTGCCGTCTGGGCAAGTTTGTGTTTCAGTAGGGCATACATCGTATGGGTATACAGTGCTGCCATCCCAACATTGTGTACCTATAGGGCATTCGTTTGGTGGGTACACAGTGCTGCCATCGCCGCAAAGTGTTCCAATAGGGCAGTCGACAGGGTCGCTTACCTCTGAGCCATCTGCACAAGTGAAGCTGCTTTGAGCCTTTACTTGTGTGATAAAAGATAAAGAGCAGGCGAAGATGAAAAGTAGAACTAAAGCAGCAGAGAGTATATGTTTAAGGTGTTTTTTCATATTATTGTTTCTGTATAGTTAATGCCCCTGATGATGTTGCTGCAATTTCTGTAACAGAAATAACTTTAAAAGTAGACTGAATTGGAGTGCTTGTGCTGAAAGATTTAGCCAAAGTTTTTTTATCTTCTGAAGAAAGTAGAGTATCGGTTGAAAGAGATGAAAGAACTTTTAGGCCGTACTCTGAAGCTTTTTCTTTGTCTCCTTTTAGAGTCTCAATTCTTGAAAGAACTGCGTAAGCATAAGAGTAGTTTGGTCTTATTGTAACTGCCTGTAAAGCTAAAGATTCTGGTATTTTTGTTTGCTCAGAAATATTACCGAAGGGTTTTGAGTAGATATCGTCTAGAAGTGCTTTTGCATATGAGGCTAGAGCTACGGGCATTACAGGGTTGTAAGATAGAGCTTTTGCTAAATGAGTTTTAGCCCGAGCAGTGTCTTTTTGTGATAATTCATATATTCCGAGAATTTCTTCTATGCTTGCGCGTGTAAGCATATTATCTG
The DNA here is from genome assembly GCA_937873535.1 of uncultured bacterium. Lineage (GTDB taxonomy): Bacteria > Patescibacteriota > Minisyncoccia > Phycocordibacterales > CAIZLB01 > VEQN01. The sequence continues at coordinate 1,030 of CALMYA010000061.1, read as the reverse complement.
TTTTTGCCAGTAATTTTGTAGCTCTGTCGCGCATTGTAGCGAAGTTTTTGTACCTGTAGTAATTTCTAATTTCACCAATTTGCGCTAATTCGTTTGTAGCGTCAATTGCCAGAGCATCTTTGTAGTATCGGTTTGCTTTAACAATATTATTTATAGCTTCGTAAAGTTGCCCAATGTCTGCCAAAGCAACAGAGTTTCTTGGTTCTAGGGCGATGGCCTTATTGTAGTAGTCGTTAGCAGCAGGGTAATTACCTATAAGAAAATATGCATAACCGAGCATTCGTTCTGATTCAGTATTGTCGGTAGATTTTATTGATGCTGACAGCAGTGTATATATTTTTGTGAACCAAGGCTTTTTGTCTGCGCTTGTTGCCATTTTGCCCAAGTAAGCGGTTGCTAGGGTATGAGTTAGTTGTAGGTTCGAAGTATCTTTGGTTAACTCTGTTTCGCATGCCTTAATTACATCTGTGTAACGCCCATCTGAAAGGTTGTTATGTGCATTATCGCAACTTGCTTTTGGCGGCGAAGATTTATAGCTAAGTGTAGCTAAGATGATGAGTATAAAAACTAATACAAGAACGGGAATGTAGACTTTTTTAGATGAAAGTACTCGCTGCGTTTTTTTGAGCTGTTCTATGAGAGACATAATGGTTCTAAGGTTAATTTGTATTCAAATAGGCTGTCTTTATTCTATCATTATTAGGAGGGCATTCACAATACAAGTTAAGAACAACTAATTTTATAAAATTTGAGTATTTGTAGAGGAATTTATAAAAAGAAACAGCCCGCCGTGAAGCGAGCTGTCTCATTTTTTGTGTTGTGTCTATAAGCCGAATTCTGTGTTAAGTGATTATCTATCTGGGCCTGCTATTACTAACAAGCTCTGGCGAACTACTTTTAACTGATAGGAATTATGAGATTCTTTTCAGCTTTGTTCTTGCACCCCAGTAAGGATTTAGCCGTTTCAGCCGGACTTAACCGGGTCGTTTCTGTTCGCACCTCGTGCATTACTGCAGGTGGGAATTACCCA
>CALMYA010000060.1 GCA_937873535.1 uncultured bacterium | reverse complement strand
TGCAAAATGTCACCTATCAAAAATAAATTAGGGTAGAGGCGTGAGCGCATTGTCTTAAAATCTATTTCACCGAGCTTTACTCCGCCCGAAGTTATTACCGCCTTATTTACCCCAAGCAAGCCTTTTACATTCAGTGGTATTGCCTTCATTAATTGTACAAGTGCCAAGCGTTGTCCGCGGGTAACACTGTGGCACCAGGTTTCTGGGTCTATTTTTGAAAGCCCAACAATTACTGGAACGATAGCCGAAGGTACAAGCTCGCTCAAGCTATTCCTAAATTTTTTATTTGTATGCTCTTTAAGAATTTCTTGAAGCTTCAAGTTAAGTTTGCCGTAATCGAGTTCAGGCAGAAGGTCGAGCGAAATAACCACTTCGCCGTACTTTAAAAGCTCACTGATATCACGACTCATATTAAGAATGGTTGGGCCCGAAACACCGAAGTGAGTGAAAAGTATCCGGCCCTTCGTTGTACCTCCTGCAGGCGCTGCTGTGTGTTGCTTAACATTATTTTGGAAAAGAGAAATCTTCACGTCCTTTATTGTGATACCCTGCAGGTGTTTAGGCCATTCATCTTTAAGTGCAATTGGCACAAGTGCTGCGTCTTGCTCAATAATTGTGTGACCCATTTCTTTTAGCCATTCAAAACCTTGGCCTGTTGAGCCAGTTTCAGGGTGCGACTTTCCGCCAGTTGCCAAAATAAATTGTTTGCCTTTAACAATTGTTTTTGTTTTTCCTACGACGGCAATTTTTACGGCAGTAATTTTACCGCTAGCAGCTTTGTTGTTTTCTGTTAAATTTTCTTCGCCGGTGTTTTCATGCTCAAACCCTATTACTTCGCTATTCGAACGAACTGTAACTTTCCCTTCCTTCATATATTCAACTAATACATTCCATACCGACTGCGCCCTGTCGCTAGTAGGGAAGACGCGTTGCAGGGCTTCAACTTTAGTTTCCATGCCGCGGCCGTTAAAGAAGTCGAGCGTTTCTTTTACGCTCCATTTTGAAAATGCAGAGAACAAATATTTATTGCTGTCTTTGAATTTTTCTAGAAGTTTACGCGCATTCTGCTCAGCATTAGTTACGTTGCAGCGCCCGCCGCCAGTAATTAAAAGTTTTTTGCCTAAAGTCTCATTTTTTTCAAGTAGAAGAACCTTGGCTCCGCGCTCGGCCGCTCGCCCTGCCGCCATCATGCCAGCTGGGCCGCCGCCAATTACAACAACATCCCAAACTGGTTCTTTTCTCGAGGTTTTAACAGGGGCTGTGGCCATAAAGTGTGTATATGAGCCATAGTAGCATTTCTGGTACAATCTACACATATATATGAATGTCGAGGCTTCAACATCAATAAAACCAAGCAGTTTAAAGCGGTTTCTTCGCGAATTCCTTATCTTCGGCCTCAAGCAGGCTCAGGCCGCCATTTTTGCCGGTTCGTTTTTTGTGTTGCTCTTCCTGTCGAATTACATCCATGTGTTTGGCATCGCAAGGTACGATTTTATTTTTATAGCAGCCGTTTTAATACAGGCAATTTTGTATTTTACGAAACTTGAAACAAAAGATGAGGTCAAGGTTATTTTTTTGTTCCATATCATCGGCCTCATACTTGAACTTTACAAGACAAGCCCTGGCATAGGTTCGTGGAGTTACCCCGAAGATGCTTTCTTTAAAATTGCCACGGTGCCTTTATATAGCGGTTTTATGTATGCAGCAATTGGTAGCTATATGAGTCAGGCGTATAAAATATTTAAAATGGAATTAGTAAATTACAAAAATTATGCTGCAAGTGTCGTTCTGTGCATTTTAATATACGTTAATTTTTTCACTAACCACTTCATATACGATTTCCGCATCTTTCTCATTGTTGCTGTGTTTACTTTATTTTGGAAGACTAAAGTATATTTTACTGTTACAAATAGGCAGTATTGGATGCCGCAAAACCTAGCATTTATTTTGGTGGCTTTCTTCATTTGGGTAGCTGAAAATATTTCAACTTACCTCGGCGCCTGGAAGTACCCAGACCAAATTCACGAATGGACGGTAGTTTCTACTCAAAAGGTGACATCTTGGTTTTTAATGGTCATCATCAGCTTTATTCTTGTCGCGTATTTGAAGCATTTTAAGAAAGATGTTTTAGGGCGTGATAGTTCTAGGTAGATTAGGTCTAGAGCTTTATGATCAATTGTTTTATATCGACTTTTTGCCCTGTTGTGCTATAAATATCGGTGTAGCAGTGCTCTTTAAATAAAAAGAAGATAGGGTTTGGCCAGTGACTTGCGCGCACTAAAAGTTTAAAATATTGAGCTTTTAGTGCGCGTCGGCCACATTAGTGTGTAGATGTTCAGTAAACTCAAATGAAGCTCAACATATATGAAAATCCATCATGCCCTCAGTTTTCTATCGGGAAAAAGTCAAAATGCCTACTCCTTCTTACAAATCCTCTTGAGTCTTGGTGCGTTTCTGTTCCTTTTCTCTGTTTTTAGCGTTGTTGTCGTGGGTTACTCAGAGCGGACAAACAGTGCAGCCTTACAAGAGACCACAATTCGCGACGCCCAGTGCGTTGTATCAGTTCTTAATTCTGCGCAGGCAGCAGGGGCTGATTTAAATGCAGCGGGGGTAGTTGATTCCGAAAGTGCTGTAAAGGCAGCAATTAAAGGCGTGGTCCCAGTGAATGGTGCATTTGCGAATCGAATCTTTACCATTGGGCCGCTTAGAACCTATGTTACTGTTGATGCGGTCGCAGCACTTATTCGTGTTGAAATACACAAAGATGGTCAACCTGAAATCACCTTTGTTCCTTCGTACCATCCTAACCAAGGCTTTTAAGTGCAAACCAACCAAGGGTTAAGAAAAGCGGCTCCTGCTACATGCACGAGTCGCTTTTTGCTTTTTTAAAAAGTATTAATGTGGTATTTAATAATGTACAATGCTTAGTATAAGAATATTAGCAATTAATATATAAAAATATGAACAGAATCGTACACTTTGAAATTCATGCCGAAAACCCAGAGCGGGCGGCAAATTTCTACAAAGAAGTCTTCGGTTGGCACATAGAAGAATGGAAAGGTCTCGACACTAAGTATTGGATGGTTATGACCGCCGATAAAGACAGTAAAGAACCAGGTATCAACGGTGGGCTTTTGCTCCGCGGTGGGCCGAAACCAGCAGAAGGTAATTCTCCTAACGCCTTCGTTTGCACCGTGCAGGTTGCAGACTTTGATGCAGCTGTTGCCGCTGTAGAGAAGGCAGGTGGTGTATGTCAGATGCCGAAGTTTAATATTGCAGGAATGGCATGGCAGGCATATTACAAAGATACCGAAGGAAATATATTTGGGATTCATCAAGCGATAGAGAAAAAATAAACAAACACAAAAGGAATACAAATGTGGGAGCACGGATATTTTCTTGCTAGAAAATTCCTTGAGCGACATTGTTTACTTATGAGCAAAGCGAGTTAGTAAACAAGGAGTGCCGTAGGCCTCGGGCCAGTCGCCCTCGCAAGTCTCCCACATTTGTATTCCTTTTGTGTTTGTTTATTTCTATTCAATTGCCACAGATAAAAAATTCGCTCATCAGACAAAATAAAATAGGCTCTTGTTCCGACCATCCCGGACGGAACAGGAGCCTATTTTATTTTGTTTAGTTCTGTACGATGAAGTTCGAGCTGTAACCTAGAACTGTTGCTCCTTGCTTAGCGACGAGTATCGCATAGCTGTTTGAAGGAATCGAAGAAGGTATCACCCAGTTATAGTAGACACTACTTACTGGTAAGTTGCTGGCGATAAGTGATGTGAGAGGGTAGCATCCAACAGCACCAGTTGCGCAGACCGTCTGGACATACAATTCTATGTTACCAAATACGTACGCATTGTATCCCCAATGAATTTGCGAAACGATACTCTTTCTCTGAATGCTATTTGCAGAAGGAAGGAGGAAGATTACTTGACCAAGCCCGCTGACATTTTGGGTTGTATTGGTTGTAACTGTACTTGCTGTTGCGCTGGTTGTTGTTTGTGTCTGTGTAGAGAACGAACTTGATGAACCCAGGTTTGAGTTTATGGTTAGGTATGCGCTCGAGTACTGTGTGAAGTTTGCATCGTTAGAGATCTGAATTAAGTATGTACCTGTGAGAATAGAAGATGAAGTGTTGAATGTTTGAGATATTGAAGTTGGGCGAGCTGTTGTTGAAGGCGTAGCACCTGTCAGCAAGTTTCCAAGATTAACGCCGTCTTTGCTGGCGCTAATAGAATATCTTGAGACAGCTGAAGAGTTAATTGTGGCGCTAACTGTAAATGAGTCACCCTGTTTAATTGTGTTTGGGGTAAGGCCAATTACAAACGCTGGGTCAGAAGTTGTTGTGGTTGTCGTTGTAGCTGTGGTTGTTGCTGTCGAGTTAGTTGTTGTTGCTGTAGTTGTTGCGGTTGAAGTGGTTGTTGAAGCAGTAGTTGTCGCAGATGTAACAATTGCCTGAGTAAAAATATTTGCTTGAGCCATGAGAAGGCATCCAGCCTGGTTTGTAGATGTCAGAAGCGCATCAAGCTGGTCGCATTGCTGGCTAAGTGTTGTGCATGACGAGCCCCCAGATGTTTTACTGGTGCTTGTAAAGCTTCCTACGTCGCCTCCGCAACCTACAGCATCATCTGGTTTGACGCATGAACTGTATGAAACCGTACCTAGAGTTTTTACATTAGCAGGGTTCGCTGCCGCTGTTTGGTATGCATTTGTAGCGCTTGTAAGTGCTGTTTGTGCATATGATAGTCTGTTCTTTGCAATAGTATATTCAGCGTTCATAGAATCGTAGGTTGCCTGAAGGTCATCACAAGATGGGCCGTCTTCTGCTGACTCTATGCAAGAGTGAGCGCGACCATCGGCGTCTTCCTGAGTAACTTTTTTGTAACCATCATCGCAATGGCAGTGCCCGTCGCTACCTAGCGTTGCATTATTAGTACAAGTTTTTGATGAGCTAGATGACGTTGAAGCTGAAGCGTAATTTGTCGAGTGTATAATGCCGAACGTCAAAACCAGCATCAAACCCAATATTAATGTAATTTTTTTCATATGCCCAATTATACAATATATAGAGGGAAAATAGATAGGGGTGCCATATATTAATGTGGATAAGAAAGGTGTGCGGTAATGCCTTTCGACCCCCGTCGTCTTCATATATGCAGGTTTATTATCATTTAATACGCGCACTATCATGTTAACGACAATCGCAACTATTCTTATTATTCTCTGGCTTCTCGGTATGGTTACCGGCTACACTATGGGTTATTTCATCCATATCATCCTCGTCGTAGCTATTGTGATGTTTTTGATTCGCATCATTCAAGGTCAGAATCCTCTTAAGTAAAGAGTAGTAAATAAATAGAAAGGTAAAAGCAAAATTATAAAAAAGGAAACGCCGCTGAGCACATGGCTGCAGCGGCGTTCTTGTTGTTGGACGATTGGGTACGTCCTAGTTGTACTTGAGGCGATCCATCTGTCGGTAGAAGTCCTCCCGGTGTTCCGG
>CALMYA010000059.1 GCA_937873535.1 uncultured bacterium | reverse complement strand
ATTATATAAAATATACCTGATATGCACCACGTCGCAATTATGAATCCGTGGTGGAAACTTATTCCTAAAATAATAAGCAGAGAAGAAGCCGTTTAGTGTAAGAAAGAAGGGTTTTGGCTCGGCTGCGGCGTGGCTTTCGGCGCGGCATATAAATGATATAATGGCGCATAGCATTTAAAATTAAAAAGGCGGGGTTATGGCCACAATGCCAAGCACCCCGTTATAACGACATACATGAAAAAATACATTGCAGAATTTATAGGAACATTTGGTCTTACTATGGCGGTTTTAGGTTCAGTTTCAGTTGGCGGTCTTCCTACCATGCTTATTGCCGGTATAACGCTTGGCCTCTTTGTGGCTACAATAGGCCATGTGAGCGGCGCGCACATTAACCCCGCTGTTACTATAGGTGCATGGAGTCTCAAAAAAATTAATAACACAGACGCCGCTATCTATATATTGGCTCAATTTGCCGGTGCTGCGCTTGCAGTTCTTTTGGCAAAATTTGCGGGTGCGGCTGTAACGCTTGCTGTGGGTACTAGTTTCTCATGGGTCGGCCTTGTGGCTGAAATTGTCGGTACTATTATATTCACATTCGGTATAGCTTCAATTGTTCTCTCAAAAGATTCAGCAGAGCGCACAGCTGCCAGAGCCCCATTCGTTATCGGAGGTTCGCTTACTTTAGGTGCATCAATTGCTGTAGCACTTGGTTCAAACGCAGTACTTAACCCTGCCGTTGCCTTTGGTATCGGTTCATTCGGTTGGGCGTATATTATAGGGCCTGTCATAGGTTCTGTTGCAGGTATGTGGTTGTATAAATTTATTGGCCACGATAACTAAGCGCGTCTAAAAGCGGCCTCAATATTCAAAATAGTTAACACCTCATTCCTCATTCATGAAATCACTCATTATTACCGCACACCCTAGTTCAACGGGCTTCACTCATAAAATTGCCGAGGCATATAAGAAAGGAAGGGAGGACGCCGGCCACGAAGTCGAAATTCTCGACCTATACAAGCCTGAAAATAGGCAAGACTTCCTTACCTATGAAGAAAAATCTGACATGGCAAAGCCCGACCCGTTACGCGAAGCTATGCAGGCAAAAATTACGTCTGCAGACGACATTGTCTTTGTGCATCCGCTCTGGTGGGTGAGTATGCCGGCCATTATGAAAAACTTTCTCGATGTTAACTTTGCCGCGCACTTTGCCTTTAAATATGTAAATAAAAGGCCCGTAGGGATGCTGCAGGGTAAAACAGGTAGCGTCTTCATTACCTGCGATTCGCCGAAGTGGCTGTACATGTTTATTGCTATGCCTTTTGAAACAATTTGGCGCTTGGCCATCATTCGTTTTTGCGGCCTAAAGGGTAAGGCTTTCAAAGTGCTTTATGGAAAGGTTTTTAGTACTCCTGAACGCGACCAGAAATTTCTCGACATGGTATATCGCATCGGAAAGAACTTGTAATTATAAATTACGCCTGCCTCAGTTGGTTGAATTTTGCCGGGCTTGGCAGTACTATTCCTATATATGAATGAACAAGAACTTCAAAAAAAGCAAAGTGAATTGAAAGAGAAGAACCCCGAACTTTATTCGGTTGCATTCGAAAAGGGAACAGAGGCTCCGTTTACAGGAAAGCTTTTGCATGAAAAAGGTAAGGGTGACTATACCTGCGCTGTGTGTGGGCAGAAGCTCTTTTTTTCAGATGCTAAGTTTGACTCTGGCACTGGCTGGCCGAGTTTCGATCAGGCGGTACCAGGAAGCGTTAAAGATATTATTGATGACAGCCACGGTATGCAACGCACCGAAACTGTGTGTTCGCAATGTGGTGCTCATTTAGGTCACGTTTTTAATGATGGCCCGACAGACACTGGCAAGCGTTATTGCATGAATTCAGTTTGTCTCGCTTTTAATGATGAATCTAAATAAAAAAATATCTACTGAAGTATCGTGGGCAGCTTTAATTGTAGGCCTTGCTGCAGTGGGTGTTGTTTTTTATATTTTGAATACATCTGCTTATGAATACACGCTAGAATATGAGAGAAAGGATATTACTGTAAAAAATGTTGCGCCGCAAGACGCTGCCGTGGCTACTACTACTGCTACTTCGGCCGCAGCCCTGCATGAGGCGCCGTACCTCAATATAAAAGGGGAATTCTTTAAGGCAATTGTTGCTAGAACTGTTGCAGAAAGAGAGCAGGGCCTATCTGGTAAAGTTGGCCTTGGCGCGCGGCAGGCAATGTTTTTTGTTTTTGATAATGACGACCGTCACGGCTTCTGGATGAAAGATATGCTTTTTTCTATAGACATTGTATGGCTTGATGCTGAATATAAAGTGGTGCATATACAAAACAATGCGACCCCTGGTTCATATCCAAATGTATTCTTTCCAGACAAACCGGCAAGATATGTAGTTGAACTAAACTCAGGCACCGCTTTAAATCTCAGCTTAAAAGAAGGCGACCAAGTGAAAGTTAGTCTCTAGAGACTATTTATCGCAATTGTCTAACGTTCTATTACCGCAGGAGTTACTTCGCAACGACTTGTTTTTGTGTCTACAACGCCGTTTGTTTCGCAATTGAATACGTATGTTCCAGGAGCTTTAGGTGCAGATGATGCTGGGGGAACGCTTACACCGTTTATTGTGCAGCCGCCTATATCGTTGCCGTTTATATCTTTAGATAGCGTAGCTGCCCAAGTTGCTTGG
>CALMYA010000058.1 GCA_937873535.1 uncultured bacterium | reverse complement strand
TCTATTCAAGACTGTAAAACAAAACAACCCCCATATTTTAGAGCATATCGCAGATACGCATGCCTAAAATATGAGGGTTGTTTTGTTTTTTACATCTTCAAGTCTGCGATAGCTTCGTCTACGCTTTTCACCGCGGTACCGTTCGCGTCGCGAATGCCACCTGCTGGTTCTTTAATTTGAATACTTATGTTCGCCTGATGCTTCTTTCCGAAAGCCTTCATAATAGTTCGAATAGCCTGTGCAGTATGACCATTTCTTCCTATAATTTTACCCATATCTGCTGGGTCGACAATTAGTTCAATAAACACTCCCATATCGTCTACTCTTCGACTTGTTTTTACTGCGTCTGCATTCTCAACGAGGGACTTTACAATATATTCTAGAAACTGCGTGTCTTCGTTATTCATGGTGGAAGGGTTAAATCTGAATCTGTTAATTTCATTAAGTATATCAAACTTTAGGCCCAAGGTGTCAACCTTTCTAAAGTTACTAACTAGGCTTACGGAACAAAACACTCCCTGTTGGGAGACTAGCGAGGGCGACTGGCCCGAGCTCGAGGAAAAAGTCAGCAGACTTTTATCCGTGCTCTCAACAGGGAGTGTTTTGTGTAGTGTGCCGAGGGCCGGGCTCGAACCGGCGACCCCATCCTCTTCAGGGATATGCTCTACCAACTGAGCTACCTCGGCATATGTGTTTTGTTCGGAAATGCTGGATTTCCTACTTCACCTTATCTAATGCTCTTCAAAAGATTCAGGAAACTGCTCGACGACGATGTTGCCGTACTAGACGGGCCCTTCATCGAAGAAAGTATTCCGGAAGCAGTTTCGTATGTTCTCATCGTACTCTCAAGAAACGGCTGAAGAAAATAGAGGGCGCCGAAAGATATGCTTACTATAAGCACCCATTTTACGATACCTATAACCGTGCCCCATTGAGACCAACGGTACATGGTTCGTATCATGCGCTGGTTTTCCTTGACCATTTCGGTCAATTCATCCACTTTTTCCTTCAATTCAATGTCCGAATCCATAGGGGCACTTTAACACATTACAGGGCGGCTTTCCAGCGCGAGACTATGCCGCACGGCAGTAGACGTGGAGAGTTTGTCTCGCCTCCTGCCATGTTTTCGTTTGCCGATTCATTCGCCTCTTCCTCTATCGCCAGCTCGCCACTCTCTACTTCCCCACCGAATTTTTCTACAAGACGCGTGAGGTTATTTTCATATGCTATCGAGGAGTAACCAGCTGCGTATCCATTCAATACAAAAAAGAGTGGCTTATCGGAAAGGAGTTCGAGGCAGTCTTCAAAAAGCGGCATGAAGTGCTCTTCTATCTTCCACACTTCACCTTTGGTGCCTCGGCCGAATGACGGCGGGTCCATAATAATGGCGTCGTACTTGCTGCCACGCCTAAGTTCGCGCTTCACGAAAGAAACTGCGTCTTCAAGTATCCAACGTATTGGTTTTTCAGAAAGGCCCGAAAGTTTTGCGTTTTTGTTCGCCCAATTTATTGCAGAGCGAGATGCATCTACATGAGTTACCTCAGCCCCAGCAAGTGCAGCCGAAAGAGATGCTCCGCCGGTGTAGCCGAAAAGGTTCAAAACTTTTGGTTTAAGTGCGACTGCATTTCCGACATTTTTTGTAGCGGCCTTTTCAATAATTTCTCGGAACCACAGCCAATTATTTAATTGTTCAGGAAAGAGACCGGTATGCTTGAACGGCGTGAGTTCAATTTGAAGGGTGAGGTCGCCGAATTGTATGGGCCAATTTTCGGCAAGGCCGGGCTTTGCAATAGCCCATTTGCCGTTTTCTGTAGAACCTTCGCCAGCGCCCGCATCTTTATCTTTATCGCCTTTGCCGCTTGTTTTATTAAAACGCGCGTCTGCCTTACTCCACTCGCTTTCAGGAAGTTTTGTTTTCCACAAAGCTTGAGGGTCTGGCCGCACAACAGTTACATCGCCGTACTTTTCCAATTTCAAACCGTTGCCACTATCAAGAAGGACGTATTCTTTTTGAGGCTTTGTTATAAATATCTTTGATTGCATTATTTATTTCCCTCAATTATCTTCTTCACTTCCTTATCAAAATCAGATTCAATTTTCTGGTGCTTATTAAATTCCTTATACTCTCCAATCGCTTTCTCATCAGCATCAGCTTTTGAAATTCTTCCTTTCCCGTCAAGAATCTTATACTCATTAAATGTCAGGAACTTGTCGACACTTTCGGCAAATTCTTCCATAGTAAAGGTGTTGCTGCGCTCTATAAGACCTTCAACATAGTCGAAGAACCCCGTCACAGTCCGCTCAAGCTGCTTAATCTCATTTTCTTCTAAATAGTTTTTTGCCACGGTGACATCAGACTGCAATATTCTTCCTGCGGGAGAATTTTTCCATGTTGCTAGCCCCATATGAGGCAATGTCGCATCCGCCTTGCCATGAATTATTTCTGGTGCCGTTTTTCCCGTAATGGCAAAGTGAAATTTATTCTGCACCATCGCATAGAATTCGTGACTAACAGAAGACTCTCGATCATAATCAATACTGCATTCCGCAAAAATATCCGTAATCTGCTGATATATGCGCCGCTCGCTGGCGCGGATGGAACGGACACGCTCCAAAAGCTCGCGGAAGTAGTCGACGCCAAATATTTTCTTTCCTTGTTTTAATCGATCATCGTCAAGTGCGAATCCTTTAATAATAAAATCGCGCAGTACCTGTGTTGCCCACATACGGAAATGTGTCGCTCTTTTGGAATTCACCCTATACCCCACAGCGATTACAGCATCGAGGTTATAGTGCTGGGTATCATATTCTTTACCATCAGCGGCAGTTATTAGGAATTTCCGAATAACTGAATTCTCCTTTAATTCTGCCGTTTCAAAGATGTTTTTAAGGTGCTCATTTATAGTCGGTACGGTCACATCAAAAAGCTCAGCCATAAGCTTTTGAGTAAGCCATACCATTTCACCTTCTACTCGTACCTCGATTCGAGGATTCCCGGTTTCAGCGGTAAAAATCAGAAATCCGGCAGTCGTATTCTTTTGTGGGCTTTTTTCTTCCTTCATTTATTTATATTATATCACGGAGGTTTTTGGGCCTCCGCGTCTACCCTCTGTTGTTGTGCCCTCAGCCGGAATCGAACCGACATCTACCCCTTAGGACGGGACTGTTCTATCCATTGAACTACGAGGGCATTGCGTGCGCAAATTGCCGCCGCACGTTTTCTATCTGCATATTTTACAATAAGTTTCTTCAACTGCTTGTTTCGCCAGCTAATTACTTCCTCTTAATATCAACCAGCTCTACGTCGAATGTAAGCGTAGCGTTTTGAGGAATTATATAACCACCTTTGCCGTCTGGAACGCCTTGTGAGCCGTAAGCTTTATCTGCAGGAATGTCGAGAGTTTTCTTTTCGCCAATAGACATACCGAGAACGCCTTCATCCCATCCTTTAATAACCATACCCGCGCCGAGCACAAATTGAATTGGCTTGCCTCGAGGAATTGAACTATCGAAAACCGTGCCGTCTGTAAGTTTACCTGTGTAATTAACGCTGACCATGTCGCCGTTTTCTGCTTTCATATTTTTTGAATTTGTGTTTGTTATTTTTGGAACTAGAGAACAAGTAATTATTGCTGCGAAGGCTACAATTGCAATTACCAAAATTGTAAGTTTAGTTTTGTTCATACTTTATTTGGAAGGCGCGTCGTCTGCACCAGCTGCTGCTACAGCTGTTGCATCAACATTAATGCCTATAACCTTAACCAAAAGCTGCTGGTTATAGCCGACGATAATTTGCCCGTCGACATCAAATACCGGCACGCCGAGCTGGCCGCTTTTTGTGACCATATCTTCTCTGGCTACAGGGTCGGCGGCGACGTTTATGTCTTCATATGCCACGTTATGGCTCGTGAGAAATTCTTTTGCTAACTTGCAATATTGGCACGCTGGGGTGCTGTAAATCTTTATTATCATGAAGGCCATTATATTACCAAAAAACCCGGCTGTCTATGTTCGCGTGTTGCATCGATTTCCGCGATATTAAACCTTTTATTCATACTTATGCTCAGTTTCTTTGCTCAATCTTCTGTGTTAATCCTTCTGAGTTAATCTCGCCTGAAAATTCCTGTAATTGAATTCCAAAACTTTTTGAGCACACCCTGCTTGTCTGTTTCTATAGCCGTTGGGTTTTTGTTCACCACAACAATAACGCCTTCGCCCGGCTTCACTACATCAAACTTATTGCGAATTTCAGCTTCAATGCCTGCCTCGCTCTTAAGGTCGTCGCTGCCTTTCTGAATATTATTATATCTGCCTTCAACCGCCACCTGTTCCCTTTTTACACGCTCAACTTCAGTGCGGCTTTCTTTTTCCTTTTGATAGACGCTGTACAGGCCGTGAATCATGAGCCCGAGCACTACAAGCAAAATAACCAAAGTAGTTTTGGAGTAAATTCGTTTTTTTATAGTGTTACGTTCCTGAAATTCACGCATAATTATTTTAAATGATTGACTACATGATTGACCGCGCATCGCACAACTCCTCATGCGTTGCGGCGTTCCAACCTTATTGATATAGTATACCCCATGTTATTCGATCCAAAACATCGCCGCAAAGTCAGCTTCATCTGGGGGGCGCTCTGCGTCCTTATTATTATTTCGATGGTGCTTCTGTATATACCTGCGCTCTTCCAATAAACTTAAAACTTTTAGGTCTTAGGCACACTATAAGACATAAATAAATTGCGGTGTAAATTGACAAGCGCCCGCCACGGAATATACTTATTGAGACAATGGCTTCGGCCCGACCTGCGGTAAAACACAGGGTTACAAATAAGAAAAGCTCAGGATATCAAATTCCTGAGCTTTTCTTTTAGTTTTATAAAGTCTTCATCTGAAAGTAGGCCAACGCAATGACTTAAACGCTTAGCATCAATAAGGCGCACTTGAGATAAAATGGCATTATTCAACAGATCTGGCTTCAGGAAAAAAGTAAAATAGAAAGGACCAGTTTTAATGCGTGTCGTAAGCGGAACGATCAGACACACGTCTTTATTGAACTTCCTGATAATTACCACTGGTCTTAAGAAATCCTCACCTTTACCGTCCTGCTCGAAACCCACATTTAGACCTAGCTTACAATACCAAATCTCCCCCTCGTGAAAAAACGGCCGCTCCGGAGTGCTGTCAATTTGTCCTTTCTTTTTATGCCAGGTCAGGAATTCTTTGGTCACATAAACCAAGATACTATTCCGACATGAAGTCTCCATCAAAAAATTCTAAAAACTTTTGAGATCAAAGTTTGGAATGAAAAGACCTTGTAATTTTGCGTAACTTATATACTATAGCCGAAGAAACATCAGCGTATAAACCCACAACCAGGAGGTCCCCGTGAATGATCAAAAAATAATAATGACAGAGCTAATGAGGGCGCTGAAAAACAGAAATGTGAAAAAAGCGCGCGACCTGGTCACTCTTCTCGTTGCAGCAAATGAGGAAGAAAAGATTTGGAAGCGCAACGCTTACAGATCTATAGTCAGTCTCGCCCTCAGAATCGGAGATATTGATGCCGCACGTGAAGCGCTGCCGTTCGCTGATGGCTATGAACCAGATGAGCAAAGTCTTGCCTCATTCATCGCCCAAGCAGTTGAACGCGGCAAGCTCGAAGCTTACATCCTCTGTAAAGAATGGGTGGATGCCGATATCTACCCGAAAGAGTTGGCACGACTTCTACGCAAAATGAAAGACAAAGTGCAAGCTAACAAGTTTCTTACATTTATGCGGTTCCAAACCACGGAACTGAACCTTGTGAAGTCCATGCTTGAGCGAATTCATCCGAACGAATTGACCCTCGAAGAGCGAGTCGTCATTCGCCTCAAAACCTGAACCACCGAGCACCGTACAGCCACGCGCTGTACGGTGTTTCAATTTTCATTTGAATATAGCGAAGAATAAAAAGACAGAGCATATTTCAGAACATATCGCAGATACGCATGTTCAGAAATATGCTCTGTCTTTTTATTCGTTACTCGAGTTTTTCATCATCTTCAAAAACACCTCATGTGGAATATTCACTGTTCCCTTGCCGCGTGCTTTCATCTTTTTCTTTCCTTTCTTCTGTTTTTCCAAAAGTTTCATTTTACGGGTAATGTCGCCGCCGTATAGGTAGCCAGTAACGTCTTTGCGTAGAGCCGACAAAGTGCGCGAAGCAATAATGCGGCCGTTAGCCTGCGCCTGAATTTTGGTAACGAACATTTGCCGCGGTAGAATTGCGTGCAGGCGATCTACCGCCCTGTTGGCCTCTTCATCCACTCTGCGCTGCGCCACCACGCGGGTAAAGGCTTCAACGGGTTCATCGGCAACAATAATATCCATACGCGTCACTTCGGCATCGCGCATTCCTTCAAATTCATATGAGAGCGAGGCGTAGCCAGAAGAAATACTTTTCAGTTCATCAAAAAAGTTTCGCATAAGCTCGCGAAGCGGCATGTGAATAACGAGCTTCGAGCGGCCATCGCCGAATGAAATTGTGTCGCCAAGCTCAGCTTCGTGGTCGTACAAAAGTTGATAAATAGAACCGGTGTATGCGGCCGGCGTAATAATAGAAAGGGTAACCCATGGCTCACGCACGCTTTGCACGCTGCCGTGGTCTGGAAAGAGCGATGGTGAATACACCATAATATTTTTCTTTCCGGCCTGTGAACCGCTGGCGGCAGCATTATTAAGTGTAACTTCATATGTAATACTCGGCGTTGCCACAACCAATGTAAGTTGGAATTCGCGCTTCAATCGTTCAGTAATAATTTCTAAATGTAAAAGGCCAAGAAAACCGCATCGGAAACCGCGGCCAAGCGAACCCGATGATTCTTCTTCATACGAAAAGGCTGAATCGGAAAGGCTGAGCTTACCAAGCGCTTGCTTTAAAAGTTCGAAGTCGTCGGCATCTTCAGGGTATACAGAAGCCCATACAACCGGCGATGGCGTCATGTAACCTGCAAGTTCTGGCAGCGGCTTTCTATACATAGTAATAGTGTCACCCACCGATGCGATGCCCGGCTGCTTTATTCCGGTAACAATGTAGCCAATTTGGCCTGCTTCTAATTTTTCTGCAGGAATTTCATCAGGCGTGAAAATACCCACTTCGAGTGCGTAGAATTTTTCGCCGGCAATTTTGAAAAGCAATTCTGCGTTTTTTGTTACCGAGCCTTCCATAACGCGAACGTAAACAATTACCCCTTTATGATTTGAATATTGAAAATCGAAAACCAACGCGCGAAAGCTTCCAGAATTTACCAATTCTTCTTTTGGCGGCGGCACGCGCTTTATAATTTCTTGCAAAAGTACGTCAACACCCTGCCCTGTCTTTCCTGACGTTTCCAAAATATCCTCAAACTTGCAACCAAGCAGAGTCACCATTTCATCTTTTATTTCTTTAATGCGCGCTAATGGTGAATCTACTTTGCTTAATACAGGAATAATAGTAAGGCCGACATCCTGCGCCATGCGAAGCGTTGTTAGCGTTTGAGCCTGTACGCCTTGTGTTGCATCTACTAATAAAATTGAGCCTTCAACAGCCTTAAGGGCGCGCGACACCTCGTATGAAAAGTCGATATGGCCTGGAGTGTCGATTAAATTTAATTCGTACAAGCCCTGTTCAATTTGAGCAGCCTTGTCTAGCTCGCCGTTTTGAACTGCCTCGGCAGCGAGAACCCCCGCAACTTCGGCAGTAACCGTGTAATGCATTTGCACCGGCCGCATTTTAATAGTAATGCCCTTCTCGCGCTCGAGCTCCATGCTGTCTAGCACCTGATTCATCATCTTTCGCTTCTCTATAGTATGGGTCAATTCCAACATTCTATCGGCAAGCGTAGACTTGCCGTGGTCGATATGAGCTATGATGCTGAAGTTTCGGATGCGGTTGAGGTTCATGAGTTCTTTTTATAGCACGAAAGAGCGATATCTCCACGTATTAAGATGTTTTGTTCTACCATTCAAACGGGCCAATTCTGTAATCACCGGCAGTGCCACTTTCTTCCTCTTCAAGGTCTGGCTTTGCTCTACCGGGCACCCTTTTTATACTTTCACCTACGTGAAGACTATCGGTCGCTTTATATATCTTCATTCTGCTTTCTTCTATATCTTCAGAAGAGTCGTTAAGTTTGACGGACGAGCCCACATCGAGAATATATAATTTCTTATCATTAGTATCGAGGTCTCTTACTAAGCACCATGTATCAAGAGGTCTCCAAGTATTCATCATTACACTCAAATTCACATTGTATTTAGCTGCAAGATCAAAATCTGCTCTTATGGTGTCAACAATAAGTTTGTGCGTATCTTCGTCAAAATCCCATTCATCAGCATACTTCAAGTCTATAAAATCTAGCTTCTTCTCAGATTTACCTGCCATAATATTTGTTTCAAGTATTGCCAAACTGCCATCATGATCCTTAACTAGGCGTATCGTTATCGGTAAATTAAATTGATGTTCTCCTTTAAGCCTTTGTATGGCATTTATTTCTTTTAACTTCATCAATTTTTCATACGAAGAAGTTGTCTCAGAATCTTTTTGTTCAGGAGTTAACCCCCATATATTGCATTTTTTTAAAATGAAAGTTCCCTTAAATTCCCTAACCCTTTTCCCTTCTTTTTTTGTCTCAACAATTATATCTGCGGTGTCTGTTTCTCCACCTTGAACAAATGAAATTTCCTCCTCAGGTTTTGGCCTTTTAAACTGAAAAGGGGTTTCTTCAATGGGTGTAACGCGCTCTGAAAATGAGTCTTTCATGTAGACATTATCTCTTATTTGTAACAACCGCACAATAAAAACAGGCGCTCCCCTTTCGAAGAGCGCCCGATGTTTTTGATGCGCGATAAATGCGTATCGTAATTCAAATGCACATCATCGTTCAGCTTTCGCCATAGTGCCCCTCGCGAAGCGTTCTGACGATGTTTGAGATGGTTCCAACCATCCATTTGAACAACTGGCCTTTTTGAGTTTGCCTTCTACCCAGAGCAAGAAAGTCGGTGCCTATGAAGAATGCGGCATTGTCGTGGGGCAGACAGACCATGACGCAACCGGAGTATCCTAGCTTGAAGAATCCTCCTCGTGACTGGACAGCAACGTTGTCGCCGAAGCCTGACGCCAATCTCGACCAGAGACCGACACCGTGCCCGAACACATCACCTTTACCCTTGGTACGATTAACGCCGAGCTTGCTCACTATTCTTTTCGGAAGGATAACTTCTTTAGAAGGCGCGTGCCCGCCACGAAGAAACATTCCGAGGAATTTAAGCATGTCACTCGCCGTCGAGAACATACCAGCGGAACCGATGGCCTGATCTTTTGTGCCCATCAAATACCTGGCCGTCTCATCATGTACAAAAGCGCGAAGATGACCTTCAGTAGGAACAAACTGGCTGACGGGCCAATCTTTCCTGTGCGGGAAGAAGGTAGTATCTGTCATGCATAAGGGCTCGAGTATAAACCGATCAATTAGCCTATCAAGCTTCCTTCTCGATACCCTTTCAAGAAACAATCCGAGTAAGACACTCGAATGGTTGCAATAGTGATACCTTTGCCCGGGCTGCGCCTCAAGGTCGGCGGCAAGTAGTTCCTTAATAGGATCTCTGCCGAGCCTGACCAATTCCTTCATTTCCGGAAGAGCGAAGTCTGCCAGAAACAAAAGTAAATGCTTGACCGTTAACTTATCGGTGTAATTCCCTGTCATGCCCAAATGCCTGGCTACATGGGAGCTGAGCGCGAAATGCTCAACTCCGATTTTTTTCTTCGTCAGGAGAATATGGGTCAGCACCGCAACAAACGCCTTGGTTACCGAACTCATATCATACTTTTCCGTCCCGGCCAGATTCGGACCGTTTGCATCAATTCTGCCAGAAGCAATGACTTCCGAACCTGCTAGGGTGACGACGCCCACCGTGGCGCCGTTGAAAAGCCCAGCCTGAATGCCCTGCTGGATTCCCAGCGTGATACTTTTCGCGATGCCGTGATCAAACTGTTGTTGTGGAATGAATGATAGTTTGCTTTGACTTCGGCGCGACATTGTCGGCCTCC
>CALMYA010000057.1 GCA_937873535.1 uncultured bacterium | reverse complement strand
CAGTAGGAACGATAACGTTGAAAATTTTATCTTCCATACCCAACGACTCAATGCGCTGCTTTAGGTTTCGCATTACTGCGTTTTCATAACCGGCATATGTGTGCACGGCATACCAATTTCGTTCTCCTTGTAGTTGTTTTGACATATTTTTGTACTTTGTTTGTAAATTTTTTGAATTTTTTGAATTTTTTGCTTGAGTGTTTTGTTCGAATACTTTTGAAACCCTACCTCTTAATTAAGTGAAGGGATAAAAAGCTTAATGCCTTCGGTAAAGATTGCGTCAAAAATACCGAGGTAAAGTGACAATGCTACCGACAAAAATATAACAAGCCCTGTGTATATGAGTGTCTGGTTTCTGGTGGGCCAGCTGACATGCTTCATTTCAGCCCGAGTCTCATTTATGTATTGATTGATTCCCATAGTGGTCTGATTAAATGCTTAAAATTAAGGTTATTTTGCTACTTCTACTTAAAAACACCCTTGCGGGTGTCTTTATGTTTACTTAAGCCCTATTCTAGGCCTTTTTGAGGGTTTGTCAATGCTACCCGTTATGCCCAAATTACTCTTCTGTACCTTCCTTGTCTTCGGCTTGTTTTAACTTCCAAAGATTATAGCTCTCGCTAGCCCATGTTGGCCAAACGCTTTGCAAGCCGTCACATATTGCAACCAGCGCCTCAGTAGGGCGAAACTTAGCTGCAAACTCTTTTACTAATTCGCCATCAGGTGTTAGAGAACTTGTTTGTGCTGCATTAGCAAAATAATTATCCCAACCAGCGGGGTTTATAACGCCCGCAGCTTCCTGCCATCTATGGTCGGTGTTTCTAAGAAGCTGGTCGAAGGTTTCTGCACTAATTTCTATTGCGTCTTTCTTTCCATGTTCTGCTTCCATTATTTCAGCATTAATTCCCTCTTTTACTATAATTTTAACTTCATCTTCGTGCCATCTTTCTGATCTTGGTGCTTCGCTGCTTGCAGGGTTCATGTTTTTGTATTATTTATGCTTATATTCTTCGGTAATTTACTTCGCTCTATCTAATTTGATACGTAATTGATACCGATGACGTTATTTTGTTCGTTCCCGTAGGAAGTTCTGGTGCCACAGTGTCGTAAGAAGCTTTTGATTCCATCATATTGCCGACAGCGTATGGCCTTGGGTATGATGGGTTACCGTTTTCACTGAAGCTCGATACACGAACTATTTTCACACCTAGATCTTTAGCCAGAATATCAGCCTGTGCGCGAGCTTTCATTATTGCCTCTCGTCTTACTGCATTAGCATATACATCAGGCTTGTCTATTGTGCTGTAAGGCGTAGATGCCTTAGCGCCGAAAGATGCGACGCCTGCGACAAGCTCAGTTGTCTTATTTGGTTCTTTGTCTATATTTCGAACCTTCACATCAAAGCTTTGATATGTAGTGTAGCCGCTGATAACCGATTCTGAACTGCAAGGAGGCATTATTGTTGGGTAAGCAACTGCAGAACCAACCGAGCCGGAAGAACCTGAGCCAGAAGAAACTGATTTTACCGCAGCATCCATTGACACTGCGCAAGGCCTGTACTTGGTATCGTACTTTGGGTTGGTATATAGACCAGTTGTTTTAATATCTTTCTCGGCTACGCCTTTTCCTTTAATAAATGCTATAGCTTTATTGCTAATAGCCGCCGCTTTAGACTGAGCTTCTGCTACTGTTTTGCCGTCAGCTTCGACACTTACGCTAAATGTTGTTATGTCAGGAAGAACATCCATATCGGCTTCGCCGTTTACCGTAATTGTGTGCTGCGCTTCACCCGCAACTTCACCTTCGCCTAAAGTAGGATACACACGCACCGCGCCCATAGTGTGAACGAGAAGAAAAAGAGTAAGCACTCCCACACAAACAACACCTGCGAAACGTAAAGCATTGCTGAGCTGTTCTGATGAGAATGAAAAATGAGGACCTTCGCTGTTTCCGTTGGAATCTTTTAATGCCATAAAAATATTTTTTTTAGATTATGAATAATGTACTTGCTGCCGCGTGTTCGCGTTGCCGATACAACGTACGCGCCTTAATGCGACATATTATGTTCCGAATTAAGATACGCGTCAAATAAGTTTTGGAACAATGATGCAACCGTCATCGGCCCAGCGCCGCCGGGAACTGGAGATATTGCGTGAACAATTTTTGAAACTTCATGAAAGTCTACATCTCCCACTGCGTGTCTGCCCGAAATACCATCGGGTAAGTCTTCCATGGTAATTCCCACATCTATAATAACGTGGTCGGGTCGCACATGATGCTCTGTTATAAGACGAGGTCGGCCGACGGCTGTTACGATAATGTCTGCAGCGAGCGTATGATATTCGAGTTCAGTTGTACCAGAGTGGCAAAGTGTTACCGTAGCGTCAGCATTAGTAAGGGCAATAGCCGTAGGTTTTCCTACAAGTGTTGAACGGCCAATAACCACCGCTTTCTTTCCGGCAATTTCAATATTGTAGTGTTTAAGAAGTGTCATGACGCCACGTGTTGTCGCAGGCATAAATGAGTCTTTACTACCTATCCACAAACCTTTTATGCTTGCAGCCGTAAGGCCGTCTACATCTTTACCCGGCGCAATATATTCGACAATTTTTTCTTTGTTCAAATGCTTCGGAAACGGCATTTGAGTGATAATACCGTGAACAGTAGTATCGGCATTTAGTTTTTTAATTTCAGCATGCAGGTCATCTTCTGAAATGTCGACAGGAAGATGCACGTGCCTTACTTCAGAGCCGCATGTTTCGCCAAATTTCTTTTTGTTCTTTATATATGCTTCCGACTCCTTATTATCTCCTATCTGAACAATAGCAAGAACAGGCACAGTTCCCCGCACTTTCTTTTCAGCAGAAATCTTCGCCTTAAGTTCTTCAGCAATATCATTACGTATTTTTTTTCCGTCGAGAAGTATTGCCATAATAATGTCATTTATAAAGTATTGCGATTAAAGATTTAAAACGCCGAATTTATTTGATACTGAACGACGCACGAACAGTAACCATTACCTCTTTGTCGATGCTCGATGTATCGTATGAACCGTAATCTGAAACTTCAACTGAACCCACAGGAAGTACCTGAACAACACCGCTTGAGGCCGACTTTAGCTTTCCGACCTTATTTCCTGCCATTCCTGCAATAGACTCAGCTCTTGCCTTTGCATCCTTAAGTGCGGCAGCGAGCAATGAAACGCGAAGGTCTGCGAGCGCAGAATACGAATAATTAGGCGCTTGGGCGCTTAAAATAACACCCTGGTCTATGATATCTTGAATATTTTTTGAAAGCGCTGAAACTTTTTCTACGTCTTTTGAAGAGAGCTCAATTGTTTGCCTAAGCACATAAGGCTTACTTTCTGGCGGAGGGTTCGTATTGCTATACACTTCATCCATAAACACAGTTGAAACATTTAGTTCAGTTTCTGCAAACCCATGATTAGCAAAAAATGCTTTTACTATTTTAAGGTCTGATGCAACTTGGCCGTAACCCGTTTTAAGTGAATATGCATATGCAGGGCGCGAAACTGTAACCAGCCATTTAACCGAGTCGGCCTTTATTTCTTGTTTAGCAGAACCAGTAACGGAAAGTTGGTTGTCCATCGCCCTAATTGAATAAAAAGAATAGCCTGCAATAATAGCGCAAAGTAGGAAGCCTGCGGCCAATACTGAAGCGGCGGCAACCATTGGGTTTTTAAAATTATTCATATGCCGCCATTATACCCCTTTTCTGCCATAATATCTTGTTGGGTATATTACTTTTTTGCTGAATACCTTTTATATAGAAATATAGATATGAACCCGACAGCACTACCAAGAATGAAGCCCCCTACTACATCGGTGGCGTAGTGCACCCCCAAATACAACCTGCTTACACCTATAAGTAGAGCTGCTAAAGCACCAAACGCTATGCAGAGCCAACGAAGTGCCCGTAAATGCACATGGGGTAGATATATATGTAGCATCAAAATAATAAATGTAGATGCAAAGGCTGCATGGCCGCTTATAAAGCTGTAACCAGATTCGGTAAGTATTGCCGCTTGAGCCGGGCGTGGCAATTGAACGCTGTTCTTAATCGCCCATATGGCTAATGCGCAAACAGACAGTGCCAAAACAAAATGAACCACATGTTTATATTTTTTAGTAACAACAAGAACAAGCAGAGCGGCAATAGCAATAGCCGTCATACTTTGAGGGCTACCAATGTATGTTACAAAGAGCATGAAATCGGTAAGAAATGGTGTATGTGTTCCATCTCTCAGTGCAAGCGTCCACGCTGCCGCTGTTGCATTGAATGTATTTGAAGAATCAAGACAGAAGTAACACATAAATGTCTGGGTATAAAATACTCACTATTACAAAGCTTGAGTTGATGATGAGGCAACATCGCCCGCTGCTCTGTTCGCTGAAGTGTCGCGTACAAAGTACAAAATTTTACTGTTGCCTGTGTAATAAAGTATCGCTCTATCTTGGTCGAGCTGCATTATTTCATACACAAATTTCTGGTTCTTATATCTTTCTTCGTAATGTTCCTTGGTTAGATAATAAGAGGAATTCGAATTGTCGAAACCATCAATGTTCTGGCCTGTCGGCGAATCTATTTGAAAATTACTAGTTGATGTTGAAGAGACGAACGGCGACCATGTTCCATAAGCCACTACCCGCTCGCTGTCTTTGTCTGAAAAAGTGCCGTTTTGAAGAAATTCGACCACGTATGTCTTATCCTGAAGGCTCACCCACCTTCCAACAATAAATGTTTTTACGCTGCGCATTGTATTTGCCTGATCTTCAGTAAGAACAGTTACGTCGCTGTTTGAATTGCCAGCAAGCTGGTTTGTATTTTGTTCTATTTGGTCGGATGAAGGATTCTGACTTTCTATAATTCGCGCGGCCTTGTTTTTATAGTTGGATGCCGTCATCGTCACAAAGACCGGAAACGCGCCAAAAATAATGACGAGAATAAACACTTTGACTATAAAAGAAAAAGAGCTTGCCTGTTGCTTGTTCATTTCAAATACAGTATATCAAAAATACAGCAATGCATTCACTGGAGCATGCGTATATGCGATATGCTCCAGTGAATGCATTGCTGTATTTTTGATCCAAATAAAAAGAATTGTGCATGCGAACGATTGATATATAATGATACTTGTTCGGTCTTCGCCATGTATGGCGTTTTATCAAAACCTTAATTATTCAATATCACATGTCAAAAACGACAAAAACGGTTATCTGGATAGTACTAATTGTTGCAGTGCTTATAATCATCGCAGGGCTAATGCAAAAACCTTCAATGCAGGGGTCTAATGGCGAAAACAATAATGTAAATGTAACAGGCATGTCAGCAACCAACGACACTTCAGATGAAGCTCTAGACAAAGACACAGCAAGCCTCGACGCAAAAATTACCGCAGCTGAAGCAGCACAGCAGAACTAGTAATCATCTAGCCATACCTACGTCACAGATAATGCACTACTAATAAGTATTAACTCAAAAACCCATCAACTTATGAAAAAGACACTTATATACACTGTTCTTGCCTCTACCCTAGCATTATCGCTAGGTGTTGCAGCAACAGCATCAGCAGAGACGTCTGTGGGAGTTTCAGCCACATCAAACGTTAATGTAGACGGTCAGCGACCAGGAGCAATCGGCGGTATTTTAAAAGATTTAAAAGGTAAGCAGGAACACCGCGAAGGCCCTGGGGAGCGCGAAGACTCTGAAAGAAAAAATCTTCCTATAAACGCCACAACTAATTTAAGAGCAAACGCGCAACTTAACGCTAGTAGCAGCGCCGCTATAATTGCGCAGGCAAAAGCTCGGGCAATTGCCGAAATCGACAAAAGAATTGAGGCTATGAATTCTTTTTCGACACGAATCGACGGCATGAAAAAACTTTCTGATTCACAAAAGGCTACAACCAAGGCTGAAATTCAGGCAGAAATAACAAAACTGAATACGCTGAAAGCAAAGATTTCTGCAGATACTGATACTGCAGTTCTCAAGACAGATATTCAATCTATCAATTCATCTCTAAGAATTTACGCACTAGTTATGCCGCAAATGGCAGTTTTGGCATCAGCTGAACGGGTTCAGAACCTCATCGATGACTTCGTTACCGTAGCCGCAAAACTTCAGGCACGTATCGACGCAGCTAGAGCCGCTGGCGTAAACGTCACAGCATATGTAACTTCACTCGCTGAAGTTAACACAAAAATAGCCTCTGCAAAGGTAGACGTAGCCGCAGCAATTAGCCTTGTGTCTTCGCTTACAGCAGACAATGGCGACAAAGCGAAAGCTGAAGCAAACATTGCAGCGCTTAAGGCAGGAAAAGAAAAAGTTAAATCAGCAACAAATACATTAAAGGGCGCGAAAGAAACAATAAAATCAATTGTGAAAGGCACAAAGATTAAAACCCCTGTATCAGCATCTTCGACAGCAGATGTTAGATAAGTAAGAATAGAGGAAACTAAAGCTACACGAGCTTGGAAACACCGCAGTAACCTGCGGTGG
>CALMYA010000056.1 GCA_937873535.1 uncultured bacterium | reverse complement strand
TGATCGAAAAAGCTATGATTGAAACAGACAATAGAATCAAGCAACACACCGATACTGAGGAAGTTGACTAGGTATTTTTAGCACGTAGAATAACAGAGGAATAATGGCGTAGTGGCGAAGCTGGTTAACGCGACAGTCTGCAAAACTGTTATGCGCCGGTTCGATCCCGGCCTACGCCTCCATTGAATGTAGTTTTGAAATGATAGAATAAACATATGCCCGGGTGGTGAAATTGGTTATACACGAGAGACTTAAAATCTCTTGGCTTAAAAAGCCGTGTGGGTTCAAGTCCCACCCCGGGCACAAATAAAATAATTCGTAAAGTTTTTAACCGTCTTTTGTTGTTTTGCCGAATCCGAAAAATATAGTACTATACAACAATATTTCCGCCCGTAGCTCAGTTGGTAGAGCAGATCCCTCTTAAGGATACGGTCGTAGGTTCGAATCCTACCGGGCGGACATTTTTTAAGCATTTTTTCGGCTCTTTTTTATTACTGTTACAGCATAAAAATACGACCTTTTTAATCTTGGCGAACGGCGGCAAAATCATATAATTATTCCAATGTTTTGGGATGAAAATTTTGCATATTGTATAGGAATCATAGCTTCTGACGGGAACCTATCACCAGACGGTAGGCATATTTCTATCGTCTCAAAAGACATCGAAATATTTGAAAATTGTAGATCAAGATTAAAGCCTACTGCTAAAGTCGTAATGAAGGCCAGTGGGCATTGCTCAGATAAAAAGTATTTTCTTTTACAATTTAGCGATGCGAAACTATATAGGTTTCTAATGACAATAGGTCTTACGCCATGTAAATCAAAAACAATACAATTAGTAAAAGTTCCCCACGTATTTTTCAGAGATTTTTTGAGAGGCCTTTTTGACGGCGACGGCTCAATATCCATCTTTGCAAACAAAGTGAGCAAGCAGCCTCAAGTAAAAATGCGCTTTGCATCAGCAAGTAGAAACTTTCTAGAGTGGCTAAAAAACGAAATCTTGACACACTCAAACATATTGGGAGGCTACATAACAAAGGATGGCAGATGCTTCACCTTAAGTTATGGCAAAAAGGATTCTACCAAAATTATAAATTTCGTGTACTATAGTAATGTTAAGTTTTACCTGAAAATAAAATACTTGACATGTATGAGGGCGAGTGGTGAAACGGTAGACACGCTGCTCTTAGGAAGCAGTGCCGCAAGGCATGGAGGTTCAAGTCCTCTCTCGCCCACCATTTAAGATAACCAAGCAAATAAGACCAAAGAAAATAGCCTTTATATTAGGGATATTTTTGGCGCGAGAGCTATTGACATTTAGGTATGTTGTGTGATATAATACTCCACAGTTCCCTGCCCTCCGTCATGCAGAAACGACCGTTCGAACCGGTCCTATTCCAAAGCAAAGCGATTCAAACTCGCGCTGCCCACGAATGGCTCAAACGACAATCAAAAAACAACGGGTTCGACCACCCAAACAAAAAGGTCACAAACACCGTCGAAGAGAATCTGCTCTCCGACGGGGTGAGCAGGAGATCTTTGACATACCCCAATACAACGTTATGAAAGAACATCTCATCAATGCGTGGGAGTACCTCCTGGTCATCTGGTATTTCATTGCCGGCAACTGGGGGGTACTCCTCGCCATCTTTATCGCCACGCTGGCATGGAAGGCTTACCGGTACTTTGTGCCGGCTTCAAAAACAAAAGCATTTCCGATTCATCTCGGCACATCGCTGTTCACATTAGCCATTATCGTCACCTTTTGGGAGCTCGTGTACCACATCATCTTCGCAATGATTGAGACATACGCTTCTTCTTGGTTAGTCATGCTTCCTTGGTATATAAACCTCATTCCAATAGCGATGTCGCTCCATTCAATGTGGTTCTTCTGCCGCATCGAGCCAAGCGCTCCGAGTACAAATCGGGCGCACCTCTTGTTTGGAAAAGCACGAGAAGTGTTTGAGTCTAGTTCAGGTCAAATGTCGTTTTGGATCGGAAAGCCTCTGAAAGGCGCTCTTGGATCTCATTACGTCAACAACATACCTGACCCGAACAAAAAGCAAGTGAGCAAACTATACGGCAACAGCGATGACGGCACCGACAAAGATGGTGCCATAATCGAACTGGCCGGAGGGTTCAGGCCAGGCACAACAGACCCAGATCCTTCAAAATGGGAAGCAGGAATAATAAAAGCCAGCATGGACTGGCGCATCATTGACATAGTTGCCTTGATTAATCAAATCATTGACGAACTGCCCGAAGGAGA
This sequence comes from uncultured bacterium, assembly GCA_937873535.1. Taxonomy (GTDB): domain Bacteria; phylum Patescibacteriota; class Minisyncoccia; order Phycocordibacterales; family CAIZLB01; genus VEQN01. The sequence goes on along the minus strand of CALMYA010000056.1, from coordinate 17,356 downwards.
AGCTGAGATTCTGTGGAACGATGACTTGAAAAAGAAGGCTGAAAAGCTGTTCGTTTCTCTTCATCTTTTTCCTGAAATCAGGAACGTCTGCGGAGCTACCAGTTACCGAGACATCAACAAGGCTAAGATCCAAGACAGCATCAACGACCATGTACGCAACAGCAACCCTCCAAGAGAAGCTGTCAATGTGGAATGCGCCGCTATCGGTGTAGAAATAAAGGTCGTGACGGTGTCTGAAGTTCGGGCAACCAACCCAGACACAATTCAAGATCTATCCAAAGCAGCAAGGGAGAGCGTACAAAAAGACAGAGAAAGAGACAATCTGCAAACCGTGCAAGAAACCCTGAAGACGACCATTCAAATGCTAGACGACATCGGCTTTGCATCAGACAAGGATGCTGAAGCAAGGAAAGCTGCTATAGCCAAAGAAGCACTGGTCATCGTTAAGGCAAATAACGGGCTGCAAAAACAGTTCGGAACAGCGCTCGAGGAACTCCTCGAACGCCTCACGAGTGGAAAGGTAACATCATAACGAGAACACATGGCTAAAAAAAGATCAAAACCTGCTGGAGGAACTTCTTCCAGCAGTAAAGGGGCGAGTGGCAGCGCAAGCACCACTCCCACTGCAGCCAAAAATAGCGGTTGCATTCTTACGATCTTGAAGTCTCCTTTATACTTTGCGTTGATGCTCATCATCCTGGTGGTCATCTTCGGAAAGCCGACGGGCAAGACTAGCGGTTCAAACAATGCAACTGTGGCGGCGCAAGGGCCGTCATTACTGGAAAAGCTGCAGGCGCTGCCACAAAGGGCTGCGCTCCAAGCAAAAAAAACAGCAAACTGGCTCGACCATGCAGGGGATCTTTATACGACTCCTTTGCCGGCTACGGTAACACAGGTGCCGGTAATGAAGCTATCGGGTCCGATGACCATGACCATCCAAGTCAACAAAGATGGATGGACGGCTATTCCGGATGTACCGGATGACCGATATGACGTAAAATGCGACTATGCAGGGTCTTCCCTGCAAATGCTCATTGACGGTTCGGTCTACGAGTACTCGGCTGGAAAGCTGTGGAGACTCGCGGGTCTATTCAAGACAGAATGGAAACAGGAGCTTAAGGGAGTTAAATGGAGCTACAAGGTTCCCCCAGACGCTCCGAGTAACTACCCGGGGACAGCAACAGTACACATCACGATCAAGCCGCCACGAAAGTGACTTACGACGTGAACAACAACCAACAACGGGCACTCCGCCTGCACAAAATAGAGCAATACGCTTCTATGTTTGTGCAGGTAGGGTGCCCGTTTTATATTCCAATTTTTGAAACGCTGGTGGCGAGCATTTCAAAAATATTTTACAAAACAAAACACCCCTTTCGGGGCGTTTCATTTCTATTCTCCGCGTGCATTTTTCGCGAATTACTTCGTTATCGCTTTAATGGCATCGGAAGAACTCTGAATATTTGATGAGGAACTTGTGTTTGCACCAATGGTATTGATGACAATATTTATGATACCGAACACCGACACCATAATGAATATTCCGACGACACCCGCGATAATGTGCCTGCTGCCTGTCTCACGTTCTGTAGAACTCGCCCCATGTATGAAGTATTCAAACATTCCGTACAAAAAGACAAGTATGGCTACAGCAAACATCAATACAATAATCGGATTGATTATGTATTGGTTGATTGAGTGAATCAGTGTTAAGGCAGAATCCATCGAGAATAACTAGAATATATTAAGTAGTTGTGAAATAACCTCCTGGGTTAGGCAAACCTGGCGCGTTAGGAGCAGTGTTGTTGAGGTTAACGCTTGTTACGAGAATGTTTACCAAACCCCAAACTGACACCATCACGAAGAGACCAATTACGCCCCAGATAATATAACCTGTAGCTTCTTTTCTCTTTTCTTGGTCGCCACCTGCTGTGATGAGCTTGAAAATACCCCAAAGGAACACGAGTACCGCAAGTGCGATAACAAAAGGAATGAGACGGTTGATGAGGTCGCTAGCCTGTGAAAGAAGGCCGAGAACGCCTCCGATGCTCTGCGCGGCTGCAAGAGCCGGAAGTGCGACAAGGCCGAGTGACCCGAGCTTAAGGAATGTCTTTTTCATCTTTTATCTATAAATGATTAATTATATTTAGTAAGAGACCTTTACCCGTATACGGTACGCGGCCAAAGTCTTATATAGTATACCCCGCAAATACGAATACTTACAGCGGGTGTAAAGGTTTGCTGTGGATTAAAGTTTAGCTTGAGTATTCGGGTATTGGCGGAGGAGGAGGAACCGTTTTGCTGTCTAGGTTGAAAGTTGTAGTAATGATATTAACCAAACCCCAAACTGAGACCATTACGGTTATAAAGATGATGCTCCAAATAATATATGAACGAGCTTCAGCTTGCTTCGATGAATCGTCGGTGCGCACATACTGAAAGACACCCCACACAAAATACAGCACGCCAAGCGAAATGATAATAGGCAAAACTACATTTATGGCGTTCTTTATAACAAGAACTGCGCCCTCAAAGCCGGTTTTTGTTGTAGTTGTAGTGTTGCTTACTTGCCCGCCCATACTCGATGTGGCAGCATTCACCACCAAAGGCATTATAAGAATAAGGGCCATTGTTCCGATTCCTACAAGCGCTTTAGTAATTTTTTTGATTTTATTCATATGTATAGTATAAAAGTAAGTGTATTTTATTTCAATAGAGGTGTTGCCAAGCCACCAGCGAAGACAGTAGTAGTAAGAATATTAACAAGCCCCCAAACCGACACCATAACAAACAGCGCCAAAATTCCGAATGTCATCATCTTAATGGCATCTTCTCTGGCATTTTCATTGTTCGTTTTAACAAGTTGAAATAAGCCCCAAGAAAAGTAAAGAAGAGATAAAGCAATAACCAGAGGTATAAGCGACTTAACCATGCTTATTGCAATTTTTACCAATTCGCCGAAATTCTGCGCAGCAGCAAACGCAAACATAGGCATTGATAGTATGGCACCCGCTGTAATAATTGAAATGTGTTTTTTCATAATGTGTATGTATTTCTATTTCGGGCTATTTTCCTGAACTAATCTGACTGACCGTTCCTTGTATGGCTGTCGATATAACCTGGGCACCGAGGATAACCATAGCTCCAACGGTCGTCCATGTAAGCGTTTGTGTTGCCTTTTTAATTTCACCCTCGTCTCCCCTAGCAACAACGTATTTGAAGCCCGCATATATATAAAAGAACACAACCACAACAGCGCCAATTTGAATGACGACATTAAGTATTTTTTCGAGTAGCCCGGCGAGCGAGGTGTTGCTGCCAAGAGGGTTATCGAATTTTCCTGAACTGCCTGCGCTAGAGCCTGAACCATAAATACTGATACCGCTAGTATTACCTACAGACATACTATTACTGCCGCCTATACCGGTTGTCAAAGATTGCTGCCCAGTTGTTCCGCCAGTTATTACTGGGTCAAACGCAGCTACCGCAAATGATGGCGCCGCAATAAACAATAGCACCAACAAGTGCATGGAGATAAATTTAAGTTTTTCTGAGAAGTTTTTCATAAGGGAATTAAAGGTGTAACAGAATTAATTGAGCAGGGTCCACTTTTCGGCATCAACACCAAGCCAACCTAATATTGATTTTACTATAAGGAAGGCCGCAAGGGTAATAATTATCCCCCATATTACCTTGCCAAATACGGCGTGCGCCTTCTTTATTTTACCTTCGTCACCCGCAGAAGAAACATAGAGCCAGCCCGCGTAAGCAATTGAAGCAACTGAGGCAAGGGCAACAAAATATATAGCCCATGTAAGAAAATTCTTTCCGAGCTGTATAAGGTCATTATAACCGCACGCAGCGTTACTACCAGTACCGCATGTAGGAACGAGCCTGCCTGGTTCTGCAGCATATGCCCCGCTTGGAATAATACCAACAGTAAGTGCGGCCAATACCGCCTTGCAGTACATTGAGTCTTTTATTAGTATGGCTGCGTGCTTGAGTTTCATCTTATATTTTTATGTAGTGCTATTTAGTGCCGAACAAACTGTTCAATACGCCTATAACATCTCTAATTGCAGCGGCCTGCGGCTTTCTGCCTGTTGCTACAGATTCTATCATATCGCGGAAGGCCTCATCACTTTCATTTGGGTTTGGGTCAAACCATGCTTTCGCTTTGACAGCTGCGCGATTAAAGACCGTCATGTATGTATTTGCCTGGTACTCAGCAATAGAGTCACGTCTTACCGGCGGCAAGTTCGAAAGTTTGCTCCATGAATTTATAGACTCTTTAGATGTGAGCATAGATATTACGCCAATAGCACCCGCGTAATTTCTGGTACTTTTCATAATTGCTAAGCCGGTAATCTTTCCGTAAACCGCTGGTATTGTACCTGTATCTTGCGGCACCTCAGTTACGTCGAAATTCAGGTTCGGGTTCTTGTCTTGCAGAGAAGGAAGCTCGCTTGCATAACCAATATACGTTGCAAGTACATTGGAAAGAAAAGCGGTGCGCGAATCGGGCATTGATAAGTTCCAAGTGTATGACTGGTTCGTTGGGTTGGCGAAAGAAGTGTAGAAGTCGAGAATGGTTTCAATTGGTTTTGATGACACATTTTCGTCTGGAGCCTGATCAATTGTTGCGTACACCGCGCTAGTATTCGAGTTAATGGCGGTTATAGGGTTATTGAGCTGAAAGAGAAATGTTGAAATTATTTCTTTAGCATTCGTTACGTTCGAATACGAACCAAAAGAGGCATAAGCGCGAGTTATTGACGATGAATCGGTCTTTTTGACGATACGCGGTGCTTCAGACTGAAATTCAACCCATGTTGAAGGGGCTCGCGCCAAACCTACTTCTGCAAAAATGTTCTTATTCCAATACATAACCAAAGGGTCAATTGAAAGCGGCACTGCCAATATACCAGTGGTGTCCATAAAAACGCTTGAGGCATCAACGAAAGTATTTAGATAGTCGCGAGCATTAAAAACAGAATACGGTATAGGCAATATTTTATTGCGCTGAGTATATAGCATTGTGTCATCCAAAAGAGCAATGTCTGGGCCGCGACCTTCGGCTAAAGCATTAATGAGTTCAGCCTGATATGTCGCAAGATCTTTCTGCACATATGTTACATTTATTTTTGTTTCGGCAATATTAATTTCTCGCACAACATCGTTAACATAGTTTCCAGGAAGAGTTCCCCAAATGAGAGCCGAGGGTGTACCCTGAGTGTTAGTGCCGCCAAAGCCTGCAAAAATTGCTATACCCACAATGGCCACGAAAATAAAGATGGCCATTACCACGATTTGAAAGATACTGATATTTTTCATGTACGATACTATTATATATGAATATTAAGCCATTGGCTTGCTATGTTCTGTGGAATAGCCATTCTCGGCGTTAGCAGAGGTAACTGCACCGGTAGATTGCGCGTAGTCGCTTGCCGCATGCTCGACAAATTGTTTAGCAGCTTCATGTTCATCGAAACTTACGATATCAATTGGAGGAACTATTAGCCCAGGGTTCGCATCTTCTTGCTTCTTCGATTTCTTCATATTTTCTTTCGAGCCCGGCGAAGCCTTGCTTTTAAGCGTGTAAAGTAGGCCGTAGTGATGCGAACCTGCGTCTATAAAACTTTCTAACTTAAAACCCTCGTCTTCAAAATATTTTCGCGATTCGTCTTTTGTAACCACATGGTCGGTATGCGGCCCTATTTGATTAAAAGATTCAGCCCAGTCGATAACTGCTACCTTACCATCGTGCTTCAGTACTCGTTTGGCTTCAATAACAAGCTTGCGCGGGTTGTCGGTCTGAAAAAGTGTATTGGCAATAATTATGCGGTCGACAGAAGCGGTAAGTAGGCCCGAACCCTTGTCTGTTTCAAGATCGCTTTGTATAACTTCAATATTATGAAGCCCTTGCCTTGCCGCTTCATTCACAAGCTTGCGCAAATGGTCAGAAAGAACGTCGATAGCAAACACCCTACCGTACTCGCCCACTTTTTTCGCCAATGCCAACGCATAGAAACCCACACCCGCGCCGAAATCGGCAACCGTCATACCTTCTGCAACATATGATTGCTTAATTACGGAGTCAGGGTCGGAGAACATTCGTTTATTTTAGCACAGATACAACAAAGGTTTACCACGCGAACAATTTTGACTGAGAGTGGACTATATTATAATCACTTCTATATGAACGAATCAGGTTTTCCAATGTTTCCTTTTGACCTCCATAATGGTAGGTACAAATAGAGAGTCGTGGTTTATATTTCTTAATTGTATCCTCTGCCCCTTTAATTAACATAGGCTCCATGCCCTCAATATCTGCCTTTATAAAATCGACTCTTTGTAGTCCACAATCTTTTACATACTGGTCTAAGGTTATAAGATCTATCTCTTCAGACTTACCGGTTGTGTCCCCAACTGTCTTATCAGATATAATAGTATTTGCATCACTCATATCTTCAGAACTAAATAAGCTCTTTCCACTATGGTCTGATAAAGCTTTTTTTATTAGCATCACCCTATCTCCACAAAGACTTTCTTTTTGGGATTCAACCAAGACATTGAAACAACTTTTAATAGGCTCGAAAGCATGAACCCTTCCGGAGCCAGAGGTCTTTTCGATAGCCAACCAAGTAAACATACCTATATTAGCTCCGGCGTCTATAACAATATCACTATCTTTAATTCTGCATTCAGAAAATTCATATGGACCCTCCCCTGTAAATAAAGGGATCGAAACTCTGACTATGGATGGGTACCAGAAATCAAGAAACTGAGTTATCACACTATTAAGCAAGCCCTCTGTCATAATTTCCTTTGTTAACTTAATGACAGAACCCTTTTTACCTAGATGCACTTCGCTATTATTTAAATAAATACCAGGAATATATTTTTCTACCAAAAATTTATACGACAAAGAGCCACGCTTTGAATCGGGCAGTGTCAGATACGCCCAGAAAAACTTCCAAGGTTGCCCCCCCCGTTCGATTACAAGTGCTTTGCCAATTTGAGGCAAAGATTTAAATATATTTTTAATACGCCAAGTTATCTTATGTAACATAATTTAAATTTTAATCTTATAAACAAATAAGCGACGCAAGCGAATCCCCCTCCCTCAACTTCATAATTCTCACACCCTGAGTATCGCGGCCCAAAGATGGAATTTCGGCCAAACTGCAGCGAATTACCTGGCTCTTTTTTGAAATAGCGACAGCCTCTTCAAGAGTGGCGTCAACAATTCGAGCGGCAATAAGTTGGCCGGTTTTATCGGTTACCTTAATAGTTTTAATACCTGAACCGCCGCGGCCCTGTACTTTATATTCTTTAAGTGAAGTTTTTTTACCGTACCCGTTCGCTGATATTACAAAAATTTCTGCTGCGTTAGAACCTTTCTTAACGGTGTCGGCGCCAACAATTTTAACGCCCTTGTCGAGCTTCATTACTCGAACGCCGCCGGCACCGCGACCCATTTCGCGCACGCTTTCTTGGTCGAACCTAATAGACTGGCCGTCTGATGAAACCACCATAATATTGTCGCCTTTTTCTACAAATGATGCAGACACGAGTTCGTCGCCCGCGTCGAGCCGAATGGCGATAATGCCGCTTCGGCGTACGTCATGAAAACTACTTGCTGCAACTTTTTTGCCCGTTCCCTGCTTTGTAACCAAAAACAGAGAAAGCTCACTTCCCTTCTTAACTTCTTTTGGCATAGGCAAAATTGAAGTTACTTTTTCGTCGCCAGCAAGTGAGAGGAAGTTCATAATTGACTTGCCACGAGTGGCGCGTTTTCCTTCAGGAATGTCGTACATTTTTATTTTGTACACCTTGCCTTTGTCTGTAAAGAAAAGAAGCTCGCTGTGGTTCGTAGTGGTAATTAAGTGAGTTATGAAATCTTCTTCTTTCGTGTCGAGGTCTACAACACCCACACCGCCGCGGCGCTGCTTTCGGTATTCATCTGGGTCGGTTCGCTTTACATAACCACCTGAAGTAAGTACAAGCACTGATTCTTCATCTGGAATAATATCTTCAATAGAAACGTTTTCGGCTCCATGTTTAATAATTTTTGTGCGGCGTGCATCTCCGAATTTTTCGCGAATTTCAGATAGCTCAGTTTTAATGATAGCCAAAACGCGCTTTGCGCTCTTCAAAATTTCTTCGCATTCTTTTATAAACGCCTGCACTGCCTTCAACTGGTCTTCAATTTTCTTGCGCTCAAGGCCGGCAAGGCGCTGAAGCTTCATTTCAAGAATTGCAGTAGCCTGCCTATCTGAAAACTTGAATTCTTTCATTAAGTTAACATGCGCTGTTGCCGTATCTTTTGAAGCTTTAATGAGCTTGATGATGGCATCGATATGATCGAGGGCTTTCTTTAAACCGAGCAAAATATGCTCTTCGTCGAGGGCCTTGGCTAAATCGAATTCTGTTCGGCGGCGAATGACATTTTTGCGGTGTTTAATAAATTCTTCTAAACAAAGCTTAAGAGAAACAATTTGAGGGATGCCGTCGACCAACGCCACCATATTGTAATGAAATGTACTTTCAAGCTGCGTGTGTTTATACAAAAAGTTCAGAACATTTTGTGGGTAGCTGCCGTTTTTAAGTTCAACGACAATGCGAATGTCTTTGGTAGATTCATCGCGGAGGTCACGTACACCCTCAAGCTTTTTTTCGTGAACCAAATTGGCAATAGATTCAATAAGAGACGCTTTGTTAACGCGGAATGGAATTGAAGTAATAATGATTTTCGCCTGCCCTGCCTTTTCTTCTACAATTTCAGCTTCTCCACGAACCACCACGCCACCACGGCCGTGAATATATGCATGAGCAATGTCGGCAGCGCCGTATGCAATGCCGCCCGTCGGGAAGTCGGGGCCTTTTACAAATTGCAAAAGATCTTCAATCGAAGCATCAGGGTTGTCGGCCAAATGAACCACGGCGTCGAGAAGCTCAGCTAAATTATGAGGAGGAATGTTTGTGGCCATACCGACGGCAATACCAAGGCCGCCGTTCAAGAGCAAGTTCGGCACAGCCGTAGGTAAAACTGTAGGTTCTTGCTTGGTGCTGTCGTAGTTCGGGCGGAAGTCGACAGTTTGCTTATTAATGTCGCGCAGAAGTTCGCTGGCAAGGCGCGACATGCGGGCTTCTGTATAACGAGGGGCAGCGGCGTTGTCACCGTCGATGTTACCGAAGTTACCCTGCCCAGCAATGAGCGGATATCGCATGGTGAAATCTTGGGCCATACCTACAAGGGAATCGTAAATAGCCATATCGCCGTGCGGGTGGTAGTTACCCATCACTTCACCAACAACGAAGGCCGACTTTCTGTACTTCGCCGCGAACGTCAAATTATTCTGATTCATGGCAAACAAAATTCTTCGGTGCACGGGCTTCAAACCGTCTTGCACGTCGGGAATTGCACGGTCGGTAATAACAGACATGGCGTAGTCGATATACGACTCTTTCATTTCGTTCGTTATGTTCCTCGCGATAATTCTTTCAGGAGCAATAACTGCAACATCAGCACTGTCAGAACCTTCGTTTTCGTCGCCTATTTTATTTTTTTCGTCTTTTTTGGATGCCATATTTTTTCAGAATTTTTCCACTGTTCTTTATAATACCCTCTTTTAACCTTTACGGTAAAGACGGCAGTATAAAATTACTTTACCTATATTTTACCTCATTATTTTAGCAAATTTTGAGAAGATATGCCAGTGGCTTTTCTACCTAATTGTGGCACTGCTCGAAGCACTTGAAGCAGTGTGGGTACTTGAGGCGCTCGTGGCACTTGTTGTGCTTGCAGAAAAATCTACAGCGCCCACCGCAGCCGTCTGTGAATCAGCGGGTGGAGCCATAAGCTTGGGGTCTAACGAAGGAGCCGCGGGGATCTTTTCTGAAATCTTCGAAAAGGGGCCTAGAATATCTTCAGCCTTGGCTTTTCCTAAAATTGAATTCGCTTCAGGGATAAATGAAAAAGCCCAAGCACCGGCAACAATGCATGTAATGCCTATACTGATGCCGAGCGTAATAATTTGCCTCGTCGCTTCCGACTTTTTTCTTATTTTATTAAGGAGTTTAAAAAACATATTGGGTTAAACCTGCGGAGCAAGCACCACAATTTCGCCTTCTTTGTTTTCGAGATCTTTTCTTTTAACCGTTAGTTTTTCTATAGACGCAACCGTAGCGCCCTCTTCTTTCAAAAACTGCTTAAGTGCTTCGTCTTTTTCATCTTTAAAATGCATAGGGATGATCATTTTCGGTTCAAGGTTCATTGCAGTTTTATAAGCCTCTTTGGCGTTATACACACCGCTTCCCGCTTCACCGTTTCCGCCTATTGGAACAAAAAGTATGTCGACAGTGTCGATTGCATCTGAAAGTGTGCTCGGCAATGGGCTGTTCTGCGCGCCGAGGAAGAGCATATTTATACCATCTACAGTGAGCGAATAAATAGTATTTACGCGTTTGCCGCCAGCGCCATTGTCTTTATTAGCGTGCTTAGCGTCATATTCTGAACTACCAGCAATGCCGTGAACAAAAATACCATTCGTTTCGTATTCGCCAGGGCCAGAAACAACAAAAGGCGTTGTTTCGCCGTAAAAAAGGTCTGCCCCTCCATTCATATCTTCATGTTCAATAGTTTGAAGCACAATGTTCGCGCCGAACTTGCTCGATTTAAATGCCGAGTTTTTAGCAGGAGGATTTAGGGCAATAGTAAGATCGCCGTACTGTATCTTGAAACATTCGTGACCCAAATAAGTGATAACCATGGGGGTATTTTACATTAATTAACAGGAAAGACAAAATTAGCTTGACTGAAAGTTAGTTAGGTATAAAATTGCAGGGTGGTAAGGATGGGAGTTAACAAAGCCGTCACAAATGTGGCGGCTTTGTTTTGTGTATTTTTTTAGAAATTTTTTATGATGGCTTCATATCAGCCGCCTACAATAGAAACCAAGTATGAATTGGTACCTCATACTAGTGGGCCTGCTAGTGGTCTAGACTCCCATCCTTACCACTTGGGAGCTGCGGGTTCGATCCCCGTCAGGTCCACACCTTGACGAATATTAAGAATGTGATATAAACATGTCATGTTCTTTTTATTTTCCCGCGGGTTTGGCTGCATCTTTGAGGACTTCATGAGTCTTAAAAGATGCAGCTAAATGAAACTCAAACAACAACCCCACATGCAAGAATCCATCCAGAATAACCTCATTCAAGTACTAAGCGGAAAATTCCCCAGAATCACGTTCGGGAGCAAGAAAGTGAGAGGCAAGCAAACTGTCAATGTGACTGCATTCTTGGAAAAGGCGCCGGTCTTTGAAGACCTGGACGCGTTGACCAATGCGGTGGAGCATCATTACTCCGCACTAGACTATTCCTGCAGCTATTCAGGCGCTACGGCAGTCCAGATTCATCTGCTTGCCAAAAAAGGCGAAGGGTTTATCAGCTGCAATGCGCTTCTGTTGGCTGCCAGGGAAATAAGACTGGAGATAAGCTGGTAACCAAAATCAACAAAGGCATTCAGCCAAAAAAGCAACACTACCACCATGTCGAAAGACCTCTGGTGGCTGTTTTTTATTTACGATTTATTTTAAGTGTTTAAATTCATTTAAGGAGTTTTATACATAGAATATCCTCCTCTGCAATGGGGAGACTTGCGAGCTCGACGGAGCGAGCACGAGGAAAATCCTAGCAAGGATTTATCCGTGCTCCCCATTGCAGAGGAGGATATTCTATGTATAATACGCAAGCACTTTTATTAACCCGAATGCGGTGTAATCCCTGCTGTGTACGTTCGCTCCAACGGCCTAAAAACCGAGGGGCAGAGCTTCAGTCAATCCAAGCAGAAGCGCCGTGTTCCCCATCTATTAAATGACACCAACAAAAGTTGCAGATTCAGACGTTACGTCTGACCTTACCGCTGAAGAGCTAGAGCTTGCCCCGAAGAACGATACGTTCATGGGAAAGCTCCTTGCCGACACGGCTAACCCGCCAAGTATCGGAGACCTCGTAGAAGGCCCGGTTATCGCCATCGATAAAAAGGGAGTATTCATCGACCTTAAGCCATACGGTACGGGTATTATTTACGGCCGCGAATATATCAACGCGCGTGAAATTATCAGAAAGGTGAACGTCGGCGACAATATCGCTGCGAAAGTTGTAGACATGAGCAACGAAGATGGCTATGTTGAGCTTTCACTTAAGGAAGCTAAGCAGGCTCTACTTTGGAGCGAAGCTGAAGCGGCTATCAAGGCGCGAACGGCGTTCGATATTCCTGTACTCGAAGCAAACAAGGGCGGTCTCTTGCTTTCATGGCAGGGCATCCATGGTTTCCTTCCTGCATCGCAGCTTAAAGCAGACCACTACCCTCGCGTAGCCGACGGTGACAAAGACAAAATTCTCGATGAACTCAAAAAGTTTGTTGGTCAGAAGCTAACAGTTACAATTATTAATGCAGCACCAAAAGAAGGTAAGCTCATCTTCTCTGAAAAGAGCCCCGAATCTAAAGACAAAGAGCGCATCATCGGCAATTATGCTGTAGGCGACGATGTCGACGGTACAGTTACAGGCGCAGTAGACTTCGGTGTCTTCATCAAACTTGAAGAAGGCCTTGAAGGCCTCGTTCACATATCAGAACTCGACTGGGCTCTGGTTGAAGACCCTCGCACGATGTATAAAGTCGGTGACAAGGTTAAAGTTAAAGTAATTGAAATCAAAGACGGCAAAATCTCCCTCTCTATTAAGGCCCTCAAGCCTAACCCATGGAAAGAGGCTGAGAAGAAATACAAGAAAGATGATGTCGTCACCGGTGTCGTCATCAAATTCAACAAGCATGGCGCGCTCGCTTCAATTGAAGAAGGTGTCGCAGGCTTGGTTCATGTATCAGAATTTGGCAGCGAAGCTAAGCTTCGAGAAAAGCTCGAGCTCGGAAAAATCTACACATTCAAAATAAACCTCTTCGATGCGAAGGAGCAGAAGATGGCGTTGGCGTTCGTAGACAAAAAATAAGAAAATAAAACACCCTCATGCTCGTCCGGGATGGTCGAGCATGAGGGTGTTTTATTTTCTTATTTTTAGCTAGGCAAACACAATATAGAAATTATGAAAAGTTGAAAGGGCTGCCAACATTTGCTGGCAGCCCTTCGGGTTGATTGACTTGTTGTCGAAGCGGCCACAGGAACATGGCTGCCTCTAATGACGGCGGAATCCGCGAAGATAGCTGACGGCCGCACGGTGGGATGCGTGATGGCCATGTGGGCCAATTTTCAGGTGAGCATTTCTACCTGACATTTCACGAATCTGCCGAGCTGAGGTGGTAACAATCTGAGGTGCCCCCACGACTTTGACCGGAGGACTGTCAGTGCGGACGCACATGAGGTACCCCTCAGACCAATAAAGTTCATCGACAGACTGAATATGCCCACCGTCGGAAAGCTGTTTGAGGGCCTGCCTGAGAACTTCATCACGGTACTGCTTTGCAAGTGAATCCGGCAATTGGACGACGCCGCCTTCGTTTTTTGGATGTGTTTCGATTTGAATGGAAAGTGCTGTTGAGACTGGCATGATGTTCTGATTTCTGGTTTTGGTTGCTGGACTTTGTTTTACTGTTCGTTGCCTTGCCACGTTCAGACACAATATTATTGCGCCCGCTTATCTGAGTAAAACAATACCAACTATAAAAGATACGTCAATATAACCCTTATTTTAAGCCTTATCTCTAAATTGACACATATGTATAAAAAGTGGTATAGTTACACTCAGTATTTTTTCAGTTCCTTTCATATTTGAAGCGGGTGCAAAACGGTATATATGCTCGATAAAAAAGCCTATGACCCTTTTGTACCCGCCTCAATACAATAATTGTTGAAGTGGGCTTCATAAATAACCAGTAATCCAGCAGCAAACATCCAGCAAAACCATGACAACACTCCTTCCCAGAACCAACCATCCCCAAGCATTGCCTCATCTGGACCGCAAAAAGCAGGAACCGGCCCATGGCAACTTCCAGACATGCAGCATCGAAGATGCCGCCGAAAGCAGCGGCCGATTCTTCAGCCCCGACAGTGTGGAGACAATTTTCCGAATCCCGGAGAAACACCTTCCGCACAGGAACCACCCAGTTCCCTTCGCACGAAGCATGATTGGCAGCAGCGATGCCGCCGTTGTGCCTTGCTGCGGAACTACCGCCATGGATCTCTGTTCGGCAGCTATCAGACAGCAGGTGGACATCGTCTTCAGGATGAACACCGACCATCAAAACATGCTCCTGAAGCAAGTCACACCGCAGTCTTGGCAGTTGGTTGACGTCAACCCAATGACAGCACCAAAAATCAAAGACGGCCCTCAAGGTCACTGGCGCACGCTCGATATTGCAACAGCCCTCAAGCTTTGCATCCTGAGCGTCGTGCAGCAGCAGAACATCCTGTTCCGCACCTGCTACTTCTTCGGGCAAGTGCCTCGAAAAGGAGCGGGTGACGGCTCTTCCCGGCGTGTTCTGTTTCACCTGACAGTTGCAATCAAGGAGCGTCGCATCATCATCGCCAGTCCAGACGAATGTCTGACCGGCGCAACGCAAACCCTGCAGACGATTCTTGCACCCGAGACATGGTGCCAGCGTCATCTGGTTGTGCAATAGCCCGCTCCAGAAAAACTGAAAAAACCAAACCACCCCGCGCTTTCCTCCCATGTTTATGGGTAGGAAGGCCGGGGTTTTTGTTTTGCTTTTTTATTTTTCTAATTTTTTGATAAGCAAATAAATCAAAATTAATTAAACGTATTCATCGCTCTTTCCCTTCCTTCGATGATTATCATTGTAAGAGCTTCTGAAGCTTTTTTGGCGGTTTTTTTCATTTCAGCCAATTCGTCCTTTTTGAACGGGCCGACGATGAAGTCGAGGATTTTTTCACCGTTCGGCTTTCTCATTTTTCCGGAAGGGGTTTCTGGCGAAATGCCGATCTTTATGCGGGTAAACGCTTCTGTTTTAATAGCCCGTTTAATTGATTCAATGCCTTTATGGCCGCCAGAACCGCGGTTAAATAGTATCTTTATTTTACCTATAGGCATGTCGAGGTCATCGTGAATAACTATGAGGTGCTCAGCCTTCTTCACACTTGTTATTAGCGGCTTCACCGCATTGCCCGACTTGTTCATGAATGTTTCAGGCAAAAGCACCATGACCTTTTCGGTCACTTTTTTCTTGCCGGCCTTGCCGGATATTTCACCGGAAGACACGAGCGACTGGTATTTTTTATTGAGCGTAAAATCGGAGAGTTCATTTTGTTTGGCAAAACACTCGGCGGCAATTCTGCCGGCATTATGCCGTGTTTCTGCGTATTTTTCACCTGGGTTTCCGAGTCCTGTAATTATATACATATGTATGCCGATTTTATCTGTTTTTTATAATATTTTGATTTTATCACAACTTGTATTATGATTCCCCTATCATGCAAGAGGAAACTACTGTATTTACTGAAGAATTTCCTTCAAAATCGAAAAAGAAGCGAGAAAGCCGCGATATTTCGTGGGGTGCAATTGCTGCTATTTTCGCCGTACTAATATGTGTACGACTGTTCGTTGCTGAACCTTTTCTTGTGTACGGCAGCTCTATGGAACCCAATTTCGAAACCGGTGACTATCTAATAATAGACGAGCTAACCTACAAATTAAGCTCACCAAAACGCGGTGACGTTATAGTTCTTGTACCGCCCGACCAACCAACCAAGCATTTTATTAAGCGCATTGTTGGCCTGCCAGGAGAAAAAATAACAGTTAAAGGAAAAGACGTTACTATCGTAAACAAAGAACACCCCGAGGGGATGCTTCTGAATGAACCTTATGTAACTTTCCAAAGTACAAAAGAAGCCGTTCATACACTTACAAACAACGAATACTTCGTCATGGGCGACAACCGCGCCGTTAGTTTCGACTCAAGAAGCTGGGGCCCATTGCCCGCGCAAAACATTACAGGCAAAGCGATGGTCAGGCTGTACCCTTTCAACCAAGTAGGTGCAATACCACGCATTACAGAGCAAAAGTAACAACCATGAAAACAATTTCGAAAAACCACACAAAGGCCGAGGCGATGGCGAAGCATTACGGCTTTCATCCTTATCATTCTATTTCAATTGAAAAGCAAGACATTGCTAAGGTAAAGAATTTTAAAGACAGTAAAAAACTCTCTATTAGCGACAAGAATGCCGCCCTTAATTTTGACGACCTGCTTGAAGAAAAAATTGCAGTTATGAGACTTTACCTTGAAAAGAAAATGTCCGAAATGCACCAGCCTCCGATGATTTTTTACAGCGGCCCAGTGCAAGGCGACCCTCATCACGGTGCAAAGAACAAAACATTTAATATGGATATTATTGGCAACCCAAAGAGCATTGCCGACGCCATCATTATTGAAACTGCCTATGTCATCCTTAAGGAGCATATGCCCGACGACGAATCTGAGCTTCTAATAGAGCTCAATTCTATCGGCGACAAAGACTCTTTCGCCCGCTTCAGCCGCGAATTTGCCCTATTCTGCCGAAAGCACCTGCCCGACCTACCTGTTGCATGGAGACAATCTCTTAAAAAAGATCCGTTTTCACTCTATTCGTGCGATGAAGAACTTTGCTCTTCACTTATAGACGAATCGCCGAAGCCAATGACCTACCTTTCGGAACAAAGTCGCGACCATTTCAAAGAAGTTCTTGAATATGTCGAATCGCTTTCGCTTCCCTACACAATTAACCATTCGCTCATAGGCAGCAAGCATTATTCTTCTGGAACTATTTTTAGAATTGTAAAGATAAACAAAAACGGCAAAAAAGAAGTTCTCGCAATTGGCGAACGTTACAATACGGTGTCGCGCAAGGCATGGGGCAAAAAAGAAATTCCTGCCATCGGCGCTGCAATATTTATTGACGAAAAAGCTTCAAAGAATGCCAAGATGCCGGCAAAGCAGCCAAAAGAAGCGCGCTTCTATTTTATTCAACTCGGCTACGACGCTAAGCTTAAAAGCCTATCTATTATAGAAATGCTTCGTGTGGCAAATATTGCCGTACACCAGTCGCTGTCGCGAGATAAGATCACCAGCCAGCTCGCCGCAGCTGAAAAGATGGCAGTACCCTACATACTTATTCTCGGCCAAAAAGAGGCCATCGAAGAAAGCGTCACTGTACGCCATATGAACACCCGCGTCCAAGAAACCGTCAAAATAATAGAGCTTGTCACGTACTTAAAGAAACTGCCTTAATTTGGGTCGTTTCTCATACTAGTAGGCAATATTCAGGAAGACTGCTCAGGCATGCAACTGGGCTTTGTTGTTTTGGGAGACTTGCGAGGGCGACTGGCCCGAGCACGA
>CALMYA010000055.1 GCA_937873535.1 uncultured bacterium | reverse complement strand
AAAAGATGAGCCCCTCTACTTAAATGAAAAGAAAGAAGAACCTGCTAACAGCGACAATGCCGACGGCCCTATAATGAAGCCGGCGAAAATAGACGCGAACGGGGTAATGTTCAAATCAATAATAGACGGCAGCGTGCATTATTTTACCCCTGAAAAATCGTTAGAAATTCAGCATAACCTCGGAGCAGACATTATATTTGCATTCGACGAGTGTACATCACCGAACGAGCCTTATGCATATCAGGCCGAGGCCTTAGATAGAACTCATCGTTGGGCTAAGCAATCGCTTGCATACCACCTTTCTAAACCAAATGCTGCTAAGCAGGCGCTTTTTGGAATTGTGCAAGGCGGCCGTTTTGAAGAGCTGCGCAAAGAAAGCGCCAAGGCTTTGGCCGAAATGAATGTTGAAGTTGTGCGAGGGGTAGATGAAAACGGTAAGGGTGGCGAAAAAGTACGAGCTGGCTTTGACGGCTTCGGCATCGGCGGCTCATTTGCCAAAGAAGATATGTCGGAAGCAGTTAAGTGGGTGAATGATATTTTACCTGAAGACAAGCCTCGGCATTTGCTCGGCATCGGTGAACCCGAAGATTTGTTTAGCGCCGTTGAAAATGGCTGCGATTTGTTCGACTGCGTCATGCCGACGCGAAACGGTAGAACGGGCACTTTACTTACGCATCTTGGGAAAATAAATATTTCAAATGCAAAATATGTAGATGACTTTTCGCCTATAGAAGAAGGCTGCGGATGCTATACATGTAAAAACTATACCCGCGCCTACGTTTCGCACCTCTTTCGCGCCAAGGAAATGCTTGCGGGCACTTTAGCTACCATTCACAATTTATATTTTACCGTACATTTGGTGAAGAAAATGCGCGCTGCAATACTTGATGATACTTTTGCAAAGTTTAGGAAAGATTTTTTGGGGTTGTATTTGAAAGCTTAGTTTAGCGCCTTTTTAATTGTTTTAACGCTTCTAACTTACTAAGCCTAGATTCGTACCATTCGTGGTCTTTTGAGTTGTCGATTCTTAAGCGCTCAACCGATTCTATCTGCATCATTACGCCTTCAGCCAGTGTTTGCACTTTTGCAAGAAAATGTTCAACTACTGCACCGACGTTTCGTTCGAACTGCATGCTTTGTTCTTTCACAACTCTGTACATCATGGCTTCAATTTTAGGCATAAGCTCAAGCTCGAAACGTGCAAGCTGAATCGTGAATTCATCTTTTAGGTCTTGTTTTGTTACATACTCTGTAGACATATATATGTTAATAATAAACTATTAATGTATGAAGTCTATGAAAATAGACATGAATTTCTACTCAATAAAATATGAGCTTTTTGAGATATCCACACAAATATAGTATGATGCCGACATGAAGAGCCTCTCAAAAAATTCTAAAGAAACACCTAAAAATGGTGACGATAAAGTCGATAATGTCAGTAGGGCCAGAAAGGTCAGTAAGGGTAGCAATATTGATGCCACTTTTGGTAATGCCGGCTTCAAACTTCGTACGGGCTATAAACCTGCGGGAGACCAGCCACAGGCTATTGAAAAACTCATAGAGGGGCTTAAAAAAGGATATAGGCATCAAACCCTGCTTGGTGTTACAGGCTCGGGTAAAAGTGTAATTGGGAGTACCCCTGTTTTAATAAAAGAGAGGGGAAAGACTGCTTTGGTTAGCATCGCATCTATTATTGATAAAAAACTGGCTGAAAATGCGTCGCATGTTCAATATATTGATGATACAGAATTACTGGAATCGGAACACGTATACATGAAGGCACTGAGCTTTGACCCTGAAACCAAAAAAGTAGAGTGGAAAAACATAAGGCAGATGACCAGACATGCTGCTCCCGATGTTTTATATAAAGTGAGAACCTCTTGCGGAAAAGAGGTTGTTGTTACAGGCAATCATAATTTTTATTCAATAAGCAGGGATAAAAGATCTTTTTCTCTGTCTGAAACTAATGAGATAAATGTCGGGGACTACCTTCCAACCCCTTTGAAAATTCAAGAGCCAGAAAGCCCTATATCTCATATAGATTTGAAAAAATATATTGCAAACCCAAAAAATTTCTACGCACATATTAGGGACATCAATGAGATTTCGCTTTCAAATAAAAAGATATTATATGCGTTTGGTCTGTATAACAAGGTATACAGAGCTTCTTGCTCTGGTGACAGCATGTCTCTTGAAACCTGCAATCAGATTCGCTGCATCCTTCCGTATGTTCAACTTGACGAGGAGAAGGGTATGCGCTGGAAATATGGAAAATATAGTTTACCGTTTAAACTAGAGGTAACAAATGAGTTAATGAGATTATTTGGCTATTTCATAGCAGAAGGGCATGCTTCAAAAGGATTCATAACGATTTCTTCGGGTGATCAGGAAATAATAAATGATTTTAGCGATACCCTTTGCAGCCTAGGACATCCGGTAGTCCATCGACCTGAAACCTATGATTATCAGATTTCTTCAAAACTTCTTACCGAATTGTTCCGTGGTTTGTTCGGGTCACACGCACAGAAGAAGCAACTTCCAGAATTTTGGCCAGAACTTTCAAACGAGCATTTAAGTCAGCTTCTGAAGGCTTATTTTTCATCAGACGGCGGGGTTGATGGCGACGAAGTTACTTGTGTCTCTGCGAGCATGGACTTAATATCAGGCTTGTCATATGCACTACTGAGATTTGGCATTACTACAAGAATCCGCAAACGACTTATAAAGGTGCCAAATAAGGACATCCGTAACACTTTTTGGAGTCTGAGAATTTCCGGTCAAAAGAACTTAATGGCCTTTCAACAAAACATAGGCTTCTGTCTGGAAAGGAAAAACGCAAAACTTAGCGTAATAATAAAACCTTCCTGTAATACAAATGTCGATGTTATTCCCATTGATGGAGAGTGGTTAAAGTCTATCCGCACAGCTCTTAATGTACATCAACGAGAGATCGCCTCAGACTGTAACTGTGAACGATCCTATATTTCCATGATTGAATCGCAGGCACGACTTCCTTCCAGAGATATTGCAACTAAGATTTTTTCATCCCTGCATGCTAGGGCCCTAGGCAGCACTCTCATTTTAAAAGAGATTGAAGAGCAGAGATCTTTACTTAATTTGTTCTGGTCTCCTATTGTTTCGATAGAGGAGGTAAGAGGTGAAAAGTACGTGTATGACTTTTCTGTTGAAGGCAATGAAACATTTTTGGCGGGTCATGGAGGTATATTTGTTCACAATACATTCACAGCTGCGAATCTTATTGCTCAGGTTCAAAAGCCAACTTTGGTTATTGCCCACAACAAAACTCTAGCGGCGCAGCTGGCGCAAGAGTACCGCGAATTCTTTCCTGAAAATGAAGTGCACTATTTTGTGTCGTATTACGACTACTATCAGCCGGAGGCCTACATTTCTCATTCTGATACATATATAGAAAAGGAAGCGCAGATAAACGAAGAAATTGAGCGTCTTCGTCATGCTTCAACTCAGGCATTGCTTACGCGTAAAGATGTAATAATTGTTGCTTCAGTCTCGTGCATTTACGGTTTGGGTTCGCCTGAAGAGTATCAGAAGGTAAATATGAAAATTGAAAAAGGAATGAAGGCCGACCGCAACGAATTCATTCGTCGGCTTATAGGCTTATATTTTACGCGCACAAATGCCGACCTTACACCAGGAAGATTTCGCGCTGTTGGTAACACAATGGAAATTATGCCGGTAAACGAGCGAGTAATGTACAGGCTTACTTTTTCTGGAGCAGGCTCGGCGAGCAAAATTGAGGCGGTTACATTAATTGATGCAGTTTCTCGTGCCATAAAAGGGGAGCCTGAAAGTTTCTTTCTCTTTCCTGCCAAGCATTTCGTTACACCCGAAGATGAACGCCAGCGCGCCGTTGTAGATATTAAAGCCGAGCTCGAAGCGCAGCTCAAGCGCTTTGCAGCTGCCGGAAAAATTATTGAAGCAGAACGCCTAAAGCGCCGCACAAATTACGACTTGGCGCTTATTAAAGAAGTCGGATATTGCAACGGCATCGAAAACTATTCGCGACATTTTTCTGGAAAGTCTCCTGATGAAGCTCCCGACACCTTGCTTTCTTACTTTCCGCATAAGGCCGATGGTTCGCCCGATTTTCTTACAATTGTAGATGAATCGCATGTGACCATTCCACAAATTGGAGGAATGTTTGCCGGTGACGCATCGCGCAAGAAGAATTTAATAGACTACGGTTTTCGTTTGCCTTCGGCCGCCGATAACCGCCCGCTGAAGTTCGATGAATTTGAAGCACGGGTTGGCCAGCTTGTTTATACATCGGCAACCCCAGGAAAATATGAGTTTGAACATAGCCAGCAAATTGTGGAGCAAATAATTAGACCAACAGGGCTTATTGACCCGGTCTTGGTGGTGAAGCCTGTTACGGCAAGGGGTAGTTCTGAAAAAAGTGGCTTAGCTTCCGATAAAAGCGCCGCATACCCCGGCCAAATTTTTGACTTCATCGAAGAAGCTGAAAAAGTTATAAAGAACGACCAGCGCGTTATTGCCACCACGCTTACTAAAAAAATGGCTGAAGATCTTACCGAATTTTTGAAAGAGAAGGGAATTAAAACGAACTACGTGCATAGTGATATTATGACCCTTGATAGAATTCAAATTCTTACCGAATTTCGCCGCGGTAAATTCGACGTGCTTGTGGGAGTGAACCTGCTTCGAGAAGGCCTCGACCTTCCTGAGGTTTCTTTAATTGGAATTTTAGATGCAGACAAAGAGGGCTTTCTTCGCTCTGAAACTGCGCTTATTCAAACTATTGGACGCGCTGCGCGAAACGTAGATGGCCGCGTTATTTTATATGCCGACAATATGACAGGTTCGCTTGAACGTGCCATGAAAGAAACGAACCGCCGCCGCGAAGTGCAGCTTGCATATAATAAAAAGCATGGTATTACCCCAAAGACCATCGCTAAAAAAATAAATGACATTACCGAACAAATAATGAGCGAGCATCAAAAAACTGTGCAGAATTTGCTTGTACTTGATGCGGCGCAATTTAATAAAGACCCAAAGAAAATGATAAGTATGAAAGAAAAGCAGATGAACGACGCCGTAAAAATGCTCGATTTCGAAACCGCCGCAATTTTGCGCGACGAAGTGCTGGCCATGAAGGCCATGATTGAAGGCACCGCCAAGCGTGCGGCCAAGGCAAAAAAGGACGAGACTAAGGGAATTAGAGCGAAGAAGCAGAGTTTTGAATAAAGGGATTTAGTTTGGAGTTGCCTCACATTTGTGTTATATTTCTGGCGCTCGTCTATTCTAGGCGGGCATTAATTTGGTCTTTTAGAGAGCAACAGTTAAACATTCAACCAGGAGGTAACGGTGCCAGAACGACACAAGAAAACAGCAATCAAACTCATCGCTTCACCAGGCGGCGGAAAAGGAACAACCGAAGATGGGCTGAGAAAAAGGGGAATTTCCTACAGAGAGCTTCCCTTTCGAGCAAAGCTCGACAGGGAAGTTGATGGTAAGACCGACATTGGCAAGGAAATCGACAAGTACAGGAAGGCAGGCCTTCTTGTGCCGAACGAAACCATCTTGCCTCTTGTTGACGAAGCACTTGAGGAAATTCAGGAATCAAACCTCATCATCCTAGACGGGTTTCCTCGGAATCTGCCTCAGGTGGACTTTTCCATCGAAAGGCTTCGCCACTTCGGGTTCGAGAACATCATCGCGCTTCACATCGATACGCCGCCATTCACTTGCGTTCGCAGGTTGGCCGGCAGGAAGCGTGACAGTCAAGACAGCGACCCTGAAAACATCGCTCAGCGACTTGAAGAGTTCGATTTCCAGACTGCACCGATGATTCGGTACCTGCGTCACAACGCGGAAAAGCTTGGAATAAAGTTCTTCATGATTGACGGTCAGAATCTACGTATGAACATGGATGATTATATCCGCATGCTCGGCCTCGATTGGATGGTCAAGAAGTAAAGCGTTTCTCCTATGCGGAGGAACCAAAGCGCGCACCCCGATAGCAAGGGATGCGCGCTTTTTTCTACTTTATTTAATTTTTGCCAAACCTTTAGAAAAAGTTTATACTGCCTTCATATTACATATGCATACCCCAAGGCCGCGGCTAGGGGCTTTTGAGTTAAATGGCTAGGCAAATGAGCATATAAATAGCAGCAAACTACAGAATGAATCCTTCATCAAACAATAAAAAAAGCGGCGGTACACGAACCGACATGTCGCATTCCGACCAACTTATTGTTCGTGGGGCGAGAACGCATAATCTGAAAGATATTACAGTTGAAATGCCGCGAAATAAAATGGTTGTAATTACTGGGCTTTCGGGTTCGGGTAAGTCGTCGCTTGCATTCGATACTATTTTTGCCGAAGGTCAGCGGCGTTATATTGAATCTCTTTCTTCATATGCTCGCCAATTCTTGCGTCAGTTGCAGAAGCCTGATGTCGACGAAATAATCGGTCTTTCGCCGGCAATTTCCATCGACCAAAAATCGCGTTCAAATAACCCACGTTCTACTGTTGCAACAATTACAGAAATTTACGATTACTTGCGAATTTTGTTTGCACGAATTGGCCGACCGCATTGCTTGGTGTGCGCCAGAGAAATTAAAAAACTTTCTAAAGAAGAAATTTTGGATTCAATTTTTACCGTGGTGCAAAGTGTTTCGGATGGCGGCAGTGAACATAACAGCGGTAAAATTTCTTCGCGTAAAGATGCCTCTGCTTCGGCTAAAAAAGCTGCTGGTTCAGGTGCTGCTACAGCCGCAGCGCTTGCTGGTAAATCAATTATGGGGGTAAGTATAGACGACCGCATGTTCAAAATATATGCGCCTGTTGTTGTTGGCAGAAAAGGCGAGTATTACCAGCTCCTCTACGATCTTCTCGGCAAAGGCTACAGCGAAGTCCGCATCGACGGCGAGAAAAAGTCCCTACGAGAGCGGATCGAACTTTCCAAAACATCCCGCCATGATGTCGATGCTCTTGTGGACTCTATTTCGCTTCTCGACTTCAAAACAGATCCGAAAAGCGCTGAGGAACGGCTCTCTGAAGACCTTGAAAAAGCCCTGACC
>CALMYA010000054.1 GCA_937873535.1 uncultured bacterium | reverse complement strand
CAGGTATATTTTATATAATAAAAAATACAAATACTATGGCGCAAGATACACCCACCGCGAACTCTAGTGAAACCCTTGGGGCATCTACCGAGGGTTTTTCTGCTATTGATATCAACTTACCTACAACAACAGCAAACGCCGCAGAAATAACCCTAACAGAAAGATACCCAGAAAATGGCTTTGCCTTGAACACCCGCTCGGAGATGATTGTAAGAATTCTTGAAGGGGGTGTGGTTTTTATATGCGATGGTAGCGAAAAGATCTTACAAGAAGGCTCAGTTATCATCGTACCAATCAATAAACCATATTGTTGGATGCCGCAAGAATACGTGAAGCTGTATACGGTAAGTACACCGCCATGGACGGCGGAACAACACAGGAATGTTAATACGCCCAAGTAGGATTACTCAGTCTTAAAACCTATTTTCTCTTTTGGTTCACTTTCTTCTTTGATAAGCAGCCTCAGGACCCTGAATATTTCATTGAAAGTTATTTCGTTGTTCTTTTCCATCGCTTCGACCTTCACGCGTAGCTCTTGATAAACATCTATCATCTCCCTGAGTTTGGTAAATATTCTGATAATTTGAATATTGACGGAAATTGCCCTATCGCTGTTTAAGACGCTAGAAAGCATGGCAATACCTTGTTCGGTGAAGGCATAAGGAGCAACTCTACTACCCCCTCTCTTTGAGGTCGCAATTTGCGACCTCAAAGATTTCGAGCCTTTTTCTAAGGTCACAATTTGTGACCTTAGAAATAAGCTTGATTCTTCAATGCTTAATTGGAAAATGAAGTCAGCCGGAAACCTTTTTGCGTTTCTTTTGACGGCTTCGTTTAGCCTTTTAGTTGTAACTCCATACAACATGGCCAAGTCTTTATCCAACATCACTTTTTTACCCCTAATAATATATATTTTATCCTTAATTGTTTCGATGTTTAAGGAAACATCGGTTATTTCATTTTCTTGCATGTGTTCAGGCTAACACTATGTAGATGAAGGGGTGGTAAAGAAATTATAAAGATTCCATGTCTACCAACTTGAGGTCACAATTTGTGACTTCAAGTTTGAGCCCATTCTTGTTTTCAAGGTCGCAATTTGCGACCTTGAACGAACCCTAATCGACCTTCTGTTTAAAGGTTGAGTTCAGGTTACGCGCAATTGACAATGGCCTGAATACACACTATAAATACACGAATTGTTCTTTCTGCTAATTTGAATGCCTGGGTACATACTTTAATTGTTTACCCCGTATGCAGGCCGATGCGCAATAAGTGCTTAAATTATTGAGCTTTTATTGCGCGTTAGCCACACATATGTGAGCTGATGTGCTTAAAATCACAACAACCCAAACTCAGACCATACCATGAACACCCACCCCTATCCACCCAATACATCCATCTTCAAGAGCAACAACAGACCATTCCAGAAAGGTTTCAGCTTCATCGAGCTCTTTATTGTCGTCGGCATTATGTCTCTCTTTTTCGCGATTCTCATTCCAAACATTGGTAATGTTAGCGAGACAGCGCAACGTGCTGCAGCCCAGATCAATGCACAGAGTGTGGTATCTGTACTGAATGCGGCACAAGCAGCTGGTACAAACCTGCAAGAGGCAGGGGTCAAAGACCCATCTACAGCAGTGCGCATTGCGATTAAAGGAGTGGTCGTACCACCATCAAATGAAGGCGGCAGAGGAAAAACTTATAATATCGGCCATATCGATGATGGAGGGTCAATCGACCCAATCGAAGATGCAGCCGTACTTATTAGCGTTTTGCCTGGAGACGACGGCAAACTGCTTATAAGCCTCCTGGCTAGGACCGAAGAGTGACCTTATCCTCCAGACATTCGAGGCTCGAACCACAACCTCTCCCCCACGTCGCGCAGGTGCGCGACGTGG
>CALMYA010000053.1 GCA_937873535.1 uncultured bacterium | reverse complement strand
TTTTGTTTTGGGGTTTTTGTGCAGTACGCCTTCGAAATTTTGAAATTCTCGGACGCGGTGAAATTAAATTTCCAGCCGTAAACGGCTCTAACTGGAAGTGTACTGAATATTGAAAAGGCGTCAATTGCAGTGCGCCGAAACCGACCTTTATTACTCCCCCTTCGCAACCACACCATCTTTAATTTTTACAATGCGCTGCGCGGCGCGAGCATATTCTTCTTCGTGCGTTACCATCACTATAGTTTGGCCTTGCTTGTGAAGTTCTAGAAATATTTGCAAAACAAGTGCTGATGATTCGGTGTCGAGGTTAGCGGTTGGTTCGTCGGCAAATAATATTTTAGGTTCGTGAGCGATAGCGCGGGCAATTGAAACACGCTGCTGCTCTCCTCCTGAAAGTTTTGAGGGTAAATTATTAAAACGCTCGCTTAGGCCTACACGGCTTAGCATTTTTTCGGCAATTTCATATGCTTCAGCAATGCTTCTTCCTTGCATAATTAAAGGAACGGCAACATTCTCGCGCGCGGTAAGGTCGGGCAGCAAGGCATAATCTTGAAATACGTAACCTAGTTCACGCAAACGAAACGCTACTCGGTCTTCTTCATCTAATTTTGAAACATTTTCGCCATCTACATAAATTTCGCCCGATGTCGGATGGTCGAGCATACTTATTTGATACAACAATGTACTTTTACCGGCACCAGAGCGGCCGATAATTGCCACGAATTCTCCCCGCTTCACTTCAAAATTTATACCCTTAAGTACATGGGTAATTTTGTCGCCATCAATAAAAGACTTCTTCAGTTCTCTCGCGGCTATAATGTATTTTTCGTCGGGTTTCATATTTTGTCGTTTTTATTTTTTCTTGATGCGTTCTTCATGGTATTTGTGCATTGCATATTATCGCCCCAAAATGGCATCTAATGTGTTCTTCTTCACTATCATTCTGGCAGGAATGAAGCCAGCAATAACGGTGGTAATAATAAGCGCAAATACACGAATCATAGTGCCATTAAGCGGAGCGTAAAGAATACCGTCACTAAATGGGAAGTTTATAGGATGCGCATATATAAACGGAACAAGGAAACCATACAATATAACCAAGCCAATTGCCGAACCAACGACGGCATAAAAGATAGACTGAATAATATATGAAATTTCAATAGACTTCGGGTGCACGCCAATTCCTTTCAAAATACCTATAAATTTTCGGCGAGTAAGTGCGTTCACGAAAATAACAATAAATATTGTGATAGACGCCACCACCAAGCCAATACTTCCTATTAAGTTACCAAGCATGCCGAATGTTGCGGCAATATCTAACAAGAACTTCGGCTCAGCTTCTTGCCATGTTTGAATTTTCGCGCCTTCATCGAAACCGTTATTTAAAAGAATGCGCTTCACTTCAAGAGGCCCGTCTTCTTTGTATTCTGGCTTCATCTTTATGGAAATTTCATCGACATTGGCGCTTTGCCTGCCAATGAGCTTTCGCACTTCGCTATTCAGCATAAAAATACGGAAGTCGTTATTGTCGACCTTCGACTTCACGAAACCGCGAATGATAACTTCTTTTGAATTCTTGCCCACCGTAATTTTCACTTTCTGCCCTATCTCGACATTTTTAAGGGTAGAAAAACCCGTCACTTCAATTGGCGTATATTTGTACACGAGGTTCGCACCAACGAGCACACCCTCAGTGTCTCCTTCCTGCAAATAATTACCTTCAATTACATAATTAGAAAGATGCGTAATGCCGTCTTCAGAAGCTGGGTCTATGCCGCCAATGGTTGATGGCACTTTGTTGGGCTTTTCATCTTCACGAAGCTTGCGGCGATAGTCGGCATTAAGCGTACCTGAGCCTACATAGTGCATCGAAAGCGCCTGAACCTGCGGCAAACTTTTTGCCACGTTCACAATGTCGTTGGTATTTTCTATTTCAGTTTTCTGGTCGAGCTTGTTTATAACTACATCGCTTGTACCACGTTCACGCTGGGCTTCAACCGAACTCTGAATAAGGCCCACAAGTACACCTGTTACTACCACAAGGTTAAGAAATGTCAGCGTCATGACGGCGATAATAAGCGCGGTAGTCCAAACATTTGCGCGCTTAATTTGCCTATATGAAAGGAAGAAGCCCACCCTCCATGCGTTCTTATTTCCTAATGCTTTTATTTTCAGGGCCATATTTTAATGCGTCGGCACAACCAATTTGTCGCCTGCCACTACTCCTGACATAACATTAATGCCGCCGTTCGCGTCAATTCCACCTGTAACAACTTTTTTAGTTACACGCTTACCATCTACTATTACTGTAACCATTTTTTCTCCGGCCTGAAGGAAGAGGGCTTCTTGCGGAATAACAACTGAACCCGGCTCTTCGGCTGTTTGAATAGTAATGTTTGCCGTCATACCCGAACGAATGCGCGGGTCTTGTGTTGTAAACTCAAGCTTTATTTTGTATGTCGAGACGCCATCCATAACTGTTTCTGCTGGGTCTATATGAACAACCCTTGCTTCAAAGAATGTCTCTTTGCCGTAAGCGTCTAGAGTAACGCGAGCAATTTGCCCAACTTTAATTTTTGAAATATCAGATTCTGAAATATAGCTTTCAATTTCATACGCCGAGTCGGTGATCATAGAAATTGCCGAAGCGCTTGGCGAAACAATTTCACCTTCTTTTATATCGACCTTTGTTATGACGCCGCTAAACGGCGCGCGTATTACAGTTTGTGCATACAAAGCATTCGCGTTCTGCAAATTCGCTTCAGCACTTTTTACCTGAGCCGCTGCTGCTGCTACATCTTCTACGGTTGAACCTGCACGCTTTAATTCAAGCTGTTGTTTTGCCCGAGTATATGCAGTTTGCGCTGAACGATATGATTCTTGAGCCGAGTTAAGTGATGCAATAGATGTACTTATGGCAGAACGAGCTGCAGAAATATTAGCCTTATATGCATCTATAGTTGCCTGCGTAAGGCCGCTGCTTGCCTGAAAACCAGAAACTGCAATTGTAAGGTCGTTTAAATATGTATTCATTACGCCCAAATTTGCTGACGCGGTTGTTACGTAGCTGTCGTTAAAAGAAGATGACGAAAGCGAAGCGAGAGATTTGTTCCATGATGCAAGCATTTCGCCCACTACAATTCGTTTTGCATTCAATGCTTGGCGAAGTTCATAACTATTATAGCCGCCTTCAAATGACATAATTTGAGGGTTAGCACCGCGCGGGTCGGTATAGAGAGGGTCAATTTTTCCGCGTACAGCATCGTCAGATTTAGCGTATGAATCACGCATCTGATTTATAAGACCCTGAAGACTTTGATTGAAGGAGGTTTCGGCGCCAGCAGCGTCGGTTTCAGCAATTGAAATATCTTCGGCGCGAGAACCGCGAATAACCTGCGCGTAATCGGCCTTTTCGGCATCGAGTGCCGCCTGCTTCTGCTGAACATTCGCCCATGTATCTGCATTGGCCAAATTAGAAAGAGTTGCACCTTCCCTCACTTTATCGCCAACTTTCACCGCAATTTTTGCAATGCGGCCGGATGCATTGAACCCAAGGTTAACGTTTTTCGAAGCAACTACCTTGCCCGTAACTGCCACTTCTTGCACAAATGTCGCCGGTGCTACCATAATTATTTCTTCATTCTGAGACGACCGATTAGACCAAAAATACCAAGCCACCACGACAACAATTATTATTGCGGGTATATAAACTTTCTTTTTTTTGAATAGATGCAGAAACTTTTTGATGTGATGCTTCATAGTTCGATTATTGTATCAAAAAAGTGTCATAAAATAAAGGGATTTTCCTCCATTGACATACCCCATTTTCAGGAATAGTCTATTAGGCATGCAAGGAGGATGGCCTATGCCTATCCTGACTTGCTATCCAGCAACAAAGTAGAAAATCAGTATCCCCGATGAATGCATCATCACCCCTAGCAAAAAAGAGAAGTACACGTGGCCTCATTGGCACTCTTAGTGCAGAAGCCAAAGGCACACCAACAACAGCACCCCGACCCATAACCAGTCGAGTCGAGGTTCGTTGGAGAACAGGAGCAATAGCCGGGAACCATATGCCCACCCACTCAGGAGTTGTCTCCCGTAACTTCGGCCGGGCCGGAGTGTGCATCCCCGGCTAACCGGTTCAGAACGGCTGACATCCCAGTCAGCCACCCCAGCGGCGCAGGAGGTTTCTACCCCTGCGCCGTTTTTATTTCTAAACTTTGCCTTATTTGCCTATTCGCCATTTTTAATGTAGAGTTCCCTTGCGAAACAGCGCCGCTCCTTCGCCGCCCCTTCGGGGTTTTATTTTTCCTAAAAGACTACTATCTGCAGTTCGCGCTGCACAAACATCTTCCAACACATTTATTATGAACGAATACAAAGACATACGAAATATCGCCATCATCGCGCACGTTGACCACGGCAAGACCACTATTGTTGACGCCATGATGAAATACACAGGCATGGCCAAAGACGCCGTGTCTATGGATTCGAACGACCTTGAACAAGAGCGCGGCATTACCATTTACGCCAAAAACGCTTCACTTATATATAAGAGCAAGAAAGACGGCGCAACGCATAAAATAAATATCATCGACACGCCGGGTCACGCCGACTTCGGTTCAGAAGTAGAGCGAATCCTTCGTTCCATCGACTGCGTGCTTCTTGTAGTAGATGCGCAAGAAGGCCCTATGCCTCAAACGCGTTTCGTTTTGAAGAAGTCTATTGAACTTGGTCTTAAGCCAATTGTAATTATTAATAAATTAGATAAACCGGCAGCTGCGCCCGACCGCGTTCACGAAGAAGTGCTTGAACTTTTTCTCGAACTCGGCGCCAACGACGCGCAGCTCGACTTCCCTGTTGTTTACGCTATTGGCCGAGACGGTACGGCAAAACTAAAGCTCGACGAAACCTTCGAAAACTTTGATCCATTGTTCGAAACTATTTTAGAAAAAGTTCCGGCAGCAATTGATGTTGCTATTCCCGGCGACAGCGCCGATAACGACAGCGGTAGCGGCAACAGTTCGGCAGCCGAGGCAAAATCAAACAATGTTCTATTGGCTCAGCCCTTTAACTTGGCGTATGACAACTTCCTCGGCCGATTGGCCGTTGCCCGCGTTTGGAGCGGCAGCGTTAAAACCGGCCAAAACGTATTTATAAAGAAGAACGACGGTGCCACTGAAAACGGTAAAATTGTGAAGCTCTTCACATTTGAAGGATTGAGCAGAAAAGAAGCAACCGAGGTCGGCGTCGGCGACGTTGTGCTTATTGCCGGCTTATCAAACATATATATTGGCGACACAATTACCGACAGCCAGAACGCGCACACCCTTCCTTCAATTTCAATTGATGAACCGACAATTTCCCTTAACTTTTTAGTAAACGATTCGCCTTTCGCCGGACGCGAAGGTAAATATGTAACCAGCCGCCAAATTCGCGAACGACTTGAAAAGGAACTTCAAGTAAACGTCGGTCTTCAGGTAGATTTCGGTAATGCCGACAAATATAAAGTATTCGGCCGCGGCGAATTACATGTTGCCATTCTTCTTGAACAAATGCGACGCGAAGGTTATGAACTTCAGGTATCTCAGCCAGAAGTTATCATCAAAAAAATAGACGGTCACGATTACGAACCGTATGAAGAAGCGGTAATAGATACACCCGATGAATTTTCTGGCGTCGTCATTGAAAAGCTCGGCAAGCGAAAAGGCGTCATGAGCTCGATGCATCAGCGCGAAGGCATCAGCCGAATTACTTTCGATATTCCTACACGCGGCCTTCTCGGCTACCGCAGCCAGTTCGTCGTCGACACTAAAGGTGAAGGAATTATGTCTTCTAGGTTTATAGAATTCAAACCATACGCAGGTACGATAGAAAAGCGCGAAGTCGGCTCAATGATTTCAATGGAAAATGGCAAAGCCGTCACATTCGCCCTCGGCAACTTGCAGACACGCGGCACTCTCTATGTTGGCCACGGCGCAGAAGTGTACGCCGGAATGGTCATCGGCAACACGGCTAAAGGCGAAGAAATGGAAGTAAACCCTACCAAAGGTAAGCAGCTCACCAACATGCGCGCCTCGGGCACCGACGACACTGTTTACTTGAGCCCTTGCCTCGAAGTAACAATTGAACGCGGCCTTGAACTTATTAATGAAGACGAATATTTGGAAATTACGCCAACGAGCACGCGTATAAGAAAGAAGTTTTTGACTAAATCTGATAGAGACAAGGGTAAGAGAAACTAACAAAAAGAATACACCCGGAGCATGCGTATCTGCGATATGCTCCGGGTGTATTCTTTTTGTTAGTTTCTGTTCCTTATACTTAAGAAAAGAAAAACCACCCTAGCCAGCACTGGACTTGGGTGGTTTTTTTGTTGACGACATCAAATCGTCGTTAGCGCGCGGCCTAAAACGGCCCGATTTTCTTGATGCGGAACAGAGCTTCAGATGCTGTGTACTGCGCAACCGTCGCGGCAGCAACGGCTTGCAACCATTCCGTAGTGGCTGGGTCAAGCTCGCTGTCATCGGAAAGCTCTTGAGCGACACGCCGGAAATGTTCTTCTTGTGTCAGAACGATTCGACCGCCCTTGCATGCCGAACGGATGAGTGCTGGCCCGCCGATATCAACCGCAGCATTGATGTCGCGGGTCGTTTTGGTCGGATCGCGCACGACATCGAGAAGCGGGTAGAATGTGACTGCGACCAAGTTGATCTCGGGCCAGCCAAGCTTTGCCAGCTCTTCAAGATGGCGCTGCTCGGCAAGCAACCCTCCATGAAGCTCGGGGCAAAGTGTTGCCACACGATGCTCCAAGACTGGCTTGATGCCTGTGAATTCAGATGTTTCAACGACGTGCATGCTATATTACTACTCGGAACAAAGTTCCTGATTACAGCATTAGCGGCACATGCCGTTTTTTAGTTGTAATCATCACCCCACACCCAAACTCAGCAAACACAACACACCAATGAGGTCCCTCCGTAACATTCTGATACCACCGACCAAGCCCAAATGCCAGATTCCACCCTCTGCCGAACATAAAGCAGAACCCCATCACGCCACAACTGTTCAAAGCAATCTTCTGCAAGAAGGTTCAGCTTCCGACAGAGCAGCAGAAATTGCCCGTAATTTTAACACCCGCTACGGAGGAAGTGGCAGCGTAGAGAAGTACTGAAGCCCCGTCTTGGGCAGCCGGCAAGGAATCTTTTCTTGCCGGCGCTTTTGTTTTTATAAAAAATTTGCCCTTGTTCCCTCTATCACAAAAACAAACACCTCATATATTTCCCGTATATCGCAGATACGCATACGGGAAATATATGAGGTTGTTTTGTTTTTTGCCTATTAGTAGCTCCTTCGAGGACCGAAGTCACGTCGAGGACCTCGATCGCCGCCGCGGTCACCCGCAGGTCGATCTGTCATAGGTCGAGCCTCGTTGACGACAATCTGTCGTCCATCGAGATCTTTCCCGTTCCACATTGCAATTGCAGCTTCTGCAACTTCATCTGGAACTTCAACGAAGCCGAAGCCTCGTGAACGGCCGGTTGTCTTCTCAGTCATAACTGTGGCTGAGACTACTTCACCTGCCTGTGAGAAAGCGTTCTTGAGGCCATCGGATGTTGTCGCCCATGCGAGGTTTCCGATATACAATTTCTTTGCCATTG
Organism: uncultured bacterium; assembly: GCA_937873535.1. Lineage (GTDB taxonomy): Bacteria > Patescibacteriota > Minisyncoccia > Phycocordibacterales > CAIZLB01 > VEQN01. The sequence goes on along the minus strand of CALMYA010000053.1, from coordinate 4,897 downwards.
AGATACGTTTTTTCGTTAACTTAATATATATTATCCATAGCCGACCCCCCTTCTTGCCTCGAACCACGAACTACTTAACGAATTGCGCGTACCTTGGAGAATGAGTAACTACGAATATGCGTATTATACCCTATATGGTAGGAATAACAAGTCCTCGGAGATTAACATGGTGTTGTGGTGGGAGCATGCGTATCTGCGATATGCTCTTGCTTGAATGCTGGGTTTGTCTCCTCCTAAAGTCCTCATATATTGATCCCCGACTCATTTTTTGAGATATAATTATCTGAAGACATGGTTTACCGTGTCGCCCGCGCTTCCTCACTTTTTCTTTATAATTTCTTCAGCTTTTCTTTATCTTTTTTTGATACAAAAGACATATGCCCGCGACCATACTACGGGTATTACCAGCGCATTAGATATTTCGTGAATAATTTAAAATATATTTACACAAAACACCATCATGAGAATACTTATCGTAGAAGATGACGAAGAGCTCCGAGAATTATTAAGAAGAAGCTTGGCTGCAGAAGCATATGCCGTCGACACGGCCAACAACGGCGAAACTGGTTCGTTTTTAGCCAGAACCAACCCGTATCGCATCGTCATTCTCGACTACAACCTACCGAACAAAAAGGGCGATGAAGTGTGCAAAGAATTGCGGCAAGCCGGTATTACCTGCCCTGTATTAATTGTTTCGGTAGAATCAGAAGTAGCAGACAAAGTGCACTTACTTGAAAGCGGTGCCGACGACTACATGTGCAAACCTTTTTCTTTTACCGAACTTGTGGCGCGCATCAAAAGCCTAGTGCGGCGGCCGTATCATATACAAGAACCTGTGCTCACGCTAGAAGACCTCAGCATCGACACCGAATCGAAACTCGTCACCAAAGCCGGCAAGGGCGTCTACTTAACCAGAAAAGAATATATGCTTCTCGAATGCATGGCGCGCCGAAGCGGCCAAATTCTTACAAGGTCAGAAATAATGGAAGAGGTTTGGAACAACGAAACCGACCCTTTTTCAAACACGGTAGAAGCTCATATACGGAACTTGCGCAAAAAAATAGAAGGCGGCAGAAAGAAAAAGCTCATTCATACGGTACCTGGCCGTGGCTACAAGCTCGATTATTCCAGATAAAAATACGCAGAAATCTGCTACAATACAGCACATGCAAAACATTTTTTCTGTGCTAAAAAACTTCATTACAAAGAACGCCCTATACCTTGCCCTTTTGCAATGCATTGCAGCACTATTGGGCAGCCTTTATTTCAGCGAAATACTTCATTACCCACCGTGCGTTTTATGCTGGTGGCAGCGCATTTTCATATATCCTCTAATTATCACTCTCATTGTTGGCATAGTAAGACGCGATAAAAGTGTGTACGCCTATGTGCTGCCCGCAGCAATCTTGGGTTGGTGTGTAAACGTCTTTCACAATTTGCTCTATTATAAATTGATTCCCGAAACATTGGCCCCATGCTCAGCTGGCATATCATGTACTACAAAATTCGTAGAGTACTTCGGCTTCATCACTATTCCCTTCCTCGGCTTCATAGGCTTCAGCGTAGTCATTGGCCTTATGCTCGTATACAGAAAAGCCGTACTGAAGAATCTTGTATAAATAACAGACAAGACTCCTACACTCACTAGCTAGCCTTTACCATTGTTGCCATTTTGGTCATTCTATTTATTTTGATACAATACCCGTCATATGAACTCAGAAACAAAAGTTGTAGGCCTTATTGGCATTATTACCATTATTATTATCGCCGGCGGCTTGTGGCTTGTCGGTAAAAACAGCGGAACAAACGGGGCTGCCGGCAACCAGCCGGTAGTAAATAGCGAAGCGCTTGTTCGCCCAGACAGCCCGCGTATTACGGGTAAAAATGCGGGTGTAAATGCGGTTAATCCTAAAAAAATACAAATTGTGGAATTTGGCGACCTCGAATGCCCTGCCTGCCACCTGCTCCATCCTGAACTTAAAAAGCTACTCGCATCGAACGGTGACGATATCGAGCTCGTTATACGATTCATTCCTATACACTCAAATTCAAAAGCGGCGGCAGGTGCAGCACTTGCGGCCGGTGAACAAGGTAAATTCTTTGAGATGTACGACATTATCTTCGAACATCAAGATGACTGGGCAGGCTACGGCAAAGATGTAAATAAAATATTCGAAGGCTATGCAACTCAAATTGGCCTTAACGTAGCAAAATACAAAACCGACCTCGCAACCAATTTTGCAAAATACTCAGCACTTGTCGACCGCGACGCTAACGACGCCACAACCATGAATATCTCCTCCACTCCAACCCTTATCTTCAACGGCACATATGTTGCCGTTGGCGCCTTCCAGTATGAAAAACTTAAAAGTATGATGGGGCAGGCGCTTTCTTTAGGCGTTGCTAGTAGTACCGCAACTTCAACTGCAGCCGCGCCAGCCGCTGCCACAGCCGCAACGCTGAACCTTAAATAAAAATTATTGAAATATAAATTAAAACAATGGATATCAAGAATACATCAACAAAGGCTACTGGGTTTTTAAATGAATTTAAAACTTTCGCAGTTAAAGGAAATGTAATAGAACTCGCTGTGGCAGTAGTTATAGGAACGGCGTTTAACAAAATAATTGACTCGCTTGTAAACGACGTAATTATGCAGGCTATCGCCATGATTTTCGGCAAACCCGATTTCTCTACTATTATGCTCGGTGCTGTAAAAATAGGTTCGTTTATAAACAGCCTCGTGAACTTTATTATAGTAGCCCTATCTATCTTTGTTGCTATAAAATTCGTCAACCGTTTTATACCATCACGCCCAGCAGAAAATACTGAGTCGCAAAAAAATTAGTAGTCTGAAATATTATTTACTCAGAATAAGCCTTATTGAAGGTATAAAATATCCGTGCTCCTCAATGAGGTATTTGTTATTTTAAACTTCTATAGTGTCCGGCTCAGAAACAATAATTTTACCGGGCACAATTTTTTGTTTCAAAGCCTTCCAAACTTCAACAATTTCCGAATTGCCGAGTATCAAAAAGACAGCAACAGAGGCCGCAATCCCCATAATGCCCGCGAAAAACCCTTGAAGAAATATGCCCATAACGGTGTTTGGGTCGAATATTCCTGAGAACATATTGAGACCAATATACGCCACAAAGCCTCCAAAAATAGCGGCCTGAATACTTTGCCACAACGCTAGCAATACGCCTTTGCCGAATTTTCCGAAATCCTTTTGAAACATAAACCAAAATGCTACGCCATTTATGAGAGTGCCGAGGGTATAGCCAAGAGGAAGCATTAGCACAACTGAACCGGGTACATCTCCTACCTTAAACAGGCTTTCAATAAAATAGCGGAATTGGTCGCTGTATGTGAAAACTTTCATCAAAAGAAACGGGAAGCCGACGGTTGCCACCGACGAAATAAGATTTATAAAAAGCGGCTTTGCCGTTCTGCCTGCCGCGTAATATCCGCGAATAAAAAGTAGTTCGAGACCTTGCGCCACGAGCGAGAAAACAAACAATGCGAGACATGCGGCTGTTAGCCTTGTATCTTCCCAATTAAAGTTACCGCTTCCTAATATTGTTCGAACAATTTGTGCACGAAGAACTATGAAGAGTGCGCTGATAGGAATAGACCAAAAGATAATGTGCTTAGTAGCCACAATCATATGCTTCATAAATTCTTCTTTTTCACCTTTAGCAAAATGCGCCGACAGCGTAGGAAAGGCCGCCAAGGCATAGCTAACGCCTACAATAGCGAACGGCACCGACTGCAAGTTAAGCGACAGGTTAAATATAGAAACGGAGCCAACGGCTAGCATGGAAGCATAAACAGTAATAATTATTAGTTCGAGCGTATTCGCCGAAAGCGCAATGGTTCGGGGAATAGAAATTTTGATAACCTCTTTAACTGTCGGCCAGTCTATATTAAGAGTGAAGCTCGGAATGAGGCCTTCCTTGAAAACATAAGGTATTTGAATGAGAAAATGAAGAATGCCGCCAATAACCACGCCCATAATTACACCCTTGAGCCCGAAGTACGGGTAAAGAAAAACCAGCCCAAAGATAATAGCTACGTTATAGAGAATTGGGCTTAAGGCATATACAAAGAAGCGCTTACCTATTTGAGTAATAACACCGAGCATGTTCGATATACCCAAGCATATTGGTTGTAAGAGAAGTAACCGTGAAAGAAGCACAAGCTGAGCAAGTGCCTGCGCATCGCCGAGGCCTGAGAAAAACCATTTTGCAATATAAGGCATTAGCCAAAAAATAATGAGCGATACTGCGACCATAACGAACATAAAAACGGTGAATACTGTATCGAGAAACTTTCGCGCATCAGCCTTGCGATGTTCAAGCACTCCGCTAAAAAAAGGAATGAGAACAGAAATGGAAACAAGCGAAGCAATTGCAGCAAAAATAAGGTCAGGAATACGAAAGGCAGTGTAATAAATGTCGAGTGTCTGCCCTGCTCCGAAATAGTTTGCCAGCATGCGGTCACGAAATAGCGCTAAAACCTGAGAAACTAGTGTGAATGTTCCAAGAAGAAATGCGGCCTGGTGGACGCCTGCTATTTCTTTATGAAAAATTCGGAGGATTCGATTCATGTCTTCTGTGATTCTTGGTTATATGCGCCAATTATATATGTATGATTGCGATTATACCTGAATTTGTTAAAAAAATGAAATTATGTTATAATAGTTTTGTTGTGTCGGATAGTTGCTGAGTGCCCTTTCGAGGGTGCTTAGAGGAAAGTCCGGACACTTCCCGAGCGTCACTTTGCCTTTAATGCGCGTAAATAAGCATTGAAAATAAAGTGATGCTCGGGAGCAAGGTAGCGGGTAACTCCCGTCTGGGGCAACCCAAGAGGTGCGATCAGAAACGCGGGGGGG
>CALMYA010000052.1 GCA_937873535.1 uncultured bacterium | reverse complement strand
AAGATGGAAAAATTGTAATAACAAAACAAGAACAGGTGCTTGTCGGAACATTTTTAGATATTCCCGGAGGCTACCACGACAAAGGAGGGTCTGAATTGGATGCGGCAAAGCGCGAGCTTAAGGAAGAGACCGGCATAACCTGCAGAACATGGAAACTTCTGAGCGCAAAGCAGATGCATACTAAAATTGAAAGTATCAACTACGTATTTTTAGCATACGACGCGGAAGACTCTGTCTCAGAGAAACATCTTGATGCTGGCGAAAGAATAGATGTGATTTACAAAACATTGGATGAAGTCAAATCCCTGATCGATAGCCCTGAAGTGCGCTATCTGCCTAAAGATATTCTGACAAAGGTAAATAGTATCGAAGAACTAATTGCTCTACCGGCGTTGGTATAGGCTACTTGCATTTATATATAATTATGGTATAATGTTAACAACTTCCGTTAAGGCCCTTCAAACCGGCCTTCCATACGGAAGGCTGATCTTTGAAGGTGCTTGGCGGTTCAACACACCATGACAAGAATCCTCTTTATTCTATTCCTCGCCTCCGCATTGTTTCTGCTGCCCGGCCTTGGTCCTATCGACGGACCAAACGGAAGATACACGCGTAGCATGATTGAGGAAGATGAAAACAGCGCATACACCTACAAACACAACTTGGGTGGATACTACACTGCCGGGAAGATCATCTGCCTCACATCAAGCGGCCTACTCCTGATTTTGCTGGTACGTGGCCGCGTACGCGAAGGCTGGTAGTCACAACACGAAACCCAATCGCACTACACTCGGAAAAACCCCGACTGTCGCAGCGATCGGGTTTTTTTTTTTACATGAAAATAAGACCGAGAATATAAAAAGAGTCTAGAATTACTAAAACAAAATAGCTTCGATTTTTTAGAGCATTGCGGAGGGCGACGGCCCGAGCATTAGGAAACATTTCAGTAGAAATGTATTCCGTGCTCTAAAAAATCGAAGCTATTTTGTTTTAGTAATTCTTAAGACGATTTATTTTATCGTGCTGCCTTATCTTTTCATGCGCCTTTGCTTCAATTTGTCGAATTCGCTCTCGAGTGACGCCAAACATCTTCCCCACTTCTTCAAGTGTGTGTTGAATACCGTCGGTAAGACCGTGGCGCAAGGCAAGAATTTCGCGCTCTTTTTCTGAAAGGTCGTCAAGAATTTCTTTTACTTGATCTGAAAGAATTCGGCGTGAAGATTCCTGATCTGGTGAAAGAATTTTATCGTCGGGGATGAAGTCACCGAACGCCGAAGCCTTGTCGTCATCATCGTTGACGGGTGTGTCGAGAGAGACAGTGTTCTGATCTATTTTTTCAATAGTATAAATTTTATCTACATCGAGCCCCATTTCTGTAGCAATTTCTTCAGGAAGGGGTTCACGGCCGAGATCTTGAAAGAGCCTTCGAACAACCTGTTTGTACTTCGCAATTGTTTCAACCATATGCACTGGCACGCGAATAGTTCGCGATTGGTCGGCTAGAGCTCGAGTAATAGACTGTCGAATCCACCATGTGGCATATGTAGAAAACTTAAAGCCTTTAGACCAATCGAATTTATCTACAGCCTTGAATAGACCAAGGTTTCCTTCTTGAATAAGGTCGAGTAGCGTGAGGTCGGGGCTACGGTTAGCATACTTTTTAGCAATAGAAACTACCAATCGAAGGTTAGCTTTTGCGAGCAAATTCTTCGCCTCTTCATCACCGGACTGAATTCTCTTCGCCAAATCTTTTTCTTCATGGCCGCTAATAAGCGGATACTGGCCAATTTCTTTCAAATACATTTGAATTGAATCGTATGAAGAATCACTTTTCGACATGCTGTATTTTTTGAGCATAACGTCTTCTTCAGGTTTAAATTCAAGCAAGCCGCCTCCTTCCAATATGTCGATACCAGCAGTAGAAAGCTTGTCGTAAAGATATTCAAGGAATGTAACGTCAATTTCAATATGAGGAAATTCTTTTAAAATTTCATCGTAAGTAACAAAACCGCGGTCTTTACCTCGATGCATCAGGGCTTCTGCTTTCGCTTCATATACCAATTCGGCCTTCGACTTTTTAAGTACAAGGGGTTGAAGCGTTGCCGGCTTAACATGGCCATTTGCGCCTTTGGCACCCTTTACAGCAGGTTTAGAAGACTTATGAGCAGAGCCACTGGCGTGTGCAGGTACGGCCTTTTTCGGCTTTACAGGCTTCGCGATCTTAGCGGGCTTGTGTTTGGCTGGCTTTTTTCCTTTATTATTTTTTGATTTTGTCTTCATGTAATTTATGTTATGTGGCAGTTACTTCCTTCTTTTATGTAAACTCGATAGCTTGGTTGATATGTCTTGGCAGATATTCGCCAGCTCTTCCCCTCTCACTTTATCTTTCTTATGCTCAGCCACATGGAGCTCTACCATGGCTTTGGCCAGCTTATCTTTAAGTACGTACTCTTCAAGGCCAAACAGCAGGTCTTCAGCTTCTTCTTCAAGTTTAGAACTTCCCGAAAAAAGCACCTCGGCTTCAAACAGAATTTCTTCTGCGGCATTCTTCACATACTCTTCGAAACCTTTGCTGTCTTCTGCAGAAAGAATTGCTGACGCTTTTGCCTGAAGGTCGTCTGCCTTTGCTACATCGTTCTTAGAGCGAAACCACGATATGAGAGCTGCGATGCGTCGAGCTGTTGCGTCTGCGGCCACTGGGCCGTTGTGGGCAGTGTAAGATGCGCTGCCAGAATAAACTCCTGGCGCTTCTTTTGCAAAACCCTTTTCTCCTCGCTCACCATCTTTATATTCTTGCCTACCTTCTAGTCTTACACTTTCTTTTTGCGCATCTTTTTCTTGCGCTTTAATTATTTTGTCTGTTTCAGTTCGTATATCCGGCTCGGTTATGCCGGTTTGTATGCTTATCTTCGATATGAAATTGGAACGTTCGATGGCGCTGTCTATTGCTGCCACATAAGGCAAGACCTCGCTCTCGACCGCTTTTTTAAATTTTGCTGAATCATCCGCGTATTCTCGCGACAATATGCCGAGATAATATTCGATGATGTGTTTCGAATCCTTTAAGGCCTTCTTGAAATCTTCCTTATTCTTCAAAAGGAGAGACGCGGGGTCTTCGCCTTGCGGAAGCGCCGCCACTTTTACGTCCATACCGAGGGATAAGGCGGTCGTCCACGCACGAAGCGTTGCTTTGAGGCCTGCCCTGTCGGCATCGTAAACTACCATCACATTATCTGACAAACGCTTAATTTTTTCAAGGTGGCTGTTAGTAAGTGCGGTACCCGATGTTGCTACTGCATTGGTAAAGCCGTTTTGATGACACATCAATAGGTCCATCTGACCTTCTACCAAAATTGCATACTTCCACTGGCGAATGCCCTCTCGAGACTTATGGTAACCGTACAAGATGTCAGACTTATTGAACAGCGGCCCGTCTGGGCTGTTTAGGTATTTTGGAGCATTACTTTCAGGCCCTTGGTCGAAGATACGCCCCGAATAACCTATGACTCTAGCAGACGGGTCAAACAGTGGGAACATTACACGAGAACGGAAACGATCGTATATTGAACGCTGACCGCTTTCGTCAGACTGCTTAATGAGGCCGACGGCCTGCATGTCGCTTTCACTTATCTTTTTAGATGAGAGGAAGTCGTGCACGCCGCGCCATTCGTCTAAGGCGAAGCCGAGTCGCCAGTCTTTAATTGTTTTTTCAGTTAGGCCTCGTTCTTTTAGGTAATCGAGTGCGTCTTTTTTTCCGGCCAGTTGCCGTTCGTAATACGCAGTCGAAAGTTCAAGGACGCCTCGAAGCCTGTCGTGCTCGCCTTTGTTTCTATTTTCATTCTTGAATTGTTCAAGTTCGACACCGGCGCGTTCAGCCAATAGCTTAAGTGCTCCAATAAAGTCGACTTTTTCGAATTCCTGAACAAATGTGAAGATATCGCCTTTCGCCTGGCAGCCGAAACAATAGTAACTTGAACGCCCAGGCGAAACAAAAAACGAGGGCGTCTTTTCGTGGTGAAAAGGACAACACGCCTTGTAATTCGAACCTGACTTTTCAAGCTTGATGTAGGAACCGATGACTTCAACTACACTGAGTCGATCTTTAATTGTTTCAGCTGCGGATGACATAATAATATTTTTATTTCGTCAGTCTTCTTCAGTCGTGCACGCGTTCCCGTCTACTGACGGGCCGCTCTGCTCGGGCCACCAGGTGGTCCCTGTGCAAGGCACGCCCGAAAAAGACTGACGAACTAAAAACTAGATAAGGTCAGCCGAAGAGTCGTTCAACATTTGCTCCGCCTTGAAGTCTTCAATCATTTTGTGCTTTACGCTTCCTTTGAAGCCAGTACCTGCAGGAATGAGGCGACCGATAATAACGTTTTCCATAATACCGTAGAGCGGATCTTTGTTTGCCTTAAGCGAAGCGCTAATAAGCATTCGGTGCGTGTGCTGGAAGGATGCTGCAGACAAGAAACTTCGTCGGTTGAGCGATGCTTCTTGAATACCCATCAGTACTGATTCTGACTTTGCCTCGATACCTGAATCTTTAACAGCCTTTCGGTTTGCTTCATCGAATTCAAATTTTTCGATGTAGTCGCCAGTAGAGAACTGCGTATCGCCAGCTTCTTTAATTCGCACTCGTGAGAACATTTCGCGAACAACGACTTCGAGGTGCTTTCGAGAAACGTTTTCACCCTGAAGCTCGTAAATTTTCTTCGCTTCCGCGATGATATATTCTTGAGTTGCTTCTTTGCCTGCGAGTTCGAAGAGTTCGTCGAGGTCAGCTGAACCGTCTGTTAGGAAATCGCCCTTCGATACATGCTGACCAAGTTTTACAACAGGAAGACGCGTGTAGTGGAAGACGTATTCAACTTCACTTCCCTTCTTAGACTTTGTAGGAGTATCAGGAAGAAGTTTAATAATTCGTTCTTTGTTCACTTCTTTGACTTCAGTAATCATACCGTCGTGAGTTGCAATAACAGCAGGGTTCTTTGGTCGGCGGTTATCGAAGATTTCTTCTACTCGAGGCAAACCATGAGTGATGTCTCCTCCTACTGTAGCAACACCTCCGGCGTGGAAAGTACGCATAGTAAGCTGAGTTCCTGGTTCACCAATGGCCTGAGCGGCAATGGTTCCGACAGCTTCACCGAGTTCTACCATTTTGTTTCGGCCAAGGTCGTAACCGTAGCAATGTGCACACACACCCTGTTCAGTTTTACATGTAAGAGGTGAACGTACCCATACATCGTTTATACCCTTGGCTTCGAGAATTGTAGCCTCATCTTTTGATACAAGATGATTTCGCTTGAAGAGAACTTCTCCCTTATCGTCGGTAATTTCTTTAGACAAGATTCTACCTGTAAGGCTTTTGACAAGTGAAGTTGAAATACCTGATGCACCAATTTTCTTGATGAGCGTTCCTTCTTTTGTTCCGCAATCATCTTCAGTAATCATAACGCTCTGCGCAACAACGAAGAGACGTCGAGTAAGATAGCCCGCACGAGCAGTGTTAAGCGCGGTGTCTGTCATACCCTTTCGTGCACCGTGAGTAGTAATGAAGTACTCGATAGGTGTAAGACCTTCTTTGAATGAAGATGTAATAGGAAGGTCGATAGTTTCGCCCTGAGCGTTAGCAATGAGACCCTTCATACCTACCATCTGAGTGAGCTGACCCATAGTACCTCGGGCACCTGACATTACCATGTCGTATGCTGGGCTATTTTTGTCGAGACCTTCAGATACTAGCTTCTCAATTTTACCCTTTGCTTCCTGCCAAATTTCTACGTTCTTTCGAGTTTTTTCTTCTTCAGAAAGAAGACCTTCGTTGTACTGTGCATGCAATTCAATAGATTCAGCAGTTGCAGCGTCGATAACCTTGCCCTTTCCTTCAGGAACTTTAATGTCGTCGATGGCCCATGTAGCGCCAGATTCAGTTACATACTTGAAACCGAATTTCTTGATGCTGTCGATGAGTTCGGCAATATTTTCGAGACCTCGATGAGTAATAATGTCGTCAATCATGCCCTTCATAACAGGCGTAGTAATTTCTTTGTTGATGAACGGGTAGTCGATAGGAAGAAGATTGTTGAAAAGCAATCGGCCTGGTGTCGTTTCTATAAGTGCACCGTTATATTCTTTATATTTGTCTGTAAGTGGCGCTCGTACTTTAATTTGAGTGCGGTACGTGATGGCATCGTGGTTCAATGCCGCAATAGCGTCTTCTGGGTCAGCAAAAATTTTGCCTTCGCCTAGTTCACCCTTAATATTCTTTGTCATCCAATATGAACCAAGAACAATGTCGAGCATTTTGTTTGTAACTGTTGGGTCACCAGAACCTGGCTTCAAAATATTCTTTGAAGATTCCATAATTTCTTCGGCTTCTTTCTGCGCTTCTTCTGAAAGAGGAACGTGTACAGACATTGTGTCACCGTCGAAGTCGGCGTTATAAGGAGAACATACGAGTGGGTGAACTTGAATAGCATTACCTTCAATAAGAACAGGTTTGAATGCCTGAATTGAAAGTCGGTGAAGAGTAGGCGCACGGTTTAGAAGCACGCGCTTGTTCTTAATTACCTGTTCGAGAATTGCCCATACTTCAGGAATGCCGTCGTCGATAAGACGAGATGCACCTCGGATGTTGAAAGCCATTTCTCTTTTTAGAAGTTCTGAAATAACGAATGGTCGGAAGAGTTCGAGGGCCATGTGCTTAGGAAGACCGCACTGATTGAGCTTGAGGTCTGGGCCTACCACAATTACTGAACGGCCTGAGTAGTCGACACGCTTACCGAGAAGGTTCTGACGGAAGAGACCTCTTTTACCTTTAAGGTTATCGGCAAGAGATTTTAGAGGGCGTCGCTGTGCAGCATTAAGGCCTGCGTATACTGTGCTGCCGTGTCTAATTGAGTTGTCGATAAGGGCATCTACAGCTTCCTGCAAAATTCGTTTTTCGTTTCGAAGAATAACGTCAGGAGCGTGAATTTCTTTGAGTTTCTTCAAGCGGTTGTTACGGTTGATAACTCGTCGGTAGAGGTCGTTAACGTCTGAAGTAGCGTGACGGCCGCCTTCAAGGGCAACCATAGGTCGAAGTGCTGCAGGAATAACAGGAAGAGCAGTAATAAACATCCACTCTGGTCGAAGGTTCGAACGAACCATAGACTTAAGCAAACTCACACGTCGGTAAAGCTTTTCACGGTCAGCAGCTGAAACTTTATCCATCTGTGTCTGAAGTTCAGCCAAGAGTTTCTTAATGTCGAGTGCTCGGAAAATATCGTAAACAGCTTCAGCACCGATTCCGGCAGTGAAAACCGTACCGTATTTAAGCGAGAATTTGTGATACTCAACTTCATCAAGTACCTTACCAACTTCAATTGCTTCAATGTCGCGCTTTGCGCCCATAAGAAGATCGCTCAAAGCTTCCTTTGACTTTTCATCCTGCAAATTCTTTGCCTTTGTTTTGTATTCAATATCGAGCTCTTTGAGAAGCCTTTCTTTCTCGTCTTTATTTATTTTTGTTATTAGATAACCGGCAAAGTAGACGACTTTTTCAATATCAGCGGCGCTCATACCAAGAACAGTAGCCACTCGTGATGGCATAGTTCGGAGATACCAAATGTGTGCAACAGGAACAGAAAGTTCGATATGGCCCATTCGTTCTCGTCGTACAATTGAACGCGTAAGTTCTACTCCGCATTTTTCGCAGACAATTCCTTTATAGCGGATGCCTTTGTATTTACCGCAATAACATTCGAAGTCTTTTTCAGGGCCGAAGATTTTTTCGTCGAAGAGGCCGTTCTTTTCGCTTCGCTGAGTACGATAGTTCATTGTCTCAGGCTTTGTAACCTCGCCATAAGACCATTCGCGAATTCGTTCAGGTGAAGCAACCTTCAAGATAACCGCCTGGAAGTCGTCTACCGAGTGATGTTTTACGTTTTTTGTTGGTGTGTATTTCATGGTCGAAGATGTATTAGATGATGCGTTTGAATTTGATGTTGTCATAAATATTATGCCTGTGTTAGTTCATCCGCTTCAGTAATAATGGTTCGGCCGTCTTCAGTTTCCTGCGCAAGCTCAACATCTATACCCAAACCGCGAAGGTTCGAGAGCAATACATTGAACGATGCCGGTGTATTCGGCTCGAGTAGTTTCTGGCCTTTAACGATAGAGTCGAAAGCTTGTGAACGACCTTGGATGTCGTCAGATTTGATAGTAAGCATTTCTCGAAGTGTGTGAGCAGCTCCATAACCTGCGAGTGCCCATACTTCCATTTCTCCGAACCTCTGGCCTCCTCCTTGTGCCTTTCCTCCGAGTGGCTGCTGGGTAATAAGTGAGTAGGGACCAATAGATCGCATGTGAATCTTGTCATCTACCATGTGGTGAAGCTTCAATATATACATGTAACCGACAGCGATATCTTGTTCGAACTTGTCGCCAGTGCGTCCGTCGAACAATGTCATTTTGCCGTTTTCGTTGAAGCCAGCAGTAACGAGCTCTTTCTTTACTTCTTCTACAGTTGCGCCTACGAACGGCGGCACAATAGCCTGATAGTTAAGCGTGTGAGCAGCAAGACCAAGATGAAGTTCAAGAATCTGACCGAGGTTCATACGTGAAGGAACACCGAGCGGTGTAAGGATAACGTCGACAGGCGTACCGTCTTTCATGTACGGCATGTCTTCGACAGGAAGGATGCGGGAGATAACACCTTTGTTACCGTGACGGCCGGCGAGCTTGTCACCGACAGAAATGTTTCGAAGTACCGCAACCTCAACGTGAATTCTTTTAATAATACCTGAGTCGAGCTTGTCGCCTTTTTCTCGTGAGAATATTTTTACACCAATAATTCTTCCCTTCTTGCCGTTTTCTAGGCGCTTAGATGTATCTTTAACATCTCGTGATTTTTCGCCGAAGATAGAACGAAGAAGTCGCTCTTCAGGAGTAAGCTGAGTTTCTGTTTTTGGAGTAATTTTACCGACGAGAATGTCGCCAGGGCGAACTTCAGCACCGACTCGCACAATACCGTCTACGTCGAGGTTCTTGAGGCGGTTTTCACCAACGTTTGGAATGTCGTGAGTAGTAACTTCGGGCCCAAGCTTGGTGTCGCGAACGTTAATTACGAATTCTTCTACGTGAATAGATGTAAATTTTGAATCTTTAACAAGTCGTTCAGAGAGAATGATGGCATCTTCATAGTTAGCACCAGACCATGTCATGAATGCTACCAAGCAGTTCTGACCAAGGGCCATCTGGCCGTCTACCGAAGTAGATGTGTCTGCAAGAACGTCGCCTCGCTTAACTTTCTGACCAATATTTACTGTAGGCCGCTGGTGAGCCGCTGTAAACTGGTTAGTTCGGCTGAATGTAACAAGTTTAAATTCTTTTTCTGCTTTTGAACCCTTGAATACAATTTTTTGTGAATCTAAATATGTAATAGTTCCGTCTTCTGGTGCAAGAATAACGCGACCTGTGTCTTGCGCTGCTTTCTCTTCAATACCTGTAGCAACAAGAGGCGCTTCAGGAATAATACAAGGCGTAGCCTGTTTCTGCATGTTCGAACCCATCAGCGCTCGGTTTGCGTCATCGTGGTTTAGGAACGGAATCATCGAAGTTGAAACAGAGAATGCCTGCTCAGGTGACACGTCAATGTAATTCACTTCATCTCGCTTTACCAATACCGGTTCACCCTTAATTCGAACTTCGACAATTTCTTCTTTCATGAATCCTTTTTCGTCGTAGTCGGTTGCGGCGTGAGCAATTTTGAAGCCTTCTTCTTCAAGGGCGTTCAAGTAAACAATTTCCTTTGTGATTTTACCGTCTTTTACTTTTGCGTAAGGCGTCTCGATCATGCCGAAGTGGTTGATACGAGCGTATGTAGCGAGCTGCAATACAAGACCAATGTTCTGACCTTCAGGTGTGTGAATTGGGCAAATTCTTCCGTAGTGAGAAGGGTGAACGTCACGAACTTCAATACCGGCTCGTTCTCGTGTGAGGCCTCCTTGACCGAGGGCTGAAATACGTCGGAGGTGCTCAATTTCTGCAAGAATGTTTTCTTGACTCATGAACTGCGACAACTGGTTTGTAGTAAAGAATTCTTTTATTCGCGCCTGTAATGGACGTGGCGCGATAAACTGCACAGGAAGTGTAGCATCGGTGTCGATAGTAGACATTCGGTTCTGAGTGTTTCGCTTAATTTGCGTCATACCGAAACGAATTTTCTGCTGAAGAAGTTCACCAACGAAACGTACACGACGAGAACCCATATGGTCGATATCGTCAGTGATAGCAAGTGGGTTATGATTCAATTCCATTATTTTTGAAATTGTTGAAACGAGATCATCGAGACCAAGTGTCATTTTTGCAAGTGCCTTTTCATCCATAGACTTCTCGAAGCGCTGGTTGAAACGGAAACGGCCCACCTTTGACAGGTCGTATCGTTCTGGGCCAATAAGCGAACTGAAGAATTCTTTAGCGTTTTCTGCAGTAGCAAGGTCACCGTCTCGAAGTCGCTTGTGAATTTCTATATATGCTTCGTCTGTAGTTTTAGCGTGGTCTTTAGCGAGAGTTGTCTCTATATATTTAGTAGCGAGTGGGTAGTCTTTGAAGAGGTCTTTGATGTCGGTATCTGTTTCTGCGCCGAAAGCACGAAGAAGCGAAGAAACTGGGAATTTTCGCTTTCTGTCTATTCGTACATATATTGCGCCGTCTGGGTCGCTTTCAATTTCTATCCATGCGCCTCGTGCAGGAATAATTTTCGCGCCGAAATAGTTCTTGCCTTTAAGCTCTTGTGAAGTAAAAAATACACCGTATGCGCGGATGATCTGAGGAACTATGAGTCGTTCGATACCATTGATGATGAATGTGCCGTGCTCTGTCATCATAGGAAAATCAGCCATGAAGATTTCCTGCTCCTTCACTGTACCGAGAATCTTATTTTTGAGCCGTACCATAACCTTAAGGCCTCCCTCAAAGTTCATTTTATTTTCTTTGGCGTAGAATTCGTCGTGCTTTGGAGCCGTGAGTTCATACCCCGTGAAATCGAGTTCAAATTTCTTGTCGGAATAGTCTTTAATAGACTTGAATTCGTCAAAGACATCTTTCATGCCTTTTTCTAGCAACCACTTATAAGATTCGAGCTGACCTTCAACCAAGTTTGGGAGCGGCGCGAGCGGCTCCTTGAAACGTGAGAAATATTTCTTCTGGCGCATAATTGTGTAGCGTCTAAATTATTAAATTCTTATTAAGCGTATCGAGCCGCAGACTTTCGTAAGCGTTACCGGAATGGTACGGCTTATATAGTAGTGCTATAAAACGGCGCAAAACATGAACTTGCCATCATGCGCCGCAAAAATTACACAGCTGTGTTAAGCCTTTCGATTATGTTGTTTGAGTGTGTGGGTAAGTTACAGGCGTCCCACTAAAAACGCCTGAAACTATGGAGTTCTCGGGCGCCAAAGGCGACCGATACTGCGAAGAGCCGGGAAAAACTCAATCGTCTTACACAGGATTTCTATCATATTCGATTTATCCACAGCTGTCAACGCAGAACTGTTGACAATGTGGATATCTTGACGGCTGCACGCTTTTTAGCCCTTTAAACAGCTTGTGTATAGCGACTGTTGACAGGGGTGTCAAGGCATAAAACTATGTGCGACATTTCTATTTTAGCCTTATTTTTAGGCTTTTTTTAGAATTTCTTTATATTTTTTTGATACGGTCTTCATGTGACCTACTTTATTTTCCCTGTGCTAAACCTATGCTTGTGTCGTATTTCCCCCTCGGCGCTTCTCGTCTAGGCGCCACGCGTCTATATCTTTATGATTACCCGAAAGTAGCACTTTTGGCACCTTGTAGTTCTTTCCTTTATATGCAAAAACTTCAGGCCGGGTATACACATCGCGTGAAGATGCACGGCTCTCTTCCCTGCTTTCAAATTTGCCAAGCACTCCGGGTATTTGGCGTGCCATCGAATCTATCATAATCATCGCTGGTAATTCTCCACCTGTGGTTACAAACGGCCCTACTGTTATATCTACCATCTTAAATATTTTTTTGATACGAGCATCAACACCTTCATACCTTCCGCAAATAAATATAATGTCTGAATATCTTTTCGAGTATTCAGCGCCGAGTTCATTCGTAAATTGCTTGCCAGATGGAGAAAGAAAAACGATAAGTGGCTTAACCTTTTTATTTTTTCGAGTCGCCGCAGCCACAGCTTTTTCTATAGCCTTCACCATTGGCAGCGCTTGCATGACCATGCCAGGGCCACCGCCGTACGGTTTGTCGTCTACTTTTTTATATGGCTTAGCCTTTCTCTTCTGAACCTTCGTCGGTACCACAAAGTCGCGCGGGTTATAAAACTTCACACCGAAAAGCCCTTCTTTCTGCGCCCTAGCCAAAATAGATTCTCCCAAATACGATGAAAACGCCTCGGGAAAAAGAGTTATGAGGTGGAAAGTGGTTGATTTCTTCATAATGACGCAATATTAGC
>CALMYA010000051.1 GCA_937873535.1 uncultured bacterium | reverse complement strand
GTCATCGAGTCTCATCGCGACAAAATGCGTGGCATTTCCGCAACGCTTATTGTAAAAAACGGCACACTTACGAGCGGCTCGTTTCTAGTTTCAGGAATGGCCTTCTCTCCTGTTCGTATAATGGAAAATTCTCTCGGCAAACCAATTAAAGAAGCGCTGCCTTCAGCACCTGCGCGCATTATAGGCTGGAGCGAAGAACCAGAAGTAGGCGGCATTTGCTTTTCATTCCCTTCTAAAAAAGACGCAGAAAAATATATTGAGGATGAAAAAGGTAAACTCGCGCCAATGGCAAACAGCCCGCAAGGCCACCAAGTTCAGCTTGGCCCCGACGGCGAAAAACAAACTGCCATTCTTCCTCTCATTATTAAAGCCGACACTTCTGGTTCAATTGAGGCCATCAAATATGAGATATCAAAAATACAAATTGAGCGCGTCACCATTCGCGTGGTTCAAGGTGGCATCGGCGATGTAACTGAAAATGATATTAAAGCTGCTATGAGCGTGCCGGGCACTCTTATTTGCGGATTCACCGTAAAGGTAGAGCCCTCGGCAAAACGTTTCGCCGAAGAGCGTGCCGTTTCAATACACATGTTCGATATTATTTACAAATTCTCTGAATGGCTAGCTGAAGAAGCTGCGGCGCGGGCGCCGAAGTTAGCCGTCGAAGAACAAAAAGGTATAGCCAAGATTCTGAAAATTTTTAGCACCAATAAAGATAAGCAGGTTCTCGGGGCACGAGTCGAAAGCGGTTCAATATTCGTAAACGATGAAGTAAAAATCATGCGCCGCGAAAACGAAATTGCCCGAGGTCGCATCCGAGAACTTCAGCACATGAAGAGCAAAGTCGGCACAGTTGAAGAAGGCAAAGAGTTCGGCGCTATGATCGAATCAAAAATAGAAATAGCACCTGGCGACCGAATTGAAGATTTTCATATAATAATGAAATAATCGCACCGCAATAAACTTAAACCCACATGCCTGCAAGCCCCTACCGCGACCAAAGAGAGCAAGATATTATTCGAGAGCTCGCCTCAAAGTATATTGCCAAAGAATCGAACCGCACGTCACTTGTGACGGTTACTAATGTCATATTAGGAAACAAAGGTAAAGATGTTACTATTTGCTTCACTGTACTTCCTGAAATTCGAGAAGGCAGCGTACTCGAGTTTCTTCGTCGCAAGCGAGCAGATTTTCGAAATTATATGAAAGAAAACGCTCGCCTACCCATCATCCCCTTCGTAGAATTTGCTATCGACGCCGGCGAGAAAAATCGACAAAACATAGACAGATTGGTATAGTACGTCGGACCTCATATCCATCTTA
>CALMYA010000050.1 GCA_937873535.1 uncultured bacterium | reverse complement strand
CAGTTGAAACCCCGCGCTTTACTCTTTTTCCTTATTTAAGATTTTTTTACAAAAATAGCGAGTGCTTTTTTGAAATCGTTAGGAAGGGGTGCCTCAACGGCAACAGGCTTCCCATTCATATCTGTAAATTCTATTCGACGAGCATGAAGGGCTAAACGCTCGAAACCAAGTGCCTCTGCACCTTTAGGTTTTTTAGGCGCATATAAACTGTCGCCCAACACTGGGTGATTAATGGCTTTAAAATGTACGCGAATTTGGTGTGTGCGGCCGGTTTTTGGATATGCTTCTATATATGTAATTCTGTCTGAAACATTTTTTGTAGAAGTAGGAATGTCGTATCTTTCCAAAACTTTATACTCAGTAACTGCCGGGCGCAGTTCCCCTCGAGCAAAACGCTCTGCAGACCACTTTCTAAAATCGTTTTTGCTTCGGCCAATCGGGCGTTCTATTTTTCCTTTATCTTCTTTAACACTTCCCCATACAAACGCATTATATGTTTTTTGTACACGATGCTCTTGAAACTCAAGTTTTAAATATTCGAAGGCTTCCTGTGTTTTTGCGATGATCATCGCGCCCGATGTTTCTCTATCTAAACGATGAACAATGCCAGGCCTGTCGACAGAGGCACCTTCAGGTGTTCGCGCTGGCTCGCCTACCCCAGCAATTTTAGGGTAGTTCAAAAGAACCCAATCACAAATAGACGGCTCTTTGGTTTTACCATCTGAATGAACAACAATACCCGCTGGCTTGTTTATGACGAGCAGGTGCTTGTTTTCGAACAGAACAACAGGCTCAAGCGCTTGCCGTTCCGGCAATTTTAATTTTTTGGGTTGTATTGACGGATTCATAAATATATTTTAATGTAACACAGGAACCTGATTCCAACAATTTCTTCGGCAGTTTAAATGACTGTAAAGATTGTAGAGGTAAAGACAAACTAGCAAACCATACACAGAAAGGAACACGGAATGAACTTTATTTTTATTGGGGTAACAATCCCCAAACTCACACCTCCCCCTATTCAGGCAGATCTTGTCATGGCAGCCTTTGTGCTTGCAAAGACTACCCGCTCACGACTTAGCTTCACGGCTGGCCCGTTCAAGGCAACAATGACGCCGACAGGTGAACATGAACAAATGGACGGTCTTGTTGTCAACAAATTCGAGGTCCTCCTATCAAAGCCAGAGATGGAGATCAAACTAACCTTCTACTTCGGAGCAAAAGAACTTCCGTCAAGAGAGGAACTCGTCCGAATACTTGCGGAAGAAGGTCTGCCTAGCGATGGGTGGGAAAAGGGTGACGAGTGGTGGAAGAATTGAACAGAAGCCGGTCGCGCATTACGCGGTCGGCTTCATCATTTATATTTATTTGAAAAAATCGCAAAATACTGTACTATAGCCACACGTCACATATGGGCGATTAGCTCAGTTGGTAGAGCAACACATTTACACTGTGAAGGTCGCAGGTTCGAGCCCTGCATCGCCCACAAAAAGTTTCTACTATCGCAAAATAACCACCTGGTTCGTTACCCCAGGCACTGAATTGAATTGCTTCATTAAAGAGGCGCTGCTCCAATATTGGTACGCTCCAACCATTGGGTCATGCACATAAAAACCTGTAGGTTTTTCAACTGGGCCAAGAATTCCTACAACTAAACGAGCATGCTCACCATGAAAAGCCTTTACTGTGCCTGTAATTGCCCCGCTTGAATCTGTAACATTCCAGGTATACGGCTTTTGAGTAAGCGATGTGTATCCCCAAATAACAACTGGGTGTCCTGCCTTTATTTCTGCAGCTAATTCTTGCGGCGTAATGCTTGTTCTATATTCAGCGGTTCTACCAAATGTTTGCGCCGCACGTGCCACTGGCTTTCCATATGTACCGTAACCTGCCGTACTGCTCGCAATATCTACAAAACCTACGAACATTTTCTGCGGGTCATCCCAGATGTTTCTTTCAACATCTTTTAGGTGCGGCACGTATCCGAAGGCATTCACGATAGCCATATCATCAACACTGGTTCCAAAATAACCAAGCGCCATACGAAGCGAAGAGGCTTCGCATGAGTTTTTATATTGCTGATGAAAGTATGGGATGTTTAGTTTAAAAACTTCTTGCTTTGGCTGCGGTGCCGGTTCTGTAACCTTATTTTGAGCGGGTGCGTGTAATGTTGAGACAGACGTAGTGGCAGTTGGCGTTAAGGTTTCGGTTGTCGAAGCAGTTTCAGAATTTTGTTCATTATCGCTGAATTTTACCTCTTCAATTGAATTACCTGACATGAAATACAGGTATGATACGAGAAAGCCGGCAGCTAAGGCGAGCAGCACAATCAGAACAATTTTGAATGTAGATGTTGAAATCATAAAAAGAAATTCGCAAATAGGTTAGGTTATGATTCAGTATATCAGAATGAAAAAAGACCGTCGCACGACAGTCTTTACCCGACATTTCTAGGTTGGTCGACATGTTTGAAGTGATATAAAAATGTTCGAACGTGCTTATTTTAATTTGTGCCCCCGGTAGGAATCGAACCTACAATAACGGCTTAGAAGTCCGCAGTTATATCCATTTAACTACAGGGGCA
>CALMYA010000049.1 GCA_937873535.1 uncultured bacterium | reverse complement strand
TGCGAAATTATGCATTAAAACGACGATCTAGAAAGCGGCGACGGCATTGGAGGCATTGGCAACGGCTCTTTTTTGTACTTTTCCATAATAGCCGCTTCAACCAAAACCCTATCTTGCCCGTACTTCAAATATGAAAGTTCTTTTAGCGATTCAGCCACCTTTTCGCTTCCCTTCGGCGGCCATGTGAATTCAATATTAAACGGGCGCACAGGCTTACCTTCGGCGAGCATTTTCATGTAGCAATTCATATTGTCTATATTCATAATGTCGCTCGCGCTAAATGTAGGTTCGAACTGCTTCTCTAAATATTCTGCGTCTTCAGCACCTACGCGAAATACCGCCATATTGCCCACGTTTCCAAATACAGCGTCTTTAATTTTCTCATCTAGCTGGGCAATAAACTGATGCGCGATAGTAAGCGACAATTTGTATTTGCGTGCCTCAGAAAGAATGGTGGCAATTGAAGGCGTAGTGGTGTTCTGGAACTCGTCTATATATAAATAAAATGGCGGAATATCTTTGCCAAATGAATCTACGCGCGACAGCGCGGCCATAAGAATTTTTCCTACAAGAATAAGACCTATAAGAGATGAGTTAATATCACCAAGCCGACCCTTAGCTAAATTAACGAGCAGAATTTTCTTGGAATCCATTATTTCTCGGAAGTTGAAGCTTGATTTTTCTTGAGCAATAATGGGTCGCATAATGTCGTTCGCCAAGAACACGTCGAACTTGCTTGTTATATATGGCACCATATTCTGTAGTGAGCCTTCGCCGCCCGCCTTTTCGGCAATTTCTTTCCAGAACTGCACAACTACAGGGTTTTTACATTTCGAAATCTTCATATCACGAAAACTTTTTACGGCCATAACGCGCGATACGTCGAGCAAAGTACAGCCACTTTCAGGGTCTTCAATAACAAGCATGGTGGCATTACGAAAATACTGCTCAAACATCGGGCCCATCGATTCTGGCACAGCCCCATACAATTTTTGGAAAATACTGAACAATTCGTTTACTACAAATGTTTTTTGCTCAGGGTAAGCCTGATTATATTCGAGCATGTTCAACGCCATCGGCCGCTCAATATGGCTCGGGTCAAAATATATGACATCTTCATAACGCTCTTTCGGAATTTGAGAAAGAATATCCTGAACATCGGAACCGTGCGGGTCAATAAAGCATATGCCTTCTCCGTTATTAATATCCTGCATAATCATATTCTTAAGCAAGGTCGATTTACCGGTTCCCGTCTGACCGATAGCGTAGAAGTGACGGAGACGATCTTCAGGTGAAATATATACAGGGGTATCGGCATTGCGATGCTTGTTCGTGCCCAAAAATACGCCATGGCCAGCCTTGCCTGGAAGGCCAAGCGGTGCCGGTGCCGTTCCCGCCTTCGACAGCTTGAGGCCATGCGCGCTGACAATACTTTCTGTCGGAAAGTGCATCATGGTTGTGAGTTCTTTTATAGAAACCGGAATTGCATCACCCTTATCGAACATGCGGTACGCAAAATTATGCAAAAGTTCAGCCAACTCAATTCTGTCGCGACGCTTGAACTTAATAGCGTTACCAAGCGAATTTTCGAACTGGTTAAACGACGACTCAATGTTCGCAATAATTTCTTCAGCCCGCTGTCTGCTCGACGCTGACGCCACCACGCGAATGTTCGCTTCAATAACAGGAGTAGAAATTTTTTCGGTAATTTGCTCTACAACTATATTGTCGACAACTTTAGGCTTATCATCGAAGCTTTTTTTATCTTTTCCGTCTTTTGAGATGCTTCCACCACCCATGCCGTCCATTACCCCTTCCGATATATCTTTTGCCGCCTGCTTGCCCACTTCTTTTGCCGCTTTCGAAAAATTACCCCAGAAACCATGCCTAATATCGGTTGCCTTCTTCACCGACTCGCCTTTCTGCACCTCAGTAAGCGCGTCTCGATACGTTTTTGTGTAATAGTCGCCGACGGGGTTGAAAATAATTTGAATGGAAGCGCCTTCGCCGTCTTTAGAAAGTTTAGAGAGCGCGTTCAAAATAACATTCAGAGGGTCGTAGTCGAACTGGTCGTATGTTTTTATAGGAAAAATTTCTTTTCTAACCTGAGCGGCACTTGAGCCCACTGAAACTCCTTCGGCATTAAAAATATTGTAGTCATCTTTCCGAACGGCAATCTTTGCATCAGAAAAAATAGAAAGGAACTGCTTTTCGAACAAATCGCGCTTGTTGTCTGGAACCGAAACATAAAAAATGAATTCTTCACTGCCGTCGGCCACGGCAAGTTCAATCGAAAACTGATTCTCGCCTTCTTTGCCTCCGCCCAACCCGCTTGAGCCAGCGCCACCGCCCACAGAAAGCATGCCAGCATAAAACTGCTCCATTGATGACACCAATTCTTTAAGCGCACGCTTCTGTTCATCCCTACCCTGCTTGCTTTCAGGAAGGGCCACTTCGTATAAAGTATGCCTTAACGCTTTAACCACTGGCAAAGCCTCCTTAAGGCCGGGTGCCGGGTATCCTTTCTTCAAATATTCAACAAGAAAGCGGTGAAAATCGGCGTCTATATGAGGGCTGTTCATGCCACGGGCAATTTGAATGGCATTAAGTACTCCCTTCTCTTGCACCAAAGCAAGCAATTCCTCCATTTTTTTGTCGTGAGCCTCGGGTGAAAGTTCAAGAATTATTTCCCATTGCTCCGACGGCTTCATCTTATAGTGCTCATGCAATACGCGGTCAGCATCCTGCACTGTATAATTCGAAAGTTCTTCAGAAATCAAGGCCGCTCGCTCAGCTTCGCGCTCGGGAGAGTCTTCAGGTGAAGAAAGGTGTTTCTCGCGGTCAGAAATTACCTTGCGCAAATATTGAAGCTCCTCTTCGGGAGACGCAAATTGCTTTCCTTCATATGAAGAAGTGCCGTGTTCCATTTCCTACATATAATATCATGTTTTTTACACCGAGCGCTCCGTCAGCACTTCCGCGCCGTCTTCGGTAATAACAATAGTGTGTTCAAAATGCACGCTGCGTTTGCCGTCGCGGGTTTTAATTGTGTAGCCGTCATCTTCAACTACAATATCGTCGCTTCCTTCATTTATTATTGGCTCAATAGCTATGACCATACCGGGCTTAAGAACAGGCCCTTGCCCAGGCTTTCCAAAATTAGGAATGAAAGGATCTTCGTGGACTGCGAAGCCGACGCCGTGCCCGCCCAAACCATCGGCGCAATGAAAGCCGTATGTTTTTGTATAATATTCAAGAGCTTTTTCTACAGTATTGCCAATGTCCCCTGTTTTTATTCCTCCAGGAAAATCTTTTGGCCAATTTTTGCAAGCGAGAACTGCGGCATCGAGACATTCTCTTCCGGCCTGAAGAAGTTTTTTAGCGCGTTCGTCGGCGCTGGCTTCGCCGCCAGCAACAACTGTAATTGCGCTGTCGACGATGCGCTGCTTGTATGAAATTCCCATATCTAGGGTGACAATGTCACCCTCTTTAATAGTGAAAGGTTTCTCGTTCGGAATGCCATGCACTACAACATCGTTAACTGAAAGACAAAGCGCCGCGGGGTAAGCGCGAGGAGCATTATGCGGAGTGTATCCCAAAAATGCAGGAACTGCCCCAGCCTCTGAAGTAAGCTTTCGGGCGAGGTTTTCAAGCTCAAGTGATGTGACACCCGGTACAGTAGCCTTATCTAGAGCGCTCAAAATACGGCCTAAAATATGGCCGCCTTGGCGAAGTATGTCTATATCGGCTTGTGTTTTTGGTTGAATCATTAAAAGTACTTTACCTGAAACCTGAACAATTACCAACTTAAAAGTGACTGTATATCGCGCGACACTTCTTCAACCGATTGCTCACCTTTTATATGCATAAATTGATAACCGTTGTTTTCTCTGAAAAATTCTACAGCCGGGTAAATAGCTTCTTCAAACCATGTGAGTCTTTGCTCAATAAGTTCTTCGCGCGAGTCGTCGGCGCGGCCTTCTTTTTCAGCACGCTGCATTAGAAGGCGCTTCGACCATTCTCGACTGACGTCTAAATAAATAACAACCGGCCGCTGCCTCTTATAAAATGTTAAGGCTGAATCGAGAACTAATGCTTCACGATACGAACGGGGCGTTCCGTCAAAAATAAGATGCTCTTCACCTGTCATCTCTTCAATGAGCACTCGCGCCCAGTTCCATATAGCTAAAAAGGCTGGCTGACGCCCGTCGGTTTCAGCAACATGCGCCGCCAATTTATTAGAAAGTTTTTCGCCACGTATAAATTCACGAAAACCTGGGCCGGTTTCAACATAAAGCGTGTGGCGCTTTTCAGGATCCATATTCGCCAGCAATTCCTGCAATATTTTTACCTGCGTGCCTTTGCCGCATCCTGCTCGACCTATGAAGATAAAAGTTTTTGGGTGCATGATTACATTCAATGTGTGAAATTCACAGAAAACAATACATAAAGTATATCACGACTAAAACGCAGCAACAGAACCGGGCAGACACGTAACTACTCTAATGCACCCAAAAACACTTTCTGAAAAATACCGCTGGTGACAATATGGTCACCCTTGCCCTCGGCAACAATTTTTCCTTTATCTAATACATATGCCCTGTCTACAATTGGAAGAAGCGATTTCAGGTTGTGTTCAACTACAACAATTGCCGTGCCGCGCTTTTGATTCACTTCGCGAATTTTTTCAAAAACTTCTTTAACGACTTTCGGCGCAAGACCAAGTGAAGGCTCATCGAGTAACAATATTTTCGGGTCAGTAATAAGGCCGCGGGCTATTGCCACCATTTGCTGCTGACCACCAGAAAGTTCGCGCGACTTCTGATTCAATTTTGCGCGCAATGCCGGAAACAAATTAAGTACCTCTTCAATACGCTCTTTCAATACTGTTTTATCTTTTAATGAAATGCCGCCGATTTCTAGATTTTCGCGCACGGTGAGCCTGCCGAACACGCGCTTGCCTTGCGGCACAAATGTAATGCCGAGCGGCACCATATGATGCGGTACCGGGTTCACCTTATTGCTTCTCCAAAAAACACCGTGAGCGTGCGCTGCGTGGCCAGACTCACTTTCACCATCAACCGGCGCCAAACCGAATGCCGCCTTAAGTACGGTAGACTTCCCCGCACCATTAGGTCCCATCAGCGCCACCACCTCGCCTTCCCTGAAATACACGCTGGCATTGTCGAGGGCCTTCACCCCACCATAGGCGACGCTCACATTCTTCAGCTCGAGCAGAATTTCTTTAGAATTATTTGATGGGCTGTTCATGTTCCTATAATACATCTTTTGGAAGCATAAGCAGATAAAGCCCCGTACATACTGAGATAAGCGCCATAAAAATAAACATCGGCACAAAGCCTACAGTTTGAATAATATAACCACCAGAAAGTGCTGCAATTCCTGCCACTATTGCAGCCATGCCCTCCCATCCTCCCCACTCAGAAACTGCCTTGCCCTTAGTTAAATGTTTGGTAAAAAGAGAATCGAATGTCGGGTTAATAAGCGCCACCGAAATTCCGAGAAGTATCTGGGTAAGAATAAGCTCGTAAAAACTCGATATGAATATGTACATGAAAAAGACGATGGCTCGCAAAAGTATTCCGACGGCATACAGCCTTCGCTGATCTTTTATGGAAGATTCCCACACCGAGAATGAGAGAATGAGCACACCCGAAGCAATCGAGAACGCGGCGAGCGACGCTCCTGCAATTTCAAGGGTACCACCCAGCTTCTGCACATATATAACATAGTACGGCGCCAAAACACCGAGCACCAAAGTACCTAGCCCGCTCGTTGTGAGCAAAATGCGAATTCCCCTATTGCCATGCTTCGACATCTGCTTAGCTATATTCTCGGCGCCGGTTTCTTCGGGTTTCATGTGGAGATTATAGCACTTACTCCCCCAGGTATGCTTCCACAACTTCAGGCTTACTCAAAACTGTCGCCGCATTCCCCTCTGCCAAAAGTTCGCCGCTGTCCATGACAATTACGGTGTCGGAAAGCTCTCGAATGAGATCCATATTATGTTCAACCAGAATAATTGCGCAGCCCTTGTCGCGCAGTTCTTTTATTACGGAAACCACAACCTTAGACATTTCAGGAAAGAGGCCGGCGAACGGTTCATCAAAAAATATTATGTGCGCCTTGCCGATTTCGTGCATGGCGAGGATGCGCGCGATTTCAAGAAGCTTGCGCTGGCCGTATGAAAGATTTACCGCAAGCTTGTCGCGAAACTGCCAGATGCCGACGCGATGCAAAACTTTTTCGGCAATGGCCATATGATATGCACCATGATTTTCAAATAATGCAGGAAACCACGAGCGGCGCGTAGTGACAACCAGAATATTGTCGAGAACGCTCATCTGCTCGAAGAGGCGCACCTCCTGAAAAGTTCGGGTGATACCGTAGAAAGGCATATCGCGCGAAAGCACCCGCTGCAGCGGCACTCGCCCGGCCAAGAGCATTTCACCCGAAGTGATGCCGACAATTCCTGTAAGCAAATTAATAAGGGTAGACTTGCCCGAACCGTTCGGCCCGATTATGCCCGTGATTTTTCCCTCTTCAATAGAAATACTGAGCCCGCTGACCGCAGTGGTGGTTTCGAACTTTTTGGTGAGGTGGCGGGTGGCGAGAATGGGCATGTCAGATATCGCCGTTCCCGCACCTGAGCGAGTTATTCTTTCACTTCCATTAGTTAAGACATTCTTGATAAGTGAGCTGTATTCTCTATCAAAAGTATTCGCCATATAGAATCAAATCTTCTAGTACTCTCGCATCGAAAGTTGCGCGTCGATTTTTTTGACGATATCAAGTACAACCGAGACGACAATGAGAAGCGCTGTACCGCCAATTGTAAGCGACTGCACTGAAGGGAAAATGGCGCTGAGAAGCGGAGGGAGCACGGCGATGATACCTAGGAAGAGACCACCGACGAGGGTGATGCGAGTAACCACTTTGCCGAGATATTCGGCTGTAGGCACGCCTGGGCGAACACCAGGGATGAATGCACCGCTCTTCTGAAGGTTCTCTGAGATAGCGTTAGGGTCGAACGTGACGGCAGTGTAGAAGAATGTAAAGAGAAATACGAGAACAAAATACATGCCTGCGTATAGCCACTGGTTCTTAAGAATGTCTGTAACAACAGTACCAATGCCATTAATAGTAGGGTTGTTAACGTAGGTAAGCATATTGAAGAGCATTTGCGGAAGCACAAGTATAGAAAGGGCGAAAATAATTGGAATAACGCCAGCCTGGTTGAGGCGAAGCGGCAAATATGTAGAAGTGCCTCCGTACATCTTTCCTCCCCTAACCTGCTTTGCGTAGGTTACAGGAATTGGGCGTTCGGCTTCAGTCACATATACAACTGCTGCAATAATAAAGAGACCAAGAGCAAGGAGGCCAATGTATAGAGGTATTTGGCTGGCATCAAAGTTAAAGAAAAGCTGCGAAGCCTCCTGTGGAAGCCTTGAAACGATACCTGCGAAAATAATTATTGAAAGACCGTTACCTATACCGAATTCTGACATCATTTCACCTATGAACATAAGGAAGACAGAACCGGCAACCACCACGAGTACGTTAGTGAGCAAGTCGAAAGTACCAAGGTCGAGGATAATTCCTTGCTTTTGCAAAATAACAATAAAACCAAACGCCTGAATGAATGCGAGAGGAACAGTGAGAAGGCGTGAGTATTGTGAAAACTTCTTTCGGCCGATTGCGCCCTCTTCTTGATACATTGCCTTGAGGCGAGGAATCATCATGGTCATGAGCTGCATGATAATAGAAGCGGTAATGTACGGGCTGACACCAAGCATAACAATAGAAAGCGTTGAAAGGCCACCTCCAGAGAAAATGTTGAGGAGGCTTAGGAACTGATTATTATTCAAAAACTGAGAAAGCGCAGCCGCGTTAACGCCAGGAACTGGAATAGCACCCATAAGGCGAAAAACGATAAGAAGGCCCAATACGAAGAAAATTTGCCCTCGTAGGGTCGTATCCTGAAACATATGCTTTACTGTCTGGATGAATTTTGACATATATGGTGGCGGTTATAAGTATCCTATCATATCTGACCCTACCCTGTTACCTACCTCTTGCTTGGCGCCCTTACCCTAACGCCGGCTAAAAAGGCTCGATATTTACGCCTCAATTTTGCCGCCAGCCTTCTCTATTGCAGCCTTAACGCTAGCAGAAACTGTGCAACCTGAGACAGTAACTGCAGCAACACTTACTTTGTCGCCTTTACCTGAAACACCGCCGGCAAAGCCCAAAATTTTAACCTTTGGGTGACGGCCTGCAGCGAGGCTGATGATGCCTTTTTCAATAAGAGTGAAAGGCGAAACTGTTTCTCCTGCCTTAAATACTGAAAGGTCGGAAACGTGAACAATAACAGGTTTAGTTTGTATAGACTTGTTTGAATTTACGCCGCGGCCTCGAAGTTTAGGAAGGCGCTTGATCATGTCTCGAATTTCAGGGCGAATTTTGTGACCCGCTCTAGCCTTCTGACCTTTTGTACCTCGGCCAGCAGTTTTACCTCGCTTACCTCCGCGGGCAACGAGCTGACTCTTTTTATTTTTAGTTTTTCGCTTTAGGTTGTGTATTTGCATGGAAGTTCTTTAAATGGCGAATTACTTGCTATGAGCTCGCGGCTTTTTAAGAAGCTTAAGCGCTTCAATTGCCACGCGGGCATTGTTGAGCTTATTCTTTGTACCAGAACGGAGCTTGGCTGTGATGTCTTTTATTCCGGCTAGGTCGATAACGTCGCGCACTGAGCTTCCGGCTACGACTCCTTTACCTGCAGCTGGCATCATGTGAACATAAGCACTTGAAAACTTTGCGAATACTTCGTGGGGAATGCTGCCCGACTTCGTTAGCGTAAGGGTGATCATGTTCTTCTTCGCGTTTCGAAGTGCTTTTTCTACAGCAAGAGCAGTGTCGCCACCCTTTCCTGTACCCACACCAACTCGGCCGCGTTTATCGCCGGCTACCATTGAAACTGCAAAGCTGAATCGTCGGCCTCCTGAAGCAACACGAGTTACTCGGCGGATATCGATAATTTTCTGGTCGAACTCAGGCTTAGCTCGAGGTTCGCGTCGAGGGCCACCACGTCGGTCGCCACCACGGCCAGCGCCGCCACGTCGTGAACGGTCGTTGTTGTCTTGTCTAGGGCGTCTCTCAAAAGGAACAGCGCCTGCAGGTGCGCCAGCAGGAGCTGCAGAGGCAACAGGAGCAGCTGTTTCAGCAGCAACTGATTCCTCTTTTATTTCGTCTGTTGTGTTTTGAGTTTCGTCGGTCATGGTGATAAAAATGTATTATTAAAATTCTAAGCCTCCTTCTCGTGCGCCTTCGGCAAGAGCCTTCACTCGACCTGTATAAATGAAGCCTCCTCGGTCGAATACAACCTTAGCAATACCTTTTGCCTTTGCAAGCTTTGCAACTTCGGCGCCCACGGCGTTGGCGTTTTTTGTTTTGTTACCTTTCATTCCCTTAGTTGAAGCTGAAACCAAAGTTACACCCTTATCGTCATCGATAAGCTGAGCATACATTGAAGTGTTCGACTTATATATAGAGAGACGAGGTCGTTCAATAGTACCCGAAATTTTCGCGCGGATTCGCTTTCGTCGTCGGTCTCTTTGAGTTGTAAGTATTATTTGCTTCATGGTGTTTTTTTACGCGTACGCTTTATGCTGCTTTCTTACCCTGCTTTCGCTTAATGATTTCATCGTCATATCGGAAACCCTTTCCTTTATATGGCTCTGGCTTCTTCAACGCTCGAACCTGCGCCGCGAACTGTGTTACAGCTTCTTTGTCAGCGCCGCTTATTGTAAGCGTGCCTTTTTCTGAAGCTACAGTAACACCTGCAGGAATTTCTTTCTTTACAGGATGGGAGAAGCCGAGCGCCATGTTAAGTGATGTACCGACAACTTCAGCCTTGAACCCGATACCGTCGAGGATGAGCTTAACGACGTAGCCGTTGTTCACACCGTTGATCATGTTTTTAATATGAGATGCGTATGTGCCCCAAAGCGCCGATGTGGCAAGATCTTTCTTCTGAGGGTGAAGAGTGACAGTGTCGTTTTCTATTTTAATTTCGACAACAGACTTGAACGCCTTCTTAAGTTCGCCCTTAGGGCCTTTTACTGAAAGAACACCGTCAGCAAGTTTAACTTCTGTTTTCGCCGGTATTTGTAAAATTTGTTTTCCTACTCGTGACATGGTGGTGTATATATATTGTGTATTACCTTCGTATCTGTTACCAGATTTTGAAGAGTGCCTCGCCGCCGACCTTTTCTTTACGCGCCTGTCTGTCTGTCAGAATTCCTTTAGGTGTTGTCAGGATGAGAGCACCGTATCCGCTTCGCACAGAGTGAACATCTTTTGACTTATAGTAAAGCCTTCGAGAATACTTTGAAATAAGCTGAACGCCCTGAATTCGTGGCTTGCCATCTTCTTCGTAGGCAAGCTCGACGTCGATAGTTTTGATGACCTTCTTTCCTTTTTTTGCGAATGACTTAATGAAGCCTTCTTTTTCGAGGACAGTAAGCAATGCTTCTCGCATTTTTGAATACGGGAAGGTGACCGTCGCCTTTTTGGCGAGGTTGGAGACCTTGATGTTATTTATGAGTTCTGCAGTTACGTCTACCATGATGCTTTTTTAATTCCAGGAATAAGACCCTCATTTGCCGCTTCTCGGAAACAGATACGGCACATGTCGAAATCGCGCATATAAGCCCTCTTACGGCCGCATCGGAAACAGCGTCTCACTATTCTAGATGAGAACTTCGGCTTCTTTTTTGACCTTGCTACTGTTGATGTTTTTGCCATATAAGTGGTTTGCTATCGAATGCTTTGATACTTTACGCATCAGAGCCCCCGATGTCAATTAATTAATGCTTCTTTTTCGCCGCCTTCGATGGCGCCTTCTCGACCATTGCGTTCGGATCGACCTTCCGGAACAGGAAACCGAGGTGCTCGAGAAGGTCGCGCGCCTCTTCTTTTGTCTTTGCTGTAGTCACTATGTTTACGGCAAAACCGAACACATCTTTAATATCTTCATCTGATGTTTCAGGGAAGACCGTATGTTCTTTAATGCCGAGAGTATAGTTGCCCATAGCGTCAATAGACTTTGCTTCTATACCGCGGAAGTCGCGTGTTCGAGGCAATGCCACGTTCACGAGCTTCTCAACAAAGCTCCACATGCGCTCACCGCGAAGCGTTACCTGCCAGCCTACTGGGTCGCCCTGGCGAACCTTAAACGACGCCACAGACTTCTTTGCAGACTTAACCGAAGCCTTCTGGCCAGCAATTTTGTTGATACGGTCGCCGATAAGCGCCTTCTTCTTAGGGTCTTTAATTGAACCTGTGGTTGAAGAAAGAGTAACCTTAACAACGCGAGGCGCCTGCATGATGTTTGTGTAGCCAAACTTGCCCTTCATTGTCTCGAAGAGTTTCTGCGCATTTTCTTTTACAGTGGAGTGTTTCATGATGGTATTAATTCTTCTTTTCAGATTTAGCAGCAGATGCCTTTTTTGCTACAGGCTTCTTCTCGGCAACAACCGCGCTCGCCTTAGCTTTTCGCACGCGCTTGCCGTCTACAGAAAGCATAACGTTTGAAACGTGTATTGGCATCGCGAATTCGATAACCTGACCTTTCTTATCTTTCTGTCGCGACTTCTGGTGCTTCTTTCGCATATTGAGACCCTCGACAATGACCTGCTCTTTTTTAGGAATAGCCTTAAGAACCTTGGCACTCTTGCCTTTGTCTTTTCCTGCTATTACTAGTACATTGTCTCCTTTCTTGATTTTCATGTTGGTATTTAAATTCTATTTATGCGGTGCGTTATACGATTTCTGGCGCAAGCGACGCGATTTTCTGGTAACCCTTTTCCTGAATTTCTCTAGGAATTGGCCCGAAGATTCGACCTGCAAGCGGCTCCATCTTTCCTTTTTCAAGGATGACGACTGCGTTCTCATCGAAACGCACGTATGAACCGTCTTTTCTTCGATATGCCTTTCGCTGACGCACAACCACACCCTGAAGAACGTCTTTCTTCTTTACGCTCTTTCGCGGCTGCGCCTTCTGCACCGAAAGAACCACGATGTCGCCAAGTTCAGCGTATCGCTTTTTTGAGCTGCCGAGCACCTTGAAGATACGGCCGATGGTCGCTCCGGAGTTGTCAGCTATTGCTACTATTGATCGTGGTTGAATCATGGTGGTTAATTTAAATGCGTTATGCGTTAGTTGCGGCTGTTTCTACTACTTTAAAATGCTTGTCTTTAGAAATAGGTGCGCACTCTTGAATGGTGACCTTATCGCCAATTTTCTTGGTGTTACCAGGGTTATGCGCCTTGTACTTCTTTGTTCGGGTAACATACTTCTGGTACTTAGGCACCTTCACGAATCGCTCTACCAAAACAACAACTGTGTCTGTCATTTTGTCTGAAACCACCTTACCGGTGAGTTCACGACCTTTTGACACTTTCGTTGTCTCTACAGCCTCTTTAGTTTTTGTTGCTTTTTTAAACATAATGATTTTTTATTTTGTCTTTCTTGAAAACTTCTGAGCTCGAACTGGCTTTACGTGCATCTTCGGGGCCTTTGCAGGTGCCGCAGCATCAGTTGCTCGCTGTAAAACCGTAAGTTCTGTCATTATTCGGGCAATATCTTTTCGGATACCCTTCCCTTCTTTAACATTCTTAGTTTTTGAACCAGAGTTGCCGAGGCGAAATGCCTGAAGAGCGTTCCTCTTTTCGAGGAGAAGCTTAATGAGTTCCTTTGAATTTTTTCCTTTAGTGATTTCTGACATAAAATTAATGCATTCGTGCTATTACTTTTGTTTTCATAGGAAGCTTTGTTCCCGCCTTTCGAAGCGCTTCTTTTGCCGCAAGTTCAGGAATGCCGTCGACCTCGAAGAGCACTCGACCAGGTCGCACCTCGAAGCAAAAGCCCTGAGGTTCACCCTTACCCTTACCCATCGGTACTTCGGCAGCTTTCTGCGTCCATGGCCTGTCGGGGAAGATGCGGATCCATATTCGACCAGTTTTACCAACTGAGCGTGAAATTACCTTTCGAGCAGATTCAATTTGGTTAGAAGTGATGTGCTCGTAAGAAACAGCTTTAAGACCAAAAGAACCGAAAGAAAGTTTAGTGCCACGTGTTTCATTACCGATACCTTTGAGGTTCTGGCGATTCTTTTGCCATTTTCGGTGTTTTACTTTCTTTGGGAATAACATGGTAGTAATTTATTAGGTAAATGTTTACGTCTGTTTTACGCCTTGGGCGTTGCGTTTTTAGCGAAGACATCGCCCTTGTAAATCCAGACTTTAATGCCGATATTGCCGTACGGAAGACGCGCTTCATATCGCTTGAAGTCGATATCTGCTCGGAATGTCTGCAATGGCACTCGACCTTTCTTCAAATCTTCTTGTCTTGCCATTTCTGCTCCGCCCAAACGGCCAGTGAGGAAGATTCGAACCCCTTTAACATCGCGACATGCCATAACCTTGTCTATCATAGTTTTCATTACTCGTCGGAACGGCATTCGCTTCTCTAGACCTTCAGCAATCATTTGAGCCACAATAGCCGCACTTGCTTCAGGAGTTTTTACTTCTTCGATATCGAGCTTAATTTCTGCCTTAGTTTCAGCACCAATATTTTTGATGAATTCGACAATGTCGTTCTTAAGTTTAGTTGCGCCTTCGCCGCTTCTGCCAATAATGATACCTGGGCGTGATGTTTTTATGATTATTCGAAAAACTTTTTCACTTCGGTCGAGTTCAATTTCTGAAAGATACATACCACGGAGTTTTTCTGCGAGGAATTCTCGAAGAAGAATATCGCACTTGAGGTTCTTGCGGAATTTCGCATCTGTAGCAAACCATCTAGACTTCCAGTCTTTGATGATGCCGAGCCTATGTGCGTATGGGTGAACTGTATGTGACATGTTGGTAATTTAGTATTGTATTGAAATTATTTTTTAGATTTTGACGCAGCTTTGTCAGACTTCGTAGCCTTTGCAGGCGCAACGTTAGCCGCCTTCGCAGCTTTTCTGTCTGCAGCTTTGCCAGCTTTTCCATCCATTTTTTCGCCGAGAACGACGAGTATATGGCTTGAACGCTTGTTGATTCGTGCAGCACGACCCTGAGCTCGTGGCATAATTCGCTTAAGCGTAACGCCCTGATCGACACGAATTTCTTTTACAAAAAGAGCTTCTGGGTTTGAAATGCCTGAATTTTTAGCATTAGCTGCAGCACTTTCGATAAGCTTGCTTACAGGAGAAGAAGCACGCTTGCCTGCAAACTGCAATGATACAAGAGCCTGCGCTACTGTTTTACCTCGAACCAAGCCAGCGGCCAATGCGACTTTACGCGGAGATTGTCTGTAGTTGTGCAGGTAGGCTTTCATGGTAAGTGCTTATATATATATTATTTTTTAGCCGGTGCGCTTGATGCTCCTTCTGCAGCACCCTTGGCTGCCTTAGCTGCATCAATTTCAGCCTGCTTCTTAGCTGTATCGAGGTCTTTCTGCATCTTTCCTCCGTGTCGAACGAACTTTCGTGTTGCTGAAAATTCACCGAGGCGATGACCGACCATTTCTTCTGAAACTAAAACTTCTACATGAACCTTGCCATTGTAGACGCCAAAAGTAAAACCAACCATTTCTGGTGAGATCTGGCTTCGTCGGTACCATGTTTTAATAACGCCTGTTTCTACAGGGCGTTTGCCTTCTATTTTCTTCAATAGTTTAGGCTCAACAAATGGTCCTTTTTTAAGTGATCGTGTCATGTTTGTGTTGCAGAATCTCGTCTAACTCTGCGAATGTCAGGCTTAATCCTCGGCTTGCCGAGACCAGTTCAGGGCGAAAAATAATAGCCCTGAAAGAGCTTGTGTGGACATATTAGCAGAATACAAATGGATGTCAAATGCACCGTTATTTAGGGCCGTTTAGGTTGACAGAGAAGCTACCTGTGTTACGGTATTGGCAGTTCTTTGAAAAGCGTCGTTTGGGGATTTTAAGACAGAATAAGCAGAATATGGCCTATTATAAGGTTGTTTATTACTTTTTCTTACTTAAAATCCCTGAATGACCACCCTTAACCCCGGTCAATCTTGGATAGAACTCACCTATGCTACTATCTCAAGCTAAAGAAAAATTCAAACTGGCCCTCAGACAACTAAACAGTAACGATTTGATGCGGCATACTATTCAACTGGCCCATCGCAAGCTTTCAGAACTTGATCTCCATTGGGACGTTTTTGCTCTACCAATCGACCCGCCTTCGACCGTGGATCCTGGTCTTGGAAATATGGTCTTCGATAGTGCCAAGCGCATCGGGGATGACGGCCACATAACTTCAGAAGTTACGGTCGTTTTCTTTGATGACTCTATGGCCGGGTGGTCATACATTGTCATTGAGTGAATCAATACGGAATCTAGGACTAGAATTTCCAACAACACAGTCAGACAGCCACCTTCGGGAGGCTGTTTTTCTTTTTATCAGTCTATCTAATAGACAAAAAAAATCCCCTTTCGGGGATTTTTTTCTTACTTTTTCTAAATTTATCGGTTCTTGCCAACTCGTCTTCGAGAAACAATGAGACGGTTTGAATATTTCTTTGGCTTTCTTGACTTCTGACCCTTGCCTGTTGGCTTGCCGTAAATAGAGATAGCTCGTCGTCGGCCTCGGCCCTGTCGTCCTTCGCCTCCTCCGTGTGGGTGGTCTACTGGGTTCATGGCTGTACCTCGAACTGTTGGTCGTATACCGCGATGTCGGTTCTTTCCGGCTTTGCCGACATGCTGAAGCCAGTTTTCGTCGTTAGAAACTTCACCAATGCTTGCCCATGCGCTGTCGATAACTTTTCGAACTTCAGTTGATGGGAGTTTAATTTGAGCGTAACCTTCGTCGTGAGCAATAACTTCTGCGAAGTTACCCGCTGAACGAACGAGTTTAGCGCCGCCTGCAGGTTTTATTTCAACGTTGTAAACAAATGTTCCTACTGGAATATTTCGGAGAGGAAGGCGGTTACCTGCTTTTACTTCGGCTTTTTCACCTGTAAGAATGACGTCGCCTGGCTTTACTGTTTTAGGAACGACAATGTATCGCTTTTCACCATCAGCGTAAGAAACAAGTGCAATAAATGCAGTTCGGTTCGGGTCGTATTCAATAGTGACAATTTTTGCAGGAATTTCTTTTTTATCGTAAACGAAGTCAACAAAACGATATGCTCGCTTTACACCTCCACCTTTGTGGCGAGTAGTGATTCTACCAGTATTATTGTGACCGTTACCTCGCTGAAAACCTTTTGTGAGTGCCTTCAGA
The DNA here is from genome assembly GCA_937873535.1 of uncultured bacterium. Classification (GTDB taxonomy): domain Bacteria; phylum Patescibacteriota; class Minisyncoccia; order Phycocordibacterales; family CAIZLB01; genus VEQN01. Next base: position 6,922 of record CALMYA010000049.1, on the reverse strand, counting down.
GGCTTACTTGCCGTTAACACACCTCGGTAAGTAACCGTGGTCATGTTTCGTCGTGATGGAGATGTCGGATTGTATCGTTTCATAATGTTTTATTAATATATTTGATTTACTTACGCGAAGTTTACGCGAGCTCTATGTTATCGCCTTTCTTAAGGGTAACGTACGCCTTTCGCACGCCGCTCTTTGTACCCACACGGCCTCGCACCTTAACTGTTTTTGCAGGAGTTGAAGCAATGTTCACGGCCACAGGCGTTACCTTGTACAGGTCTTTAATTGCCGCCTTCACCGACGCCTTTGTTGCTGAACGAGAAATTTCGAACACGTACTGGCCGTTCTGCGCAGTTAGCGTCGCCTTCTCTGTTATGCGAGGCTTGACGAGAACTTCCATTGAATGTTTTTTGATTGATATGTTCATGTTGGTGGTTTGATGTAGGCGGCGCCTATTCGTGTATGTTAATTCATTTTAGACGCAAGCGTCTTGATTGATTCTTCAGGTGAGACAATGACGACATACTTGTACTGAAGAAGGTTAAGAGGGCTCAAGTTTCTTGTTTCTATTACTTCAAGATTACCCATATTCTGGAAGCCTCGCTTTGTGTTTGTTTCAATAACAGGCATTGCGATGACAGCCGCGTTGTTTCGGCGCTCTGACAAGTATTTGAAACCTGAAATGCTGCCGAATTTTGCGAGTGTAGACACTGCTTCATTTGTTTTTGGAGCGCTGAGTGCCAATGAATCGATGAAGAGCACTTCACCGTCGCGGAATTTCTTCGAAAGAATAGTATATACAGCCTTTGCTTTCATTTTCTTGTTTACCTTTCGGCTATAGTCTTTATCTTTTCGTGGGCCATGAGAAACGCCTCCGCCTACCCATATAGGTGAACGAGTTGAACCGTGTCGTGCGCGACCTGTACCTTTCTGTTTCCAAGGCTTCTTACCTCCTCCACGAACATCAGCACGGCTTTTAGTGTGAGCCCAAGGGTCTCGTGCAGAACTTCTCATTGAAGTTACAACCTGGTGAACCAAGTCGGCGTTCCAGTTAAGGCCAAAGATTGCTTCAGGCGCCTTGAATGTACCAGCGCTCTTGCCGTCTTGCTTAAAAACCTGCAACTCAACTTTACCGTCTGAAGTTTTTGCTGTAGCAGCCGCGCTATTTTTTCGCGGTTTAGTTACATTTCGCTTCACTTCCAAAGCTGTGAGCCGCGCGCTTTTCGTTACGCGTTCTGTCTTTTCTTTTTTTACTTTAGCTAATATTTTTTTAGGCATGATGGTGTTATTAGATATTGCAGATTAACCTTGTACTTCGACAAGAGTGCCGCGTCGACCTGGAACCGCGCCACGTATATACAATTCGTTGGTGTCTTTATCGAACGACATTACAACGAGGTTTTTAACAGTAACTCGGTCGCCGCCCATTCTTCCGGCCATTTTACGGCCTTTGAATACACGCTGATAACCGCCGGCACCGATAGAGCCCGGTTCTCGCTCTGAGTGTTTCTGACCGTGAGATCGTGGGCCACCGTGGAAACCATGGCGCTTTACAACACCTTGGAAACCTTTAGCTTTAGAGATAGCAGAAACAGTAACCTTGTCGCCAGGTTCAAAACCAGCTTCAAGCTTGTCGCCAAGAGCACTTACTGCAGCGCCCTTAACTTCTTTAAGATGCATAAAGCTACCGAAGCCTTTCATCTGGCCCGTAAGTGCCTTATTGATGCGCTTAGCTTTCTTCGTGCCGAAACCAACCTGAACAGATTCATATCCATCCTTTTCTTTCGTTTTTATCTGAGTTGCCACCATATCGCCTGTTTTAATAACAGTGACAGGATGAACATTGCCCTCTTCGTCGAAGAGCTGCGTCATGTGATGTTTTGTTCCGAGGATGAATTTCATGTTGATGTGATAATTTGTTTGGTTGAATTTGCGGCGCGAAGCGTTAACTCAAACCTTTTGTTACATCATTTTTACGTCGATGTTGACGCCTGATGGAAGACTAAGGTTTGTAAGTGCTTCAATTACTTTTGCTGAAGGGTTCACGATGTCGAGAAGGCGTTTGTGAACGCGCATTTCGAACTGTTCTCGAGCGTTCTTGTAAACGAATGCCGAGCGGTTGACCGTGTAGATCTTCTTTTCTGTAGGAAGAGGAACAGGGCCGAGCACGACAGCATCGAAACGAAGTGCAGTATCCATTATCTGCTTCACCGAAGCGTCGATAATTTTAGATTCGTAAGCGCGAATGCGGATACGAAGCTTTGAAACTGCTTCTTCTTTGTCAGCTTTCTTTTTCGCCGGCTCTTTCTTTACCGGTTTAGTTGTTTCTTTTTTAGTTGCAGACATAAGTAGTGGAATGAGTCGACGGCTCCGCGCTAAGTATCCGCCCGCTTACGGCCGGAGTGGCCGCAAGAGGAGGAAGCAGAACCGCAAACTCATTTGTAGTTAGGCAACGATCTTTGTTACGACGCCGGCGCCTACAGTCTTTCCGCCTTCTCGAATAGCGAATCGCTGTTTGTCTTCGAGCGCGATAGGAGCAACAAGCTTCACTTTGAATGTGACAGTGTCACCAGGCATAACCATTTCAACACCTTCCTTAAGAGTAACTTCACCTGTTACGTCAGTTGTACGTACGTAGAACTGAGGCTTGTAACCTGTAAAGAATGGAGTGTGTCGGCCGCCTTCTTCCTTTTTAAGGATGTACACTTCTGCTTCGAAGTCTGTGTGAGGTGTAACTGAACCTGGCTTAGCAATAACCTGACCTCGTGTAAGGTCTTCTTTCTTAGCAGATCGGAGAAGGATACCTGCGTTGTCTCCGGCCATACCTTCGTTAAGCTGCTTGTTGAACATTTCGATACCGGTAACAGTTGTCTTAGTTGTATCCTTGAGGCCGACGATTTCAATTTCTTCGCCTACCTTTACGATACCTCGTTCGATTTTACCTGTAACTACAGTACCTCGGCCTTCAATTGAGAAGATATCTTCAATTGGCATAAGGAATGGCTTGTCAGTTTCTCGAACAGGAACTGGGATGTATGTATCTAGAGCATTTACGAGATCGAGAACCTTTGTTGACCATTCATCATCGATACCTGTTGCTTCAAGAGCTTTAAGAGCTGAACCCTTGATAACAGGAGCATTGTCGCCATCGAAACCGTTCTTTGTAAGAAGTTCACGAATTTCAGCTTCAACGAGGTCGAGCATGTCTTTGTCGTCTACCATGTCGCACTTGTTGAGGAAGACCACAATCTTAGGCACACCTACCTGCTTTGCCAAGAGAACGTGTTCTCGTGTCTGAGGCATTGCTCCGTCTGTTGCCGCTACCACAAGGATAGCGCCGTCCATCTGAGCTGCACCAGTAATCATGTTCTTGATGTAGTCGGCGTGACCTGGGGCGTCGATGTGAGCGTAGTGACGCAAGTCTGATGAGTACTCGCTGTGAGAAAGGGAAATAGTAATACCTCGGGCCTTTTCTTCAGGCGCCTTGTCGATATCTCCTACTGCCTTTACAGTAGCCTGCTTACCCGCTCGGTGAAGAACGTTAAGAATAGCCGCTGTAAGAGTTGTCTTTCCGTGGTCAACGTGACCAATTGTGCCCACGTTAAGGTGAGGCTTCGAACGATCAAATGCTTCTGCCATATATTTGTTGCGCGGTTGCAATCTTTCTGTACCTTGTGGGGCGAGAAAGTTCCCAACTGCTGAATTATTATTATTTATAAACCTTTACCGGTAGTGCTTCGAAGATCTTGCGATCACGGCCGATGCCGTTGAAGGTTGCCTGATAAAAAAAGCGTTAAAAACGCAATGCGGACATAGTAGCAAAACGTAGAGGGATGTCAACAATGCACACACGGTGTTTGGGAGCACGGATAAAAGTCTGCTGACTTTTTCCTCGTGCTCGGGCCAGTCGCCCTCGCAAGTCTCCCAAACACCGTGTGTGCATTGTTTACACCCACTAAAATTTTAAATAGAAAAGGGTTGCGGAGAGACATGGTGTCTCCGCAACCCCGTGGGTGCCATGAATGGCGGTTGCTTGTGTTATGACAGGCCGTTTCCGCAGGGATAATTCCCTTAAGGCTGGGCCGAGAGTCAATAATAACACAATTTAAAAAACAAAACCGCAGGCCTCGTTACCCCTTTTAGAGCATTGAGACTTGAGGCGTCTAGTTGTGCAATCGCTCTATCAGCTTCTCATGCACACCATCGAATGAGCCGTTGCTCATAATAACCACTACGTCGCCACTCTTGAGTTCTGGCACTAGTTTAACCAATGCCTCGTCGCCGTTTCCTATACAAAATGCTGAAAAGTCTTTATTTTGAGCCGTTTTTATGGTTTTAGCGGAGGTAATTACCGTGTTTCCGTCTATAAATTCTTCAGGGCTGTCGTTATGGCGAAGGGCTGGCATTGAAAGATAGAGGGCATCGGCGTCTGCAAATGCGGTCCCGTATTCGTTTTCAAAAGTCTTTCGGCGGCTGGTGTTTGACCGTGGTTCGAATAAAACAATAATTCTTTTTGCCGGAAATCTTTCACGAATTCCTGAAAGAGTTTCTCGAACGGCTGTGGGGTGATGCGCAAAATCGTCGATAACAATAATACCGCTTACATTCGCGCGAATTTCTTGTCGGCGTTTCATACCTAAAAATGTCGCTAAGCCTTCACGAAGTTCTTCGGCAGAAATATTTTCATGAAGTGCCACAGCTGCTACGGCCAATGCGTTAGCTAAATTGTATCGGCCAAAAAGCTGTATGCTGAACTGTCCTATATCTTGTCCTTTATATATAAGATTGAAGTGTTGTCCTTGTTCGTTGGTTGAAATATTTTTGGCGCTTATGTCTGTTATGTGGGTGTCTTTATTAACCTCAGTTTCCCCTTCTATAGTTTGGCCGTTAAAGCCGTAATAAAGGACGTTTACCCCATTAGCTGCTGCATATTTGCCCAAGCTGCGGACCTCATCACTGTCGCCATTTAACACAAGCAGGCCGTCTTTTGGCACTTCGCCGGCTAAAAAGATAAAAGACTTTCTGTACTCATCCATGTCCTTATAAATGTCGACATGGTCGAATTCAAGCGATGTGATGACCGCTACTTTTGGCCGATAGTGCAAAAACTTTGGTGACTTGTCGAAATATGAAGTGTCGTATTCGTCACCTTCAATTATAAAATGTTCGGTTTTTTTATTTCCTGAATTTTTATTAGAACCGGCATTTTCAGCATTTTGTCCTTCAGAAAAATTACCCGCATTAAAAGAGGTTTCGTCAATTCCGTTCTTAGTTGGCACCGCAACACCGCCTACAACAAAGCCTGGGTTCCTTCTTGCAGACAAAAACACATGTGCTGCCAAACCGGTGGTAGTGGTTTTGCCATGCGTACCGGCAATAACAATTGAGGTGCGATCTTGAATGAAAAATTCGGCTATAGCCTCTGGCATTGAAAGCTCAGGTAAATTATTGTCGCGAGCAAATGCCGCCTCGGGATTGTCGGGGCCGAACATGTTGGCAACAACAATGAGGTCTTTATTTTCGAGATTTTTTGGGTCAAAACCCTCGTAAAACCTTATATTGAGCCGTTTTATGAGGTCGCTAGTGGGCGGGTAGCAAGAGGTATCGGAACCTGAAACCTCAAACCCCGATGTAGCGAAGAGCCCCGCAAGTGACGACATAGCCGTACCGCACACCCCAGTTAAATGCACTTTATTTATGTGGCCCGCTTTTATTTTCGCAGAAAGGCCGGCCATATCGGGCAAAGAGAACTGCCTTTTAGCCAAGCTGCCGTCGCCCTCTCCTAGCTTTCGAAGCTTTTCATCAAAAAAAATTCTTGCCTCTTTTTTCATGTTTTTTATATCAGTAAAATTATATCTTTTTCTGTCAAGAAACCCTATTGCACCAAACGCTATTGTATGGTTTCATATCAACGTCGATTAGAGACCACCTCTCTAGCGACTGCAACACGGGCAAGTAATCCCGTATTGCATTAGTTCCAGCAACACCCCAAAGAATGAGTCGGGGGTGGATACCTGGCAAGTTCTTTGGTACACATAGAAACCCGAAAACAATGAGAATGCATCATCTTGGTCTTCTTGCAGGCGGTGAAGTCACTGGCTCAGGAATTACCATGTTAAAGACGTGCGGCTATGACATCAGTCAAGGCCGCCTCACCGACAACGGAACTCTGTACGATCAACGAGCCAGACCCGCGCTGCCTCCTCTGGATCAAAAAGAGAAACCGAAGCCGCTGTTCCCGTTCGAACTGGTTGAGCCCCCATCAAGGGACACCGGGCTGGCGTGGACAATGACAATGGTTGGTCAAACGTGTGTCATTGAGATTGGATCTGAGAATGTTGCAGAGACCTCCCAGGCCTTGCAACTCTTGGATCTCCAACAAAAAGACGAACTTTGGAGCCTCCCGCATGGCATCATGCTCAAGGTGGCTCCAAGCAAGGTTCGGCCTACTCAATGGCACCTCGGGCTTTGTTGCGAAATCAGGGATGATATTGGGGCCTTCCTGAGGCTCCTCCCTGATAACCCGCTTCGAGACCAGTTCGTCAGCCAAATTCCGGCAAGAGCACAGAAACCACGTGTAGCTGGCGACAAGAAAGAACTCTCAGGCACCTATTCCGTCAACATTGGCGGATTCAAAGTGGAACTTATGTTCGGACCTACTGGCCTCAACAACCACGGGTTCAAGGGATCACGCCATGGTGCTGAGACCGATTACGACAGTACTGGAAAAGGGGCCTGCAAAATAGTTCCCCGATTCTAGGCTTGAAGAATGAGTCCATGACTCCAAAATTGGCAGCCTCGCCCCCGCGAGCGCTGCCGATTTCTTTTTTTCAAATTTCAATTAAACAATATACAATCACGCAAATAATACAAAACAAAAAGACTCCATTTTGAGGAGACTAGCGAGGGCGACTGGCCCGAGCTCGAGGAAAAA
>CALMYA010000048.1 GCA_937873535.1 uncultured bacterium | reverse complement strand
TCATCCCTTCCTAATCTTCCAAAAATTAAAACTATAGTAGGTCGCGAAATATTAGACTCGCGCGGAAACCCTACTGTTGAAGTAGACGTAACTCTTGCCGACGGCTCATTTGGCCGCGCAGCTGTGCCATCGGGCGCATCAACCGGTTCATACGAAGCAATAGAACTTCGCGACGGCGACAAAAAACGCTATGGGGGCAAGGGTGTTTTGAAAGCTGTTGCTAATGTGAATGGCCCTCTCCGAAAAGCGCTTACAGACGGCAAAGCAGGCCAATTCAACCAAGAAACGCTCGACGCGAAAATGCTCGAGCTCGACGGCACGCACAACAAAGCGAAGTTCGGCGCCAATGCAATTCTCGGTATCTCTATGGCCTTCTCGCACGCTGCGGCTAAATCGCAGAAGAAGCCTTTGTATAAATATTTTGCCGACATCGCAAAAACTGGCAAGCCTATGTCTCTTCCCCTTCCGATGATGAATATATTGAACGGCGGCAAGCACGCAGAAAAATCTACCGACCTGCAAGAATTTATGGTCATGCCTGTAGGCGCAAAAAGCTGGAGCCAGGCATTGCAGATGGGCGCTGAAGTCTTTCACGCACTAAAAAAGATTCTTCACGACAGAGGCCTTTCAACTACAACTGGTGACGAAGGCGGCTATGCGCCATCTCTCGGCAACAACGAAGGCGCTCTGAAAGTTATCCTCGAAGCAATTACGAAAGCTGGTTACAAACCAGGTACCGACATTGCTATTGCAATTGACGCTGCCGCTTCTGAACTTTACAAAGCCGGCGAAGGCAGCGTTGCAGGTGAAAGCAAGAACGGCATATACGACCTTACCAGCGAACAACGAAAGCTTTCAACTGAGCAGATGGTAAAATTTTATTCAGACTGGCTCATCAAGTACCCTATCGTTTCAATTGAAGACGGCTTCGCCGAGGATGACTGGGCCGGCTACGAACTTCTGACAAAACAATGCGGCAAAAAATTGCAGATTGTGGGCGACGACTTGTTCGTAACGAATATAGAACGCCTTCAGACAGGAATTGAACGAAAGGCCGGCAACTCTATTCTCATTAAGTTGAACCAAATCGGAACCGTTTCAGAGACAATTGCGGCAATTCGTATGGCGCACAAAGCCGGAATGACAGCTGTGGTTTCGCACCGCTCAGGCGAAACTGAAGACACAACCATTTCACATTTCGTTGTTGGCTTGGGCTGCGGTCAAATCAAAACTGGCTCACTCTGCCGCACCGACCGCGTGGCTAAATACAACGAATTGCTTCGCATCGAAGAACAGCTCGGTAAAAAAGCAGTATTTGCAGGAAGGAAGGCATTCAAGGCATAACAAAAATGGCGTCAAAACAAATCATAAAAAAGAAAGTCGCGGCCACAGTGACAAAACGTGCAAGTAAATTCACGCCCGGCCCATACAAACTACTGGTTAAACGGTCAAAAACCGGGCTCGGCCTTTTTGCCGGCGAAGATATTCCTAAAGGAAAGTGCATTATCGAATACGTGGGGCGTGTCATTAAAGGCGAAGAAGAATATACCAGCCGCAGCAAATATTTGTTCGAGGTTCATTCGCGAAAAACCATAGACGGCCGCGCCCGCTCAAACATTGCCCGCTATGCCAACCATTCATGCCGGCCAAACGCCGAAGATGACACTCATAAAGGCCGCGTCTTTATCTTTGCCATCAAAAACATAAAGACTGGCGAAGAAATCTGCTACGACTACGGCAAAGACTATTGGAACGAACACATTAAAAAGCACGGCTGCAGGTGCGTGAAATGCGATAAATAATAAAACAGAAAACCGCCTCGGCGCGTAGAGCGTCGGGGCGGTTTTTCAATTGCATTACATGCGGTTTTGTCGGCATTTCACTGCCGCTTTTTGTCGGCATTATCAGCAGCAACGAGTACCTCGTGACAAGCGCATATGCAGCTTCTCAGATACTCTTTCAACATCGCTGGTACATCCAAATATGCACCTTTGGTGTCGGTAATTTCTGCTGGCAACCGCGCGCTAACGCTAAGGCCGCGAAGACTGGCATCGCGCACTTCAAGGCGCTCTGCCAACGGAACACCTCTGCTGCCCGACGAGATGAAAAACTGATAAGGATGATTTCTTTCATCAACGCTCACTCGAAGTATAAACTCTTCATCCTTGCCAGGCACAGCAATATGCGCCAGATAATAACTGCCGGTTTCCGTCGCACAAAATGTGGGCAAAACCGTAAACACCTTGCTCTTACCGTCGATGACGGCAGAACACAATGCCTTCATCTTCTCGACAGAATGTTTCTGGTCATTGTCCACGATGAGTGTCCACGGTTTTTTAGGGTCCGCACCCTGTTTCGCGACAGCGCTCTTCACACCGTCGGAAGTTGTTATGGGCACTTGTACATTTGGTACTTTCGGCACTGTAATACTGGCGACAACATTATCGACAGAGGGCTGCTGAGATAGTGCCGTAACGGCTAAGGCTATAACGGCGCAAAACACCATTTGCCAGCGGACGGACATATTGTCCGCCGCATCTAAAAAACTGACGACTTGATTCTTCATGGTCTGAATTTCTGGGTTAAGTTAGACTGAATTAGAAAAGACTCCGCAAAAGCGATATGTGTCATGCAATAGTTGTAAGGGAGCGGGGTCTGACTTAATTGAACTCCTGTGCATCAAAACTGTCAATGGTTGCACATATTAAATGTGACGTTGAAAGTATCCTCATCAAAACCTGTCATGCTATAATGCCACGGCAATGAAAAACAAACAGGCCATGCTTATTATTCTCGACGGCTGGGGCTACCGAGAAGACACTGCCCACAACGCTGTGGCTGCGGCAAAAACTCCGAACTTCGATGCACTTTGGAATGAATTTCCACACACACTACTTGAAGCTAGTGGTTTAGCAGTTGGTTTACCCGAAGGTCAAATGGGAAACAGCGAAATTGGTCACACCACAATTGGCGCCGGTAAATCTGTAGACACCGACTTAGTGCGCATCAAAAAATCTATTGAAAGCGGCGAATACGATAAAAACCCAGCATTTATGGGCTTGTTTGATCATGTAAAAAAACACAACTCAATGCTCCATGTGCAGGGCCTTATTGGCGAAGGTGGCGTACACAGCCACTCTGAACATTTGTTCGCATTTATTAAAGCGGCAAAACGAGCCAGCATTTCGCGTGTCGCAATTCATGTATTTACCGATGGCCGTGACACTCCTCCTCAAAGTGCTGCTCGCTATATTGAAGATCTTGAAAGGCTGCTCGAAGAAATTAATGACGAAACACATATGAGCTTTATTGCCACAGTTTCAGGAAGGTTTTTTGCAATGGACCGCGACAACAATTGGGACCGCCTGAATAAAGTTGAACAGGCGCTCTTTGAAGCAAAGGGTCACATATGCGAAATAAAACCATCAGAGTTTTTGAAATCTCTTTATGCCGACAAAAAACTCGATGAACATCTTGAACCTATTGTCTGCTCCCTTCCTGAAGGCCTAAAAAGCGAACATGGCGGTGGCACTAACGATATTATTGCGCACGGCTGCGTCATTTCCGACAACGATGCCGTATTCTTTTTCAACTTCAGGGCCGATCGCGCGCGAATGCTCTCATCAAAAATGATTGAAAAAGTAAAAGCAAACAATGTACGCTTCGCCACACTCACTTCATACGGTAGCGAATTCACCATTGACGCCGGAGTGCTCGTCGCCTTCCCTCCTGCACTTATTGAAACTACCTTAGCAAAAGAAATTTCTGCAGCCGGGCTTACTCAGGCGCATATTGCCGAAACAGAAAAGTTTCCTCATGCCACATATTTCTTGAATGGCGGAGTTGAAAAACCATACGAAGGCGAAAAACACATTATGCTAGATAGTCGCAAGGACGTGCAAACCCATGACCTAGCACCTGAAATGCGAGCCGAGGCCATTGCCGACAAAGCTATAGAAGAAATACACGCCGGTGCTAACTTTATTTTTATAAACTTCGCCAACCCCGATATGGTTGGCCACACGGCAAATGTTCCGGCAATTATTACCGCCGTTGAAACTGTCGACAAAGAGCTTGGCCGAGTAATTTCTGCATTGCGCGAGCGGGCTGAAAAATTAAGCGTTGAAGGTGCTCAGAGTGCTGAGTGCGTGGCATTTATAACCGCCGACCACGGCAATGCCGAAGTAAATGTTGAAATTAGCACCGGCGAAAAACATACGTCTCACACTACAAACCCTGTTCCTGCAATTTGGACAAGCAGCGGAGCAAAACTACGAAGCGGCGGCTCCCTCGCTGATATCGCTCCTACAATATTAGAATTTCTTGATATTGAAAAGCCGCAAACAATGACAGGAAAAAGTATTGTTGAATAAATTGCAATAAATATTTGTAGGCACCTTTATTTTATCTTCTCTTCTAACGCCCGTATATCTCCCTCTAACTTTTTATTCTCTGTTGTTAAGCGCGTAATTTCATTAGCGGCATTCTTTTTCTTCTGTTCGAGGGCCAAAACCACTTTCTTTTTATTGTCTACTTCTTTCATTTTATAAGCTCGGTCGCTTGCTGTATGCAATACTTCGCCAACGTCGCGTTGCACAGACCCTTCAAGATGATGCGCCTCAAGGTCGGCCTCTTTTGCCTTCTGTTCCCCTTCTTGTATCTCGCGTCGAAGCTCAGCTAAGTGCCGCTGAAGTTCGGCCATTTGCGCCTGTACTTTTGTCTCTTCTCTTTTTTTGTCTTCAATTTCCTTCTTTTTTTCAATAATAATGGCCTGCTCGTTGTGCAGCTTTTTCTGCATATCGGCTTTTCTTAAATTCGACGCGGAGTCTTTTGCATCAAATGAATGGAATGACTGTTCAAGCCCGCGAATTTCAGTTTCTGACCTAAAAATATCTGACTCGAGTCGCCTCACTTCAGTGTTCTTTGAAATAACTTCCATTCTGTTATGTTCGAACTGGCGCTGAAGTTGCATGAGCTGCATTTTTGCGCGTTCTTTTTCATTTCGTATACGCGCAGCAGTTGCCGCCTTCAATCGCTCACGTTCAGATGCTCCAGCATCAAAACCGAGTTTTTGCTTTGTATCGCTTGAGCTGTCTTTATTGCCATTCGAACCTACACCGAACTTACTGCCACCTGAGCCAGACCCAGAGCTTTTTCTGCCGTACATATCATTTAAAGGTGTAGCCATATGCCTTTTATTTTATCACATAGTATACTTGTGGGCATATGAAGAAAGCCTTTAAACAGAAAGCTTACAGCCGCGGCGGTATCGGTGCGGGAAAAATAGCTGTCGATGCCCTCGCTGAACGCGTATATAAGGAGCTACAAAAAATACCAAAAGGCAAGGTTATTACATACAAAGAGCTCGCCAAGCGGGTTGGCAAACCAACTGCAATACGCCGTGTTGCTACACTTGTTGGGCAAAACCCTAACCTTACTATTGTTCCCTGCCATCGGGTCATACGTTCAGACGGCTCTATCGGCGAATATACATATAAGGGAAAAGAAATGTGACAAAGAAAATTGCACTACTTACGAGTGAAGGCATACAAATAAAGAACGGCAAAGTGGTTGGAAAGTAAGGGTGTTTGTAGTGACGGTTATTTACAAGAGCGGCACTTCTCTTCTAAATAATTCGGTACTACTCGCCGTTCCTGCTTTTTTAAGATAAAAATATACTGCGACGCAAGAATACATATGCTGTGCATCAGCACCACACAATTCGGGTAGAAAGTGTACTCCCTCGAGCTTGATATATGAGTCAAACCTAAACAAACGCTCAACATCTGTAACCGCCGGCATAACCAGCTGCTCTGAGCGGTGCACATACCATCTCACAAACTCTTCAGCAATAGCACCAACGCGCTCTGAATCTTCATTTTTTGAATACGAAGCAATAGTTCGAGAAAATTCAAATGTATAGTTAACAAAACCCGCAAATAATGTGGCAAAAATTGCTATATACAAGACAAGTTCGACAAGGGTCATTCCTGAATATTTTCTGCGCTTTGAAAGATTCATTGTTTAAAGCTGTAAATTAAATATTTGAATTAATAGATAGCCACAAGCGGCACCTCGTTACTTTGTAACGCCACATACAATACGGGGCCATCACATACGGCAGAGGCGGTTCTTGCAGGAAGGTCTACATCGGCAATTTTTCTGAGATTAGTAAAACCTTCAGAATTTAATTCAGGCTTAAATATCATAAGTTCACGCAACGGGTCTGATGTAAACACAAAAACCTGCTCTTTGTCTGCTATTACGTTGTCGATACTTGCAGAAAGTTTCAGACTTGCAGTTGCGTTCCATTGCCCCGCTCCCGCAGTATCTATAGCAGAAAAAGAAAGCAACTCAAGTTCATTTCCTCCTTTGCTTCGGCCAAACACTAATGTATTGCCAAAAATATCAATTGAACGGCCGTTACCTGAGCCTCCAGGCGCATCATAGGAACCAGCATACAAAAGACTCAGGCCACCAGAAGGTGTGCTTGAAGTATTGTATACATCCAGCTCGGGGTTAGACGGCCCTAGAACAAAAAATTTTTGATGCGCAGCAAAAAGCCTATTGATGCCGAATTCTGTATTTATACTTGCCACGAAGGCACCGGTTACAGAGTTAAATACAGCAACTTCAGGCAAAGTGCTTTTCTCGGTTCCTAAAATTAAAAACGGCCCGTAAGTTATGAGCCTTTTTGCAATGGGGCTCGTGGCGCTGTTGGCCCCAGGTATAACAAACTTGCGAAGTATTGCGGGGTGCTCTGGGTCGGCCAAGCTAAGTGCCGTAGCTTGATAATTGGCGCTTGTATCGGCAACATATGCTGCTGTTCCTGTTACTGCCATATCGGCAACACCTGGGCCGGTGTCGAGCGTTGCCACCACATAAAGCACAGGCTCACCTGTGCTACCTGCCCCACTTGGCTGCTTTTTCATAACAATGAAATCTGGCAAGGTTGTACTAGAAGAATTCGTTCCCATCAAAATATAATTACCCAAAACAGTAATAGACGTAGGTAGGCTCGAAGTACCCAAAACCTGAGCTAAGGTCTGCCCTGCCGAACCGGGCTGAAATATAGGCACGTGCACCGAAACACCCGAACCTCCTTGGGCAGCAGCATTAAAATACCTGCATGATTTTTTACCCAGTGAATCTTCGGTGCTCGCAAAACTTCGCAAACTATCGTCAACTGAAATAAACTTGTCGTACCATTCATATACAGGAACTTTCTGCACAGAACGATTCATTGAAAATAAAAGCTCAGACATGGGCACTATAAAAATGGCAACAAGCGCCACGGCTATCATAAGTTCAACCAAACTCATTCCTGATGACACCAATATTTCTGAGTTTTGTTTTTTGCTTTTAGTTCGGCAATTACGAATGTACATAATTTAAAATTGCATACATTGGTTGGATAACCGACATGGCGACAACAAGAATAATGCCCGCCGAAACTGCCAACGCAGCAGGTTCGGCGACGCGCGCAGCTAGCTCTAATGTGTCTTTTAAACGCCCTTCGTAACATTCGGCAATTTCAATACAGGCTTTAGGTAGGTTTCCGGTTTTTTCGCCCACTGTAATTAGGTCGAGCCATTCATCTTGAAAAAGCGAATGTAATGCGCCCGCACGGCCAACAGGCTTTGATGCAAGTATTTCAGACAGGGCCTTACCCGATTCAAGCCCTGAAAGCATTTGCTCAAGATATTCATACATAACTATATTCCCTGCCGATTCTTTTGCCACAAACACGCTTTCTGCCAAGTTTCTACCTGAATACATAAGGACACCACATGAAAGGGCTAATACATGTGATTCTTTGGCGAACACCAATGAGCGCACGAACGGCAATTTAAAAAACATTAAATGCGCTGCACCCCTGACTGACTTTTCACTTTTATACAAATATACTGATGCAGCCAACACTGCAATTATGCCAATAGCAATCTGCAGCGAATAATGCCGCAGAATGTCTGAAATAAAAATAAGAAAGACTGTTGTTGGCGGCATTGGTGCATTTAACGACTTAAATAGTGGTGTTATTTTGGGAAAAATATAAGCAAGGAGAAAATAAACCATAGTAGATGCCAATGTAATAACTCCGGTTGGGTACGCCAATGCCGACACAAATGACTTTTGAATTTTTGCAGATGACTTTATGTACGCCGATATATGCTCACAAGCTGAACGCATTGAACCTGCTTTATCTGCCGATGAAAGTATGGCCCAAGCAACACCGTCTAAATGCCTTTTTTCCTTAAAGACCTTAAATGCTTCAGAAATAGGCAGACCTGCATCGAGCATACTCAGCGATTTATTCACACGCGCTGTCAGGGTTTTATATTTTGTGCGCCTAGCGGCCATACGAAATGCGGTAACTGCATCAACAGAAGATGCCATGTACATAGCCGAGTGAGCAAAGAATTTTTGTAGGTGATTTTTCATAGATCATTATTTTCGACAATTTTTTCGGTGGCTTCATACAACGGCAGACCCAAGC
>CALMYA010000047.1 GCA_937873535.1 uncultured bacterium | reverse complement strand
TGTGTCGCCGCGCGGGTTCATTAATTCACCAAAAGGTAAGGGCCCAGATGGCCAGCCTGGCAGTGCGCCGTTTAAAGTGGCAGACCTCATTGGAAAGAAAATAATTATTGTCGATTTTTGGACTTACAGCTGCATTAACTGCCAGCGAACTCTTCCGTATATGAATGCTTGGTATGCGAAGTATAAAGATGCAGGGCTCGAAATTATTGGAGTAGAGACACCTGAGTTTGATTTTGAAAAAAATAAGGCGAATGTGCAGGCCGCTGTAGAAAAGTACGGCATTAAGTATCCTGTGGTGCAAGATAACGAGAGGGGAACATGGAGCGCGTATCAAAACTTGTATTGGCCGCGCAAGTATATTATTGATATAGACGGTTTCATTGTGTATGACCACATAGGCGAAGGCGGATACGAAGAAACTGAGAATAAAATTCAGGAATTATTGAAAGAAAAAGCCGTGCGAGAAGGTAAGACCCTCGATTTTAATGGTTCGGTTGCAACAGAGGTGGCAAAAACAGCTGTAACAGGGATGCTTGGTGTAAGCCCCGAGACATATTTTGGTGCAGATAGGAACCGTTCTTTTGCCGGAAGCTGGAACCCAGATTTAGGAGTAATAGGCGTTCAAACATATAAAAAGACAGAAGAGTCTGTAATGTTAAAGAATAAATTCTATGTTAGCGGCACATGGAATATTTTGGGTGAATACATAGAAAGCCAAAGCGCCGCCACTCTTACATATAAATATAGTGCAGCAAATGTGTATTTGGTGGCTTCATCTAAGGATGGTAAGCCCGTAGACGTTGATGTATATCAAGACGGTATCAAATTGAAGACAATTACCATACAAGGCGCCACCCTATACCCTGTAGTTAAAAATAGTTCAGTTGAGAGCCATACCCTTGAGTTGCGTGCTCAAAAGGCCGGCCTTCAGGCGTATACGTTTACATTCGGGTAGTAAAAGTACCTTCCTCAGTTGGGCAAATCAGACAGTGGATAGGCACATGATAAAACGCCACATGTGTAGTAGAATGTACCCATATTATCAATATCAATTATCATAAATATTTACATGAAAACTTTTAAAAAGTTCGGTTTTACTTTTGCAGCCGTCGCAATGTCGACGATGCTGGTGATGCTTCTTTGCCTTGGTTTTACTAAAGGCGCAATTGCCGCAGTGGAAGCAAATACAACTCAGCCGGCTGTTGCATCAGATGCAAAAGACATAACTGAAAGCCTAATGATGCTGCCGAATGCAACCATTGAGGCAGTTACGGTAAATAAGCAAAGCTACAAAGCAGGCGAAGAAATTTCGGGCACATTCACCGCCACTAATCATTCAAATTTTCTTTTAAGCGCCGCGTCTTTTAGGGTGCTTATAGGAGCTGAATATGACGAGGTAGGTACAGAAAAAATAACTCAAAACTTTTTGGATGCATCGAGTCTTTCAGCTTTAGGTGACTTAAAGGCAGGAGAGACAAGGGTGGTGCCGTTTAAGTATAAGATTCCGGCTTTCGTTTCCGGCCAGAAGTTGGCGGCTGAAATACAGGTGTATAGCGAAAACTCTATTATGTTAGGGTTCAGCAGTAGCGCATATATTTCAATAGAAAAAGTTTCAAGCAGTATTTCTGTGACCGACCCCAAGCTCATTCTTGGAGACGGAAAAGAGTATAACCTTGGAGAGGGCCCAACAATATATAAAGACAAATCTCCAAAAACAGCTGCACTATCTATAAAGGTAAAGAATGTGTCGAAGGGCGACATTGTTGTAACTCCGAGTCTTTCAGTTTTTAATCAGCAAAAACCTTTAGTTAAAATTCAGCCGACTGTACCTGCTGTTCAACTTAAAGCTGGAGAAACAAAGGTTGTTAGTATTGAGTTACCTGTAATGGAATATACCCCTGGTGTATATTTTGCAGAAATTGTATTTACCGACGCCGCTGGTACCCAGTTATCTTCAAGAATTGGTGTGCGTTATATTGTGGGCGGCGATATCGCCACGGTGCATAGCGTTTCAGCCGACAAAGCATCATTAGCTGTAGGTGAAGAGTTTAGTCTTAACTTTGCAGTTTCTGGTCGGCCAAACGATGTTGCGTCTTTGAACCAGCTTACGTCAGCTGACGCAAAAGATTCTTCGGCAGCAGCTTCTAAAAATAAGGGTCATATAAAAATTGAATTGTTCAATGAAAAAGGCGAACAGGTCGCTGCTTTTGACGATGCCTTCGAACTATACGGAGATACATATAAGTCTGCATCACTTTCGGCTGAAGCTGGCGCAAAGGCGTTAAGAGCCACAATACAAATTTCGAATGAAAAAGGCGAGGTTTTCTTGAATAAAGACATAGAGTTGAATGCCGATTTCGATACCATTGTTCAGCGTGAGCTACTTAGGCAGAAGTTATTGAATGGGGGAATTGCGCTTCTTATAATAATTCTCATTATAATTATTATATTGCTTTTAAGAAAGAAAAAAGTAAGCTCTGGCGTATTGGGTATGTTTGTGTTTGTAGCCATAATTCTTCCTGCTGTAGCGAATGCCTTAGTATATGGTGGAGTTGATACTGGTAGAACCGACAACTTAGCGGTTAACATGTATGGCAATGTTGTGAACTTAGCACCTAATGTAAGTATTAGTACTCCAGCTATGAACGGTGTTTATACTGAGGGCTTACAAACTAACGGACTAACTAGTGCTTACCACCTTAGCGGGTCTATGCAGTACTTAACCTGTGCAAATACAATAGGAATAGCGAATCTTACTTATATAGAAAATATTACAGGTGCATCAGGAACGCTTAGGTTGGGGGGTCATCCTCAAAACCCTAATAGTGAAGCAGTATGGTGGCCTAATCCAACTTTCTTAACTACTGTAAGTTACGCTGACATCCTCGGTAAGGTGAAGCCTGGCGCGCATCGGCTTAATTTTATTGGTCAAAATATAGGTTCAAGCCACACAGCTCGTCAGTATGGGTACGTGCCTTATACCGTAGTGTGTGCTGCAGGGCATGCTCCAGATGCCAATGGCTATTGCGCCGCTACCGTTAATGGTACCGTTAATGGCGTTTGTGGGTCTGCTAATAATGGAACATACAGCTCATCCACTCAAATTCCTGCGAGTTGGTTTTGTGAATCAGGTACGGTAGCAAACGCTGGGCCGTCAAACCTTTCAAACGGTTCTACGGGTTACGGTTGGCAATGTGCAGGCGCAAGCGGGGGTACTACAACAAGTTGTAGATACTCGTACACTAGTACCATTAACAACAATAATGGGTCAAGCACGGGGTCAACGAATACTGGTTCATCCTCCTGCGGCACAAAAAACAACAGCCCAATAGCAAATGGCCAAAGCATAACAGCAGCAACTGCCAACCTTTGCACCTCTGGTAGCACCATATACGGAAACCCAACTGTTGGCCTCGACTCTTCATCTTGGAGATGGGTATGTATGGCAGGTACTGCATCTTCATTCTGCTCCGCCTCTTGTGCCTCAGGCACCCTATACTGCCCTGCAACAGGTACTTGCTCATCAGACTGCGTAGACTGGTGCCCAGATTCAGTTCCAGGTAACCCAGTAGGCAACCAAACAGAACGAGGCCTCTATCAAATCGATTCAAGCGGCCTCTGCTCTGGAGCTAACCTCATTGAAGACTACAGCCTCAACCCTTCACTCACCGACAGCTCAGGTACATGCAAGGCTCTTTGGAGACTAAGCACAGTAACAGACGTAAGTAAGATGGTATGCAAAATCAACGGCACCCCAGTTTCCTGCACAAACACCACAGGCTATGGCGTACAACCAGGCACAGCAAAGCTTGAAGTTTCTGTCACCGAAGGCGCAAGCTCAATCTCAGACTCTGAAGAACTACGATGCACGAGGAATCCGAATGTGATTGAACGATAATAGAATAAAATTAAATACCCCTTTGGGGAGCACGGATATTTTTCTGCTGAAAAATTCCTCGAGTTCGCGCCAGTCGCGCTCACTAGTCTCCCCAAAGGGGTATTTAATTTGCTAGTTTATAGGAATTTTCTGATAGGCCAAACAACTTTCTCGGCAATTTTTTGCATGAGCGGGCGCCTTTTCCATTCGGTGATAGAAAGTTCGTGCGCTTTAAGGCAATCTTTCTTGAAAATGCCGTCGAGTTCGTCTACAAAAAGCCTTTCAGTTGAAATGATAGCTGATTCAAAATTGTAGCGAAGGCTAATGTTGTCTAAGTTAAGACTCCCGACCATTGCCCAGTCGTCGTCGATAACTGCAGTCTTCGAATGTATCATTGCTTCATAAAAGAATACTCGAATATTTTTTGAAAGAATGTAGGAAAGATAAGTATATGAGCCGATGTCTACTATCTGGTGATTAGATGATCGAGGAATAAGTATGCGCACATCCACACCTCGTCTGCTGGCTAGCACTAATGCTCGCAGCAGCCTGTTGTCTGGCAGAAAATATGGGGTAGTAAGCCAAACTCGAGTTCTTGCTTGTCGTATAGAATTGATAAGCCGGTAATATAGATGGCGTTCGCTTGGCAGTGGGGCATGTGTTATATATGAAAAGCCACCTTGGCCTGTTCGCGATTCTGTACCAAGTTGTAGCGTGTGTTTTCTGTATACGCGTTTCCATGTCTGGTCGAATACCTGTGTTGCTTGGTTTACAACAGACCCTTCAACTTTAACTTGTGTCTCTCGCCAGCTTCTCATTGGTTCACCTATGCATATACCGCCGGTAAAGAATGATTCGCGGTCAATTATGAGCGCCCTGCGGTGATTCCTAAAAAAAAGCATTTTTTTGCTATGTTCGGAATAAGGGCGTAGCCAATTGAAAAATTTAATTTTTACCCCGGCGTCGCGCATTTTCTGAACATGAATTGAATTAGAGAAACCTACGCACTGAACGGCATCGAAAAGGCATTTAACAGTAACACCCG
>CALMYA010000046.1 GCA_937873535.1 uncultured bacterium | reverse complement strand
ATTCAAAAATGAAATCATTTCAGTCTTTGCATCATAATAAAAGTTTAGGTCTTCTTGTTCTCAGAATTGTTGTAGGTTTTATTTTCATTGTTCATGGTTATATGAAGCTCGGCGATATGACCGGCACTATCGGTTTCTTTGCTACATTAGGCCTTGCTCCATTTTGGGCATACGTTGTCGCTTTGGTTGAATTTCTCGGTGGTATATCTCTTGTTATCGGTTACGCTACAAAAATAGGCGCAAGTCTTTTGGCGATAAACATGCTCGTTGCCGTACTCGATGTTCATAAATCATATGGCCTTGTCGGCCCGATGGGTGCAGAGCTTGCCTTGGTGATGTTTGCATCAACACTATGTATTGCCGTTGCGGGCGCAGGCCGTTACAGCTTAGGTGCATGCTGCGGTTTTCCTTCAAAGAATGGAACATGCCCAGTTGGCGGTAACTGCGGTTCTGAAGATTGCTGCAAAAAATAATTCATAAACAAAAAAACGCCTCTCAAGAAATGGGGGCGTTTTTTTTGTTACTTTTTTTTATGAATTATGTTTTATAGCTGACTTAGGCATCTCGTGAGGTTTCTTCACCGAAAGTGCTTTTCTGATGTCGTCGAATGTGCCGTCTACTTTTTTGCCGGGGTTAAATATATTTTGTCTATCAAATATATTTTTCGTTTCTTTAAATAATTTAATGACCTTCTCGCCATACATTTGAAGTAGGTAAGGGGTGCGGATGATGCCGTCGTTGTGCTCACCAGTAATTGAGCCGTGATATTCGTTTACAAGATCATAAACTTTCTTCGAAAGCTCGAGTATTACTTCGGTCGAATACCTGTCGGTGAGGTCCATAAGGGGAATGATGTGGAAGTTGCCATCGCCTGCGTGCCCAGCTACGGTGTACACAAGGTGATATTCTTTTAAAAGTGCCTGAAGGCGGGGAAGAAATTCAGGTAGGCATGCCGGGGGTACGACAACGTCATCAATAAAAGGGGCTGTGCGCTTACCGCGAACATGCTTACGTAATAGGTTAAAGCTCTCGCGCCTAATGCGCCAGTATTTCTCGGCCTCAAGGCTGTTTCGAGCAATATGCGTTTTATATCCGTAATGTGCCACGACTTCCTTTATTTCCTCAAGCTGCAGTTTAACCGCCTCTTCGCTGCTTCCTGAAACTTCTACGATAATTGTAAGCTTCGGTATTCCGCCTGTTAGTATCATGCCGGCTTCAGGTAAAAAGCGCAGGCCAAGCTTCATGGTTTCCCATGGCCCTAAGTAAGTAATGAAGTCGAAAAAGAAGCGCACCGCAAGCTTCATGCTGTAGTCGTCATAAGACTCAATGCTGTCTGGTTTGAAAGGTACAATATCGGCAACTATGTTTCCAAGGTTTGTAAGGTCGGGAAGAAAGATAGCCAGTACGTTTGAATGCGTGGCCACGGGCACAAGCTTAAATTTTATTTTCGTGACAATACCCAGCGTACCTTGTGAACCTACAATAAGTTTACATAGGTCAAATGTTTTTTTGTTTTCATCTAATATGTTCCACAAGTAGTAGCCGGCGGAGTTTTTAGAAACAGTAGGTTTAGCTGCCATTATGGTTTCTTTTTCTGCACGTATGAGCTCCCAAAGCTTTTTGTAAACTGAGCCTTCAAGTGTATTTTCAAGCATTTTGGCTCGCATTTGGTCTTCGTTCAACGGGCGCACAATGTATTCATTTCCATCAGAAAATATTACGTTCAGCTCTTCTACATATTTTTCAACTTTTCCGTATCTAATATTTTTTTCACCGCCCGAATTGTTTGCGACCATTCCGCCCACCGCGCATATTTCTTTTGAGGCCGTGTATGCAGGCATAATGACGCCATGCTTCAAGGTTTCTTTTTCAAAATCACGGTAATAGCAACCTGGTTCTACTACGGCATATTCAGAATTCACTTCGATAATATTATTCATATATCTTGTGCAGTCCAAAATAATAGAAGAGTTGAGAGGGCCGCCAGACATATCGGTGCCGGCAGCGCGTGCTGTTATAGAAAGGTCTCCACATGTATCAGGGTGTTTTTCTTTTTGTTCTGAAACAAATTTCACCAGCTGCTGTATGTCGGCACTGTTTTTAGGGAAGGCAATGAGCCACGGCTTAACTTCAAAAAGGCTTGCATCGTGCGAATATGTCGCAAGTGTAGTTTCTGAAGATTCAAGGTCACCCTTAAAAAATGCTCGTATGGATTCTATAAGTTCTGGATTCATGTGGTGTTGGTATATAAGGGTTATTTAGCAGATTGAAAACTAATTGAAAGCTGCGCGAAGATATCCACAGGCTTACATTTGACAGGTGAACTGTAGTTCACCTATACTGTTTATATGCCAGGCAGCGAACAGCCGGTACATTATCAAACAAAACTCATTATACACTATGAACAAAATGTCACTCATGTTTTCAATAAGGAAGGAACTCCGCAAGCTTAACGCGAAGATAGATTCAAAAATCGTCAGAGGCGAAATGTACGATAGGGAAGCAAAGCGCCACAAACAACTTGTCGCCGACCTCCGCCGTCTCGAAAGTGAAGCATCAATGGCTCGCACATGGGCATTGGCTTCGTTCCTCTTCTAATAGAGTTAAGAAAAGTTTAAGAAATTTTCAGACGTCCGACACCTGCTATACTACATATACATGCCATACGAAGACTACAAGAAAAAAATTCTCAATTTCTATAAGAGCAATAAACGCGTGCCCGGCTATAACGAAATAATGTCTCTTGTGGGCTTTAAGTCGAAGAACGCCGTCTATAAGCTCATCAATAAACTAGTAGAAGACGGTGTATTTACAAAAGACTCAAAAGGCAAGCTTGTGCCGCATCGCCTGTTTGGTGAAATTCCAGTACTTGGCCTTGTAGAAGCTGGTTTACCTACTGTTGCCGAAGAAGAAATACTCGACACTGCAAACATCGAAGAATTTCTTATGGGCGACACAAAAGAAAGCACTTTTATGCTTGAAGTAAAAGGCGACTCCATGATAGAAGCTCACATTACCGAAGGCGACATGGTTTTGGTTGAGCGAACAAATAAACCAAAAATAGGCGACATAGTTATTGCAGAAGTAGATGGCGGCTGGACAATGAAATATCTTCGCCAGAACAAGCGTGGTCAGTTTTATCTCGAACCTGCCAATAAGAAATATAGCCCAATTTACCCAGAGTACGATATGAATATCGGAGCTGTTGTTAAGGCTGTTATACGAAAGTTATAGAAGTGATATACTGAAAGGTATATGAACGACGATACATCAAAAAATACTGGCTTTGGCGGCAATTCTTTTAATACTAATAATACCAGCGGAACAAACAATAAGCCTGAGCCCGACCTGAACCCTAAGTTTTCAGGTATGCCAACTTCACGGCCAGAGCCGCACCCTTCACAACCAGCAGTACAACCCGCACCCTCCATTTACGTACCAGCAAAGTCTGTATTTGCCCCTTCGCCTGTTACTCCACCGGCTCCAGCGCCAGTAGTTCCAACACCTGTACCAGCCGTTTCGTTTCAGGTACCAGCCCAGCCTATAAGGCCTGTATCAGCATTTGCACCCAACCCTACTTTTGCTCCAACACCAACACAATTTCCAACCCCAACCCAAATCCCGACACCTACACCTACTCCTGTACCAACACCTGCACCGGCGCCTGTACAATCTCGATTTGCTTCGGCTCCTCAAAATTCGTATACGCCGCCTCCAATGCCAGCAAGCACGCCGTCATTTAATGGGTCTTCGATGCAGGCAAATCTTCAGTCAAGCAATTCATATATTAAGGCGCAGCAAGTTCGTCAGCAGCAGAACAAGAGCGGAAGCCGTGGTATTTTGGGCATAATTATTTTCTTTGTCATTGTAGCGTTGGCTGTGGTGGCGTTCTGGTTCTTTGTGCCCGCCGACTTTAGTTTCTCGAAGTATCTTAATTTGTCGAATATTATCGATAGCATAAAAGGAAATGGCGCCGAAGAAGGCACCATTGAAGATAAAGTTGCCAACCCGGCCGAGCAGCCTGCTGCGAATCAAAATTCGATGTTCCCTACGGGAGTAATCAATTCTGGTAATACGTCTAACACATCGGGTACGGCTAAACCGTCAGCGCCATCGGCACCTGTAAAACCTGTTACTAAAACGTCTAATACGTACAGCATGTCAGATCAAGATAAAGTTAGCTCATTTATTCGAGCTAATATAAATAGAATTGCGAAGACAAGCGGGTATGTAGTAACTGACGTAACCTTCGATGGCCCTTCACGTGCCATAGTAACTTACAGTAAGGGTAACACGGTACGTTCGGCAATCATTAATACGTCAATCGATTCTTCTGGTAATGTAAAAATTACAGGATTCACTCCGTTGACTAAGTAGGGCAGTAAGCAGAGGTAATAATATAATATATGGTTGATAAAGGAATTCATTCATTCATACAGCACAAGCTCGACCATAAGGTCGACCATGAAAGCATTAGGCATACGCTTATACGAGCGGGCTTTTCTGAAGAAAGTATTAATGAAGCCTTCGAGCATATTAGAAGAACAGATCCTGAAAGGGAGCAGAAAGTAGCCGAAGAAAATGATTTTTTGCCGCCGCTTCATAAAGGCGAGCATAAGGTTTACGAAGAAACGGTTTTAATAGGGCGCGAACAAAAAGGTCTTTTTAAAGGTCGGCTGATCCGCCGTGATTTCATTTTAGGATTTCTTTTCTTCTTCGGTTTGGGCTACATTGCTCTCGCTACGGCCGGGGTCCTTATCTCTACTTTCTACCCAGAAGCGAGCGCAGCATTATTGGCTGCAGCCGAGGCCGATGAACAAGGGTTGTTTCTTTTTGTCATCCCGCTTTTATTATTACCTGTTAGTATTATGCTTTTCTCCCTCATCGTTCGCAGGCTGCATAATTTAGGAATGCCCGGCGGGCTGGCATTGGTGTTTTTCGGGCTGCTCATTTATCCCGTAGGGCCGCTAAACTTTTACGGTCTATGGATTCTTCATGCGGCCATTGTTGCTTTGTTCATTGTGCTTCTCGCTAAGAAGGGAGACGCTGCACCGAACCGGTATGGAAAGCGTCCTTCACCGAAAGGTTCGTTTTTCCGCAGAATTTTCAATGTTTAAAAAATAAAATTAATAATAAATTATCATGGATACATTCATACACGCCGACATATTTTTCTTCGTAACAACCATTCTTG
>CALMYA010000045.1 GCA_937873535.1 uncultured bacterium | reverse complement strand
TACAGAAAATCAGCAAAAATATGAACAAAGAATTATTTACAAAAGTCACGCCGGCCATACTCCCAAAAACATTTGAAGAACTTGAACAAAAGCTTTCTGTTGTTGCGCCATTGGTTGCCTGGGTCCAGGTAGATGCGGCCGACGGTTTGTTCGTGCCGAATAAAACATGGCCCTACGCCGGCGACCCCGACGGCCGTTTTATGAAAATTATCAAGCAAGAAGAAGGCTTTCCTTTTTGCGATGAAGTGAGTATTGAAGTTGACCTCATGGTAGCGAACCCTGTGTTTGAATCTGATAAATGGATTGCCGCAGGCGCTTCGCGTCTTGTCATTCATATCCGAAGTATCGAGCTTGATCAGTTTGAAGTGCTGGCAAAGAATATAAAAGAAAAAGGTATTGAACTTATTCTTGGCGTTGAAATTGATGTGCCTCTTAAGGATATTCACGCATACGCTGTTGTTACCGAAGAATTTGGCGGGCTCGACGGCATACAATGCATGGGTATTCGCCGTGAAGGTTTTCAACATGAAAAGTTCGACAAAGATGCTTTGCGTAAGGTTGCTGAACTTCGCGACTCATTTCCAGGTACGCCTATTTCAGTAGACGGTGGAGTGAGCATTGAAAATGCCGCAAGTTTACATGAGGCTGGCGCCACGCGGCTTGTTTGCGGTTCATCTATTTTTGATTCGGCCAAGCCCGCGGAGACGGTGGCGGAATTTGAGAAAATTTTAGAAAAATCTTCATAATTTTTTGATGGGTTCTTAATGTGGACTATTGCATAATTGCGGGATGCAGAAAGATTTTGATGCGTGGAATAAGCGGAAAAAAGAAATACACAAAGGTATGCAAGGTGACAATTTTCCAGCGGTGCACCAAAGAGATATCTGGTGGTGCTCTATAGGGTTAAATATAGGGGATGAGCAGGATGGCAGGAACGCTGATTTTGAAAGGCCTGTATTGGTTTTAAAAAGGTTCAATCGTAAAATTGTTTTAGGAGTTCCTCTTACTTCCATGCCCAAAGACAATCCGTACTATTTTTCTTTTACTTTTCAAAATGTAGTATTTGTGGCTTTGCTTTCTCAGCTGCGTTTATTGAGTACTGTCAGATTTACCCGCAGAATGACCAGAATAGAACGCTCTTTGTTCACTCAAATAATGGAGCAAATTAGAAAGGTTATTTTTTAAATATATAAAAAGCGATTCCCGCCTTTGTGGGGCGGGATCTCCGGAGCCTTTGTACACATGTACATGGCCATTTGTATGTATATACTACTCCGTCGAGAGGATGAGTCAATATTGATTTTTTCTAACCGTATATCGTACTTTTTAATAAATAGCTTAACAGCGCCCGCAAGATTTTCCAGATTCTGGTATAATGTTTCTATATGTTCCTCTCTGATGAAGAAACAAAAAAACTCGAAGAGCAGGCAAGGCAGATACGTATTTCAATTATAGAAATGCTTGCTGAGGCGAAGTCGGGCCATAGCGCAGGGCCACTTGGTATGGCCGATGTTTTTACCGCGCTCTATTTTAATATTTTAAAACACGAACCTAAAAAGCCCGATTGGCCTGAACGCGACAGAGTAGTGCTTTCTAATGGCCATATTTGCCCAGTGCTGTATTCAACAATGGCACACGCGGGCTACTTTCCTGTCGAAGAATTAAAGACGCTCCGAAAATTCGGTTCAAGACTTCAAGGTCATCCGCACCGCGAATTTCTACCTATGCTTGAAACAAGCTCAGGCCCATTGGGCTCTGGCCTTTCGCAGGCTGTAGGTATGGCTATTGCCGATAATATCGACCATGGCGGCGAAGCGCCAGGCAAAATAATTCCACGCTTTATATACGCATTACTTTCCGACGGCGAACACGATGAAGGTCAGATATGGGAGGCCGGCCTTTTGGCCTCATCAAAAAAACTTGGCAATTTAATTGCATTTATAGATAGAAATAATATTCAAATAGACGGCAACACCGAAGACATACTTCCGCTCACGTCTTTGTATGACAAATGGAAAGCTTTTGGCTGGCACGTGCAAGAAATAGACGGCCATAATATGGAAGCCATTGTTGCCGCGGCACGCGAAGCTAAGGGCGTATTCGACAAACCGTCGATGGTTGTTTGCCACACTGTTCCAGGTCGCGGTGTATCATATATGGAAAACCGCTACGAATGGCACGGTACGCCGCCGGGAATTGCAGATGTTAGCGGCGCGCCAGAAAAGTCGAAGCAGGTCGAGGTGGCGCTTGCGGATCTTAAAAAATAAAATTCCAATCATATAAACATGTCCTATTACAACCAACCAGAAAATCTTCAAAAAGTGCAATTTGTATCCGTGTGGGTCGTCATATTTTCTGTTTTGCAATTTGCCGCTATTTTCTTCTATAAATATGTTGTAGGAATAGATAACACTCAGGGTTATGTCGCGGGGTATGTGTACCCAATTATTTATGTTGTATCAATTGCTTTGGTGCTTACGGTTATAAATAATATAGTTCGAAAAACTATCGGCTTATTTGATATGGTTCTTGTGGCTATTGTTTTTATTGTTTCCTATCTGATTTTAAATTAATTTTTACATCTGCGAGTAAATTCCATTATGAAAAACACCGACCCAAAACTAAATAAAAAAATATTTGATGCAGATGTGGAGCAGGCGGCTACTCGTGAGGGTTTTGGTGATGGTTTGGTTGAAGTAGCAGAAAAAGACGAAAGAGTTGTTGGTCTATGTGCCGACCTTACAGAATCGACCCGCATGCTGGCGTTCGCGCAAAAGTTTCCTAGGCGCTTCGTTCAAGTGGGAGTAGCTGAACAAAATATGGCTTCAGTTGCATCTGGTATGGCGGCTATGGGTAAAATTCCTTTTATCGCTTCATATGCAATGTTTTCTCCTGGCAGAAATTGGGAACAAATTCGCACTACTATTTGCTATAACGATCGCAAAGTAATAATTGTTGGCGCACACGCCGGAGTTTCTGTTGGCCCCGACGGCGGCACGCATCAAGCCATTGAAGATATTGCCATTACTCGCGTCATTCCGAACATGACGGTTATTGTACCGTGCGATTCTATTGAGGCAAAAAAAGCTACAATTGCCGTGGCGAGCTCGAAAAAAGATGGCGGCACGGATACCCCTGTTTATATCCGTCTTGCCCGCGACAAATCGCCAATTCTTACCACCGAAGAAACTCCTTTTGAAATTGGTAAAGCACAAATTTTTTATGAAATAGCCAGCGATGCCCACGGTCAGCCTAAAAATATTCATCATGATGTTGGCGTAATTGCCTGTGGTGCACTTGTTCACCGTGCAATAAAAGCGGCAAAAGCTTTAGAAAAAGAGGGAATAGCCGTTAAGGTTATGAACTTATCAACAATAAAGCCAATAGATGCTGATGCAGTTGCAGCGCTAGCAAAAGAAACAGGCGCGCTGGTTACCGTTGAAGAGCATCAAATTATAGGAGGATTAGGCAGTGCTGTTGCTGAATGTTTGGCAGCGTATTCGGGCGGAAATTCTGAGGCGTCGGGCGGCTCTGTGCTAGTTCCAATAGAATTTATTGGCGTTAAAAATATGTTTGGGCAATCTGGAAAACCTGATGAACTGATAGAACATTATGGAATGGGCGAGAAACACATAAAAGAGGCGGTAAAGATGGTCATACAAAGGAAGAATAATAAGTAATATATAACTATGTCCATCCAGCCAATTTGCGATTTTTGCCATAAGGAACTAGATGATTTTGGTGGCTTAATATTCAGCCCGCCTGAGAAAGGGCACGACGAGAATCAAGGTGCTGAACAGAATGTGCAAAAACTTCATGTCTGCAAAACTTGCTATGCCGGCATGGTAAATATGTTTATGAAGAAAGATATTCCGACAGGGAAGGACGCAGACCCAACGGAACAGGAAAAAAACTACGCGGCCATGTTAACTGAAATAAAACCTGGAGTATATAAACACTCCAAGAAAGGAAATTTATACCGCGTTCTGGGCATCGCGAAGCATAGTGAATCTCTTGAAGATCTTGTTGTGTACGAAGCGCTGTATGAAAATGATGTTTCAAAATTCTGGGTACGGCCAGCTTCGCTATTTATGGAAAAAGTATTTATAGACGGAAATTGGGTATCAAGATTCCAATTTGTTTCTGATACACTTTAATATAATTCGCGTTATTTTATCACGCAGCTTTTGTTTCAAGTATGTGAATTCTTGCGTCAAATTTATTATGCTCTAATGAATTTTCTGCGATATGTCTATCTAATCTTGCGATGGCCTTATCAGTTTTAATTCCTTGTATTTCAACTGCTTCAAAGATAACATCGCGGATATCTTCAAGCAGTTCTTTATGAAAATTATTTAACGTGACTTTTAAATCATCCTTAGTAGGATAATTGCTAAGCACTACTTTTAGCCTTTCTTCAGTAACAGGTTCATTCATACTTATTTTTATAATTATTATAATACTTTCAGCTTAACAGACCAACATGAATTCTCTATCAAAAATTTATAAAGAAAAATAGCCCTTAAAATAAGGCTAAAATTACTTTTCCACATAATTTTTACAACTTTTTTTGCAAAATAAAATAATATTGGCGACGCAATCCGTCGCCACCTTAAACAATCTTTCGCACGCCCCAATCTGCCGGAGCTTTTTTTATGTAGTCTTCAATTTTTGCTGCGCTTAATAAACCTTTTTGCGCGCCAATAAATTGGCATACACTCATTGAATTTATAGAACCCCATTTGAGCGCTTCTTCTTCAGATTTACCAAGAGCAATTGCAGAACTAAATGCAGAAGCGAAAGCATCACCTGCACCGGTTCGTTCGTATGGCGGCGCAATGTCGGGGTAAATTGGCATGAAACCTACGTGCTCGGTACCATCGGCATCGCGAATAAAAGTATAAGAACCGTTTGGGCCATCGGTAATTATGGGAAGGGTGGGGCCAAGTGCGCGCATGTTTGCAAGAAGTACAGGAATATCGCGAGTGTTGTTTTTTAAAATAATTTGAGCTTCTTCTAAATTGCAAAAAAACAAAGCGGTACGTTTGTATAGCCTAGCTAATGCCTCTGCTCCAAATTTAATTTGATACGTGCCAGGCTGGAATATAACATTAATATTTGGATGTGCTTCAAGATAATCGGCAATAACTCCGTGAAGGGGAAGTGAATGCTCGCCGAGCGAACTTAAATAAAGCCAACTTGGTGAACCTATGTCGGGCATCATTTCTGGGTAGTCTTCATGCTTGATGAGAATTGTGCGCTCGCTGCCAAACCATAATACGAAATGATAATTGGTGGTCATGCCTTCGTGCACTCCTATAAATTCGGTTGAAACTTTTTCTTCTTGAAGTTTTGCGATGCAACGCTTGCCGTTTTCGTCACTTCCAACATGAGCAATTAAGCCAGAAGATAGGCCAAGACGCGCGGCCGAAACCGCCGCATTAGCGCTGTTACCAACGGCCACCACTTCTTCTGCAAATTCGAATGGAATTTTAGTACCGAAAACCATGCAGAGTTCTGTCTGCTGATTTTCTTTGTTAATGGTCTGATGAGCTTGCTTGAGGCGTATGAATTGGTCGATAACAACATCGCCCATAGCCACAAATTCGAGGTTTTTCTTGGTTTTTGAAAAAAATCCCATATATTTATCATAAAAGTATAGCATAAGTAACAAAAGTGTTGATAACTAAGACTTTTTTTATAGAATTTAACCGTTTTTTTATATATAATGTATGGACATGAAAAGGCACCTTTCAAAGGGTTTGTTCGTTTTGATATGCACACTAGTGCTTTGCCCTTATTCTGTACGTGCCGAAGACATTTCTATTACACCGTTTTCTTTTAAGAACCCAATACAGGCCATTAGTGCTTCTGTAGTTTCCTTTGGCTCGTTTATAGAAAATGAAGCAATAAACGTTAATAATTCTTCCGCTCTTAAGCCGGTAAAAATGCCTACATATGCTTCTTTGCGGTCAAGCTCTGAAGTAGCGACTGTAAATTTGTCTTTCGGTGCATCACAAATAAGTAATCTCTGGAATAGTATTGTCGATAAAGGTGCAGATATTTTAGAACCAATATTCTTCCGTCATGTTGAAACGTTGGCGGCCCCAATTAATAAGGTTATTACTAATTCAAATAACAACGGAAACGATGAAGACGATACTGATGCGCAAAATAATCAATCATCGGTAATATCTTCAGCAGCACCTACGGGCGGCAGCTCTTCTTTTTTAAGAAATGTACAGTCTCAAATAAATAATATTTTTCAAAGAGTTGTATCGCTTGAACAAAGCAGTAATTCAGCAAGCCAGCCAATTATTCAAAATACTTATGTAACAAACACGTCGTCTGGTGCAAGTTATTCTCAGCCGCCTGCGCTTTCAACAATTATTAATACTATCGAGCATTTAACAACAGGTGTATCAAGCCAATGGGATACAAATGGAAGCAATATAAATTTTGCAGCAGGAAATGTTGGCATAGGCTCATCTTCTCCGGCAGCAACTCTTGGTGTTGCTGGTGATGGTATTTTTACCGGTAGCCTTACTGCAAATACTTTTTACGGCGACGGTTCAAATTTAACGGGTATATCAGCCGGTGGCCCAAGTTTGTGGGCAACATCTAGTTCAGATATTTATTACACAGGCGGTTATGTTGGGGTAGGAACTTCAACAGTCGATAGCCCGCTCACTATTGTTGACCATGCAACTGGTGGCGTGGCATCACTTCATGTCGTAAATGAATCTGCAAACCCGTGGCCGAGCCTTCAAGCATTGTATGCTCCAAATACTCCTGATAATACCCATGGTGCGTCACTTCGGTTCGGAGTTTCTGATGATTATAATCAAATGGGGCATATCGATTATTTCAGATCGAGTTCTTTGCCTAAAATGACTTTTGGTTTCTTTGCGAACGATGACTTAATGGCTCTGACTGCTGATGGAAATCTTGGAATCGGTACAGTTAACCCAACAGCTCGTCTCGATGTATCTGGCGGCATAACGCTTCACAACGTTGGTGATAAGTATTCGTTCTTTTCAAACGGTTCTACACCTGACCCCGCTTGGTACACATCGCTAGAAAGTGCTGCAACTGCTAACTCTGTATTATCAAATTCGTTTGTTTTGGTTAACCAAGTATACGGCGCGGCAGGTTACGGTTATGAACTTAAAAATAGCGTTGGAACTTCTTTGTTTGAAGTTGCTGGTGACACTGGCAATTCATATTTAAAAGGGAATGTAGGCATTGGCACTACAACTTCAGCGGCGGCGCTAGCTGTTGTTGGTAACGGTAACTTTACTGGCGATGTAACAGCAAATACTTTTTACGGCGACGGTTCTAACCTAACAGGCATCACATCTTTTTCTACATCAACAACTCGCGGCGTATTTTCATCTTCTGCAACTGGGCTAAGTTATGCAACATCTACCGGAATATTTTCACTCACATCTGGTTACAATATTCCACTTACTGCAAGTACAACAGAGTGGGCATTAGCTGCTGCAAGTGCGAGTTCAACATTGTTGTTTTACACCACCCCCTCTACCCGTATTACTGCCGGCACAAATTTAGTGTGGAATGGTAATACGCTGTCTGTTTCAACTTCAACGCTCTATTCTGCAACTTCTACGTATGCAACAAATTCCGGCTTATTAAATTCACAGGCAGCTTCATATTATATCGATAGAACAAATCACACAGGTACACAGTTAGCTGCAACAATCTCCGACTTCTCATCAACGGCTCGAGGTCTTATATCATCGTCTGCTACAGGTTTAAGCTATGCGAATTCTACCGGAATATTTTCACTCACATCTGGTTACAATATTCCTCTTACTGCAAGCACAACAGAGTGGGCAAATAAAATTTCAAGCCAATGGACAACAACTGGTAGCGATATTTATTACATTACTGGTAATGTCGGTATCGGCACAACAACTCCAAGTAATGCCTTAACCGTTGTCGGTACCACAACTGCAGACTATCTAGTTATAGGCGGAGGTACACCACTTCCAAACTCAATTGCACATTTCGGCGCGAATGTAGATAGCTATGCTCAGTTAAATGTTCAAAACAGAAATAGTGGTGTGAGTGCATCTTCTGATTATGTCGCCACATCAGATAACGGCAATGATTCTAAATACTATATAGATTTTGGTGTTAATAGTTCTGCATACAGCAATGCTTCTTATACTATAGGTGGAGCAAATGATGGATATCTGTATACATCTGATGGCGCACTTTCTTTAGGTACAGCTTCTTCGAGTGCAAACGCGGTATTAAAATTTCATACAGGCGGCACATTGGCTGTAAATGAGAGGATGAGAATAACTTCTACTGGAAATGTTGGTATTGGTACTACCACCCCAGTAGCAAAGCTGCACGTTATTGATACAACAGAGGTAGCAAGGTTTGGTTACGACGCTTCAAATTATGGTAAATGGGCGGTAGGTTCTACAGGTGTAAATACCCTAACAACTGGCGGTTCGGGAGGCACCTGGAATCTTGTTTCAAGTGCAAGTAGTGGCGTAGTACTAAACCTAGGTTCTGCTTATACAGGTGTTGGTTCGGTATATTTATCTGTAGGCGGAGGAGGGGCAGCTTCGCTTGTTGCTGGGTCTATAACTTTAAGTTCTTCAAATGGAGTGATAACTTTGAGTCAAAGTGGAGGAAATGGTTCAGCGATAGTGACAGAAGGTACACAAGTCGTTGCATATCGAAATGGTACAGCGACAAGTACTATTCGTAATTATCTTACATATACAAGTGCCACAAACTATGTGCGTTCAGTTATAGGTTGGAGTGCAACAACTTCAAATATGATATTTGGGACTGAAAATTCTGGCGCAGGTGTTGCCCGAGGTCTAGAGTTTATTACAGCAAGTACTACCAGGATGACAATTGATTCTAATGGAAATATAGGCATCGGCACCACAACTCCATCTGCCAAGCTCGCCGTCACAGGTACTGCAGGCGCGACAGCAGATGTATTTACAATAGCATCATCTACAAATGCAAAATTATTTACAGTAACAAGTGCTGGTAATGTGGGCATCGGCACCTCCACCCCAGACCAAGCACTTGTCGTCACAGGTTCTATACGTTCATCAGCTCTTCTTGGTGGTGCTACAAACCTTACAACAGATGCCTCCGGAAACATTATTCGTGACCCATCAGATGAAAGGCTAAAGGAAAATATTGTTGGAATAGAATCTGGAGATGGATTGGCGAAAGTTTTAGCATTAAGAGCCGTAACATTTGATTGGAAAGATAAGGATCGTTTTGGTTCTCAAAATGAAGTTGGTTTCATTGCACAAGAGGTTCAAGGTGTTGTGCCCGAAGCCGTATCTTCAGGCGGAGATTATCTATCACTTTCAGTACGACCAATTGTGGCCATGTTAGTAGAAGCGGTAAAAGAGTTGAATAAGAAAATGCAGGGTGTATTTGCATGGTTCTCGCTTGATGGCACGAGAATGAATGTACAAGGAAAGGTGTGCGTCGACGATGTATGTGTTACGAAAGAGCAATTTAAGAATCTGCTTATAAATGGCGGGTCATATTCTGTAAGTAATTCAGTACCAACTGCAACACCAACTACAACTGTTACTACCACATCCACACCATCAGACACAGGTAATACTGATGAAAATACAGGAACAACTACAGAAACCGGCAGTAGTACAGAAGAAGGTAATTCTGAGGCTGTAACAGAAGTAGCTCCACAAGTAGTCCCTACTGAAGTGGTGGTAAGCACTGAAGCCTCGAACAAAGGTGCAGCTCCAGTAGCAGCGCCTGAGGCAACTCCTGAGCCGGTAACGGCGGAAGCACCAGCGGGTAATTAGTAGTGGCGTGTGCTACCAGTAGCCAGCGGTGTGATATAATATGTGTATAAGTTTTTCTGTAATATCTTATAGAAGCTCATGAAAGTTTTTAAAATTAAGCTTAAGTAATAATGAAAATGAAAAATATTGAACAAACAGAATCTATAACCGCAGGCCCAGCGCAAGCTCAGCCAAATCAAAAAAAGAAATCTAGAAGAGGGAAGGGTTTATTAACATTTATATTGCTGGTAGCCGTGGTGGCGCTTGGTTGGGGTTATTACACTAAAAACCAAGAAGTAGAGGCGCTCAAGAACCCTGAAGTTAAGGCGGCAATGGAACAAAAAGAAATTGAAGGCCTAGTTGCTACTATTTCTAAAATAATACTTTTACCGACAGGCGAGACCCCCCAGGTGCTTACAATTAATGATGCAGCCGCAGCAATTAAGCAGCAGGCAGCTTTTGCCGGTTCAGTAAATGGCGACAAAGTGCTTATTTACTCTAAGGCAAGCAAGGCATTCATATATAGCCCGTCTCGAAATATTATAGTTAATGTATTGCCAGTTACATTAAGTAATGACAATACAAATTCTGCTTCAGCACAAAATAACACTTCATCTCAAACAAACACAGAGGCTAAAAGCACATCAAAAAGCAGTTCAACAACTTCAAACTAATAGTGGTACAAAAAGGTTTTAACAAATAATCATATTCCTAAATGAAGACCCTTCGAGAATACGTTCAGGCTGCGAAAGAAAACGGAGTTGCTATTGGCCACTTTAACATTTCAAACTTAGAATCCTTTCACGGTATAGTTAATGCCGCGCGAAAGTTAAATGTTCCAGTTATTATTGGTGTATCAGAAGGTGAAAGAGAATTTACGGGCGTAGCAGAAGTAGTTGCTTTAGTTAAAGCAGTTCGAGAAAAGTATAATCAACCTGTTTTTCTTAATGCAGACCACACATATGCTTTTGAAAAGGTTAAGGAAGCCATAGAAGCAGGTTTCGATGCTGTAATTACTGACAATGCTAAGCTCGATATGGCAGTAAATATAGAAGCAACCCGTAAGGTTGTAGAATATGTTAAGCAGGTATGCGCCGAAACAGGTAGAGACATATTAGTAGAAGGCGAGCTTGGCTACATTGGTACATCTTCTAAAATATTAGATGCAGTACCAGATGGCGTCGCTATGACATCCCCAGAAGACGCGGCAAAATATGTACGAGAGACGGGTGTAGATATGTTGGCCCCTGCAGTAGGTAATGTTCACGGTATTGTTAAAGGAGGGAATCCAAAAATAAATATTGAGAGAATAAAGGATATAGACGCCAGTGCTGGCGTACCGCTCGTGCTTCACGGTGCATCGGGTATAGGTAATGATGAATTAAAGGCAGCAGTTGAAGCAGGTATATCTATTGTTCATTACAATACCGAATTGCGTGTAGCTTATCGCGATGCCCTTAAGAAGTCTTTGCTTGAAGCAAACCCCGACGAAGTGGCGCCTTATAAGTTCCTTGGTTTATCGGTAGAAGCAGTAGAGAGGGTAGTAGAAGAGAAGTTAAAAATAATGAATAAATTAGCGTAAAATATAGAACACTATGTCAGAATATGTTCAATTTGAAGAAGATGCACCATCAGTTTCTCGGTATGCTGCCGACGGGCTTTCAACGCGATCAGGTTTTGCACGTTTTCTGGTAAAAGCTGGTTTTGTAGGAAACGAGCGCCAAGCGTTGGTGTTATCTACTATTATTGCAGTAGCTATACTCATTTTTGCTATTTTCTATTTTAAACAAGCATTGGCCGAACCTCAAATAATTGAACTACGCATAAAATGAAAAATAATATAAAACATATGAACATTTTTGATAGAACATTTAGGACATCACACATGAGAAAAGGCTTCACTCTCATTGAACTTATTGTCGTTATTGCCATTATAGGAATACTCTCTTCTGTCGTAATGACGAACCTTCAGGCTTCAAAATACAAAGCCGACGATGCTCGCCGCAGGCAGGACATGAAAGCTGTTAGGGTGGCACTTGAACTATACGGTGAAAAGAATTCGTACGATTACGCGGGTTTGTTGACAAGCGTTGCTCTTCCAGGCAAACACAGTAATGATGAGTGCGATTTATTCGACGGTGTTTCGCAAGAGCTTGTATCGGCCGGATACCTTCCTCAGATTCCTGTCGACCCTCGCGACATGTCAGCAGGGCCATTTTGTTACCACATGTGGGGAGGCATCGACTCAAGCTTTCCTGAATACGGAACAATTATCGCTTCATTTGCACTTATGTGGCAAAACTATGAAAGTGCTGTCGGAAACAAGAAAACCGGAATTTTCGTGTCTAAAGGCGGTGCTACGCTTGATGTAGCGAAGTCAACCTGCCTTGCGTTCTCGTACCCACTGTTCACTGCTTCTCCTACAAGCTGCACAAGTTATTCAGGTACGCCCGATGATGAGGTAATAGGTACAGATTCAGGAAACTAGGCAATGTGCGTCAGCCTTAATGGGTATAAGGTGTATAAGGTTGCCTTTTTTGCGGATATCTATATAATCAGGGAACTATGTTGAAATTAGCCATTGAAACGCGGCCTAAAAACAGCGCCGCAAGCGTACGAGCTAAGGGTTTAATACCTGGCGTTTTTTACGGTCCAAAAGCAGAATCTACACCTATTTCTATTAAAGAAGTAGAGTTTATGAAGGCCTGGAGGTCTGCCGGTGAGTCTACTATTGTCACTCTTACAGGTGCCGATGAAGACCATGACACCCTTATTCACGATGTTGCCCTCGACCCTGTTTCCGACAAGGTTAAGCATGTCGACTTTTACGTAATTGAAAAGGGTAAGAAGGTAGAAGTTGCCGTACCCCTCGAATTTACAGGCGAATCTCTCGCTGTTAAGAATCTCGGCGGTATCCTTATTAAGGTAATGCACGAAATTGAAATTGAGGCTCTTCCTAAAGACCTTCCTCACTCAATTGAAGTCGACATTTCTTCTCTTGTAGACTTCGCAGCCCAAATTAAGGTTCAAGACATTAAACTCCCAGAAGGTGTTACTGCTAAAGCAGATGCCGAAGAGGTTGTTGCTCTAGTTTCAGCTCCTAAAGAAGAGAAAGAAGAAGATGCGGTCACAACTATCGATATGGAAGCTATTGGCGTTTCAGATCAGAAGGGTAAGAAAGATGAAGAGGGGGCAGAAGGTGCGGATACTGAAGTTCCGGCTAAAGAATAACAAAACAACCTTCACACTTAGGGAGCACGGATATTTTTCTACTGAAAAATTCCTCGTGCTCGTTGCAACTCGCAAGTCTCCCTAAGTGTGAAGGTTGTTTTGTTATTTCTCTCCCGGTGTCACTTCGCATCCGCACCTTCATCCCTTTTTCTATCGCCGAAAATCGTTTATAATAGATTCTATGTCATCACTGCAGGCGCCTATGCCTACTTCGCGCCTTTTTTTGTCAAAAAATATATATAAGATTCTGACAGCAGGCTTTATTTTTGTAGCCTGCTGTAGCTTTGCGCTTTCTTCGGTAAATGTAGCAAATGCTCAAGACCTTACCCCTGAACAGCAGGCGGCGCTTCGGGCCCAACTTCAACAAATAGAGCAAGAAATTGCTAATCAGCAGGCTATTTTAGACCAGAAGAAGCAAGAAGGGTCTTCAATTTCCCGTGATATCGCCATTTTGAATGCCAAAATAAAACAGGCGCAGCTTAAAATACAGGCGCATGAAATTTCTATAAAAAACTTGGGTAAAGACATTAACGTAAAGAGCAATACTATTACAGCGCTCAGCGGACGTATCGATAAAAGCAAAGAGTCTTTGGCGCAAATAATTCAGCGCACGCGCGAAATTGACAACTATAGCTTGGCAGAAGCATTACTTAGTTCGAAAGACCTTTCTGAATTTTTCATAGACCTCGACTCTTACACTTCAATTAAGCAGTCGATGAAATTCCACCTTGATGACATTAAGGAAGCTAAGCAAGAAAACGAAACAGCTAAAGAGCAGCTCGATGATAAACGCGATCAGGAGATAGACACCAAGGTAAATGTTCAAAAAGAGCAGGCCCTTATAAAGCAGTCTGAAGCTGAAAAGCAGAGGCTGCTGAATGCCAATAAAAATGAGCAGAAAGGGTACCAGACTATTATTGCCAACAAACAGGCTGAGGCAGCAAAAATAAGAAACCAGCTGTTCCAGCTTCGCGACACCGCGGCCATAAAATTCGGCGATGCGGTTGCCTTGGCTAAAATTGTTGCCGGCAAAACCGGAGTTGATCCAGCCTTCCTCCTGGCCATTATTCAGCAAGAAAGTAACTTAGGCGCCAATGTGGGGCAATGTTATTTGGCCGACCCAGCAACAGGAAACGGCACAAGAAAGAGCACAGGCGCGTCAGTTTTGAAGGTAATGAAGCCTACACGCGATGTGCAGCCATTTTTGGAAATTACTGGTGCGCTTGGTCGTGATCCGTACAAAACTGTAGTGTCGTGCCCACTCGAAGTGGGGTACGGCGGTGCTATGGGTCCGGCTCAATTCATCCCTTCAACGTGGGCTTTGTTTAAGAGCCGCTTGTCTGCTGCGCTTGATGTAACTACTGCCGACCCATGGAGACCTCTTGATGCCTTTATGGCCTCAGCCATGTATCTTGGCGACCTTGGTGCCGCCGGCGGAAGCTATACGGGCGAAATAAAGGCTGCCTGCAAGTACTATGGCAGCGGCGGTTCAACATGCGCTTACGGGCGAAGTGTTATGACAAGGGTGCAGGCAATTCAAGCAAACATAGATATCATCCAAGCAAATTAGCCCTTGGGTTTTGTGGAGCACGGATATTTTCTTGCTAGAAAATTCCTCGTGCTCGGGCCAGTCGCCCTCGCAAGTCTCCACAAAACCCAAGGGCTAATTTGCTCGTATGACCTCTATTTTTGATTTGCCTTTTTGCGGGTCATGCGATATAGTACCCTTTATATGAAAGCAGACATTCACCCACCATATTTTCCAAATGCAGCCTTTACCTGCGCCTGCGGAGCCGTTTTTACCATGGGTTCAACTAAAGAAAAGGTCAACGTCGAAATTTGCTCACGTTGCCATCCGTTCTATACGGGCGCTGAAAAGGTTCTCGACACAGCCGGCCGAGTAGAAAAGTTCAAGGCCCGCGCAGCTGGTGCCGCTCCAAAGAAAGAAAAGAAGTCTTCAAAATAACGACGCACAAGAAAAAGCCACGATTCAATTCGTGGCTTTTTCTTTTGAGAGTTTGATAGAATAATGAAGACGCGATTCAGGCAAAAATATATACCAATAACATGGAAAATCTCGACGAACTAAAACAAAACCATAAGACTAGCTTTTTTGCGTATGAATACGAGCGCCTTTTGAAACAAAAAGCCGAGGTTGAAGTGATGGCGGCAGATGCCAGTATGGCCGAAATGGCTAAAGAAGAATTGGCAACACTCGATGCTCAAATAAAAGGAATTGAAGAGAAGGTAGCAGCTATTATGAAAGAAGATGACGCGGCTGATGAGTTTCCGTCAGAAATGATTCTTGAAGTACGCGCAGGCGCCGGCGGCGAAGAGGCTGCATTGTTTGCTCAGCAATTGGCCGATATGTATCAAAAGTATGCAATACGAAAAGGGTGGACATCACGCCTTGTCGACTCATCTGAAAGTTCTCTTGGCGGGTTCAAACAGGCAACATACGAATTCCGCGGTAAAGAGGTATATAAATACATGCGGCACGAAATGGGTGTGCATCGAGTTCAGCGCGTTCCTGATACAGAGAAGTCGGGCCGAATACACACATCCACAGCGTCTGTGGCAATTTTACCACTTCGTAAAAAAGTTACATTTGAAGTAAACCCAGCCGAAATTGAAATGGAGCTCTCGCGTTCAGGTGGTGCCGGTGGCCAGAACGTAAACAAGGTAGAAACTGCCGTGCGCCTTATTCACAAGCCAACTGGTGTAGATGTGCGCTGCACATCTGAGCGAAGCCAGCTAAAGAACCGCGAACAGGCTATGCGTATTTTGCTTGCAAAGCTTGAACAATTAAAAGATGAGGAAGACGCTAAAAAGTTCGCCAAAGACCGTAAAGACCAAATTGGAACCGGTGACCGTTCTGAAAAAATTCGCACATACAACTTCTTGCAAGACCGCGTTACCGACCACCGCATTAAAGAGTCGTGGCACAACATAGAAGGCAAAGACGGCATCATGCAAGGCAATATCGACCCTATAATGGAAGCCATTTTGAAAGCCGAGGAGGGAGGGAATATAGGAAGTGCCGCTGTGAGTGACGAAGAGTAATTTAATATAGCACCCTCAACCTCATTAACGTGTGTATGTACACGGTAAGTATATGCGGTGGTTAGAGCTTGAGAGTGCCTTACGAAATATTTGACAATATATAAGCAGTATGTTATTAGTTTATTTGAATTTTGTTAGTATTTCCGAAAACCAGACAACCCCAAGCCCAAAAAACAATACGTTCCATGACAACTAAAAGCACACAGAACGCTGCAGGTTTCACCAGTGCAGACCTCAGCCTTAATCGGCACGTCCCGAGCTCAACTTCGAAGAAGATGCTGGCCCGCCTCAAGGCAGGCTTCCGCACTCGTGAAATCTCCAACACCGTCTTCGAAGACCTGCTCGAAATCATCAAAGCACTTGGGTTTCATCCCCTGCAATACAACAACTGGCCCCTGCAATTCATGGGGACTGTTGAGCGGGAGAAAAAACTTGAGGAGCTCGAGCACAAATGGAATCGCACCTTCGTCGAGCACAAAGACAAGATTGAGACATGTCTCTCGAGGCGTGCAGACATCATCACTGAGCAAGTTTCCCCGTGGATTCTGAGCGAAGGAGCCGATATGAAAGTTGGTCAATTGACTATGCTTGACTTCGGCACCGGCGACGGCCAAGTGGCTGAAAAAATCAGCAAGCAAGGCATCTCGGTCACAGGCGTCGACGTCCGTGACTATCGCCATCAAGGTGTGGAGATTCCATTCAAAACCTTCGACGGCTATCGGACCCCATTCAATGACGGACAATTCGACGTGGTGCTGGCAACCAACGTTTTGCACCATGAAGCCCAGAACCAGAAGGCCGAAGCGGAAATTCGTCGCGTGCTCAAACCGGGAGGGCGCTTCGTGGTCATCGAAACTGTGCCTGTTGGCAACAGCAAGCACGAGCTTGAGATGGACTTCGAACGCACCTTCATCAACGATTACTTCTACAATCGCATCTTACACCCCGGAGCTAACGTGCCCGTGCCGGGCACCTACGACACTCCGTCGGGATGGAAGAAACGCTTCGGTCAGTGGGCGACGCCTGAGTTCGAAGAGAACCTTGGCATCGACATCCCCGTCATCCGGGATTTCCACTGGATCGGTGTTTTTCGCAAGTTCTTGTAGAACATGGTGGTATCCCCACTCGGCGGAAGTTGGCCGTGAGCAAAAGCTCTTAAAACTTTCAAAAACCGCATCTTACCCTAGTGGAGGATGCGGTTTTTAACTTTCATATAGATGGGTTAGGGGAGATAGGATACTTATGGTTGCCAATGATTAGCCCATATGCTAAACTCCTCCTACTTATGTCAGCAAAAACAGATACTAAAAACCCCGTTCTGGACGCCATGTATAATGTTGGCGCCCACTATGGTTTCGTCAAATCACGCCGTCACCCTACGGTAAAACCCTTTATTTTCGGTACAAAAAACAAGGTAGAAATCTTCGACCTCGAAAAAACAGAAGCTCAGCTTGAAAAGGCTGTAGAATTCGTTAAAAAGGTTGCCTCAACAGGCAAGCAGGTAGTATTTGTAGGTAGCAAAAGCGAGGCTCGACAGGCTGTAAAAGAAGCTGCAGAGCGAATGGGCCAGCCAAACGTGCCAGGCCGATGGATTGGCGGCACTCTTACAAATTTTGATAATATTCGAAAACGAGTTGAGAAGCTTCTCGACCTTTCATCAAAGCGCGAAAAAGGCGAACTTAATATGTACACAAAGAAAGAGCGTCTTATGATAGACCGCGAAATAGAACGCTTGAACGGCCTCTTCGGCGGCATCACAGGTATGTCAACATTGCCTGGCGCTATCTTTGTTGTCGACCCTAAGAAAGAGCACATCGTAGTAGCTGAAGCGCACGAGCGTAAGGTTCCTGTTATCGCTCTTGCAGGTTCCGACTGCGACGTTTCAGTGCTCACATATCCTATTATTGCGAACGACTCAGCAATGGCCAGCGTTTCCTACTTCACCGATAAAATTGCCGATGCTTACGCAGAAGGCAAAAAGCTCGTCGGCGAGCCTAAAAAGGAGTAAAAGTAAATAGTGTCGATAGAAAATAGCCTTAGTATAGGCCGTTTTCTTATCCACACGACA
This sequence comes from uncultured bacterium, assembly GCA_937873535.1. Taxonomy (GTDB): domain Bacteria; phylum Patescibacteriota; class Minisyncoccia; order Phycocordibacterales; family CAIZLB01; genus VEQN01. Next base: position 416 of record CALMYA010000045.1, on the reverse strand, counting down.
CCTTAAAGGGCCTGAAAGATTACCAATAGTTTGATATAATTAACTCTATCCCGAACAGTATTATGGCTACAGAAATCAGCATGGATCAAATCAAGGCACTTCGCGACAAGACGGGCATTTCCGTCATGCAGTGCAAGAAAGCCCTTGAAGAGGCGGCAGGCGACGAAGAAAAAGCCCTCATCCTTCTTCGGAAGAAAGGCGCTGAAATAGCGGCCAAGAAAGGCGACAGAGAATTCGGCGCAGGTGTAGTTTCAGCCTATATCCATTCAAATGGCACCATAGGCGCAATGGTAGAACTTGTCTCAGAAACCGACTTCGTTTCAAAAAATGTTGAATTTAAGACGCTCGCATACGATATTGCTATGCACATATCGGCAACGAACCCTGAATTCATAAAGAAAGACGAAATTGGCGCA
>CALMYA010000044.1 GCA_937873535.1 uncultured bacterium | reverse complement strand
TAGAAAAAAAGTGGCAGGCATCATGGAAAAAGAGCGGTATATATAAGACGAAAGAGGGCGGTGTTGGCGGCGCAAAAGGTAAAGAGCGCCCGAAAAGCTTTGTCTTAGACATGTTCCCGTATCCGTCAGGAACAGGTCTTCATGTAGGCCACCCTAAAGGCTACATTGCCACCGATATTTATTCGCGCTTCAAAACAATGCGCGGTTTTAATGTGCTGCACCCCATGGGATGGGACGCCTTCGGCCTTCCTGCTGAAGAATTCGCTATCAAAAATAAAATACACCCGTCTGTTGCCGTAAAGAAAAATATTAAACGATACAAAGAGCAGCTTTCTATTTTAGGTTTCAATTATGACTGGTCGCGAGAGCTCAGCACCACCGACCCCGAATATTATAAATGGACGCAATGGGCATTTTTGCAGATGCACAAGAAAGGCCTTACATATGAATCTCATGAGCCAATTAACTGGTGCCCATCCTGCAAAACTGGCCTCGCCAATGAAGACCTCGAAAACGGCAAATGCGAACGTTGCGGTTCTGTTGTAGAAAAAAAGCCTATTCGCCAGTGGGTTATTCGTATTACTAAATATGCCGACAGGCTTCTTAAAGACCTCGAGCTTTTAAACGAGTGGCCCGAATCTATTAAAGAATCACAAAAAAATTGGATTGGGAGGAGTGAGGGAATGCTTTTTACGGCTCCAGTAAAAGATACCGATTTTACAATCCAAACATTTTCGGCCCACTTCGAGGCTTTTGCCGCGGATACATTTGTGGTTATTGCGCCTGACCATCCATTTTTAAAGAAGCTTATCGAAGACACACCTGATGAGAAAAAAGTTCTTACATTTTCACAGGAACTAATTGCAAAGCGTGTTGCGGCGGGCCTTACTGAAATAAAAGAGCCTGAAGGTATTTTTACTGGAAGATATATTGTAGACCCAGTAGGCAATGGCGACCTACCAATATGGGTAGCAAATTATGCATTGGCCGATTATGGTACGGGCATTGTAAAATGCTCTGCTCACGACGAACGAGATTTCGCCTTCGCAAAAAAATACGACATAAAGCTAAAACCAGTTTTATTTTCAGGAGATGAAAAGTTAGACGCGTCTATTAGGGCGCTTGAAACCTGCTACGCTGATATGCACCAGGGTTTCCTTGTTGAACCAGTTGAGTTTAACGGAAAAAATGCCCGCGCTGCCAGGGGTGAAATTATTGAGTATCTTGAAAGAAAAAAGATCGCTGTGAGAAAGACAACATACAAACTCCGCGATTGGGTCTTTTCACGACAGCGATACTGGGGCGAACCTATTCCTCTTATACATTGTGGAAAGTGCGGCGTGGTTCCTGTTCCTGAAAAAGAATTGCCTCTTAAATTACCTAATGTTAAATCGTATTTACCAACAGGAACAGGCGAGTCGCCTTTGGCTGCCATTGAAAAGTGGGTAAATACGAAATGCCCTACATGTAAAGGTCCGGCTAAACGAGAAACTAACACTATGCCACAATGGGCGGGTTCATCGTGGTATTACTTGAGATTCGCCGACCCCAAGAACAACAAGGCGCTCATAGACCCGAAAAAAGAGAAATATTGGCAGCCAGTAGATATGTATGTTGGCGGCGCCGAGCACGCCACAAGGCATCTTATTTATGCCCGCTTTTGGCATAAGTTTTTGTACGATATTGGCGTAGTTTCAAGGCTCGAACCATTCATGAAGCTCAAGAACCAAGGCCTTATTGCCGGCCCAGATGGCCGTAAAATGAGCAAGCGCTTTGGTAACGTGGTAAACCCCGATGACATCGTAAAATTATATGGTGCCGATACCTTGCGAGTGTACGAAATGTTCATGGGCCCTTTCGACCAAGGTATTGCCTGGAGCACCGACAATATGATCGGCTCACGAAGGTTTATAGAAAAGGTGTGGCGGTTGGCCGAGAAGGTAGAGGCAACATCATCTGCGAAAAAAGGCGCGGGTAAAAGCATGGGCCAGAACACAAGCATTTCGCCAGAACTCGAAGCGCTTCTTCATAAAACCATCAAAAAAGTGGGGGAAGATATTGATTCATTTGCCTGCAATACAGCTATATCTACCCTTATGATATTTACAAATGCATTGGAAAAGGAAGTGCTGATTTCAACAGAAGTGTATGGCACATTATTAAAACTTATTGCACCTTTCGCGCCGCATGTTGCCGATGAGTTATGGGCGGGCTTGGGCAATAAGAAGAGTATTCATCTAGAAAAGTGGCCTGAATACGACCCTAAAAAGCTTGTTTCTACTATATTTAAAATTGTAGTGCAGATAAACAGCAAAACGCGGGCAATTTTTGAAACAGACACCGATGAGGAAGCGAAGGTCATAGAAAAGGCTCTCGCTTTGCCCGAAATTACAGCCAAGTTGGGCGGTAAAATACCAGAGAAAACGTTCTACGTCAAGGGTAAATTGGTGAACTTGGTCGTGTCTGAATAAGGGTGGCTGTATCCACAGAAAATGGGTCTTGACAGAACTTGACGTTTTTTGGGGTATGTGCTAAAAATAACATACACAAACAAAGACATTTATGGCCGTAACAAAAACTCTATCATCTAAACCAAAGAACATTACCAAGCGCCTTTTAGCGGCACTTCCTGAAAGGGCACGATTGGTTCTTACGAAGCGTTACGGTCTCGACAAAGAAGGCGAACGAATGACTCTCGAAGCTATTGGCGAAACATATAACATTACTCGAGAACGTGTTCGCCAAATTGAGCACGCTGCACTCCAAAATATTCGTAAGTCTGCATTTTATAAACAAGAAAAGCCTGCATTTGACGAGCTTGTTCAGGTGGTACACGAACTCGGCGGCATGGTAGCCGAAGAAGACCTTCTCAAGGCACTTTCAAAAGACGAATCTAACCGCAACCACGTGCATTTCCTACTTGTCGTCGGTGATGCTTTTAAGAAAGAGAAAGAAGATGACGAATTCAAGCACCGATGGCATGTCGACACGCAGCTCGCGAAAAAAATTCACGACGCGCTCCGAAAGCTTTATAAGAGCCTTTCTGACGACGACCTCATTCCTGAAGCTGAAATTATCAAAAGCTTCCTTGAACATTTGAAAGATGTAAACGAAAAATACCTCAACGAAGAGGTGGCAAAGCGATGGCTCAACATATCAAAACACATCGGCAAGAATCCGCTTGGCGAATGGGGTAAAGTAAGTTCACAGAATGTCCACACTAAAGGTATCCGTGACTACGCGTTTCTCGCAATGCGAAAGCACGGTTCACCAATTCATTTTCGCGATATTGCCAAGCTCATTGAGAAGCTTTTCGATAAAAAGGCGCATGTTGCCACAACTCATAACGAGCTCATAAAAGACAAGCGCTTCGTTCTCGTCGGTCGCGGCTTGTACGCACTAGCAGAGTGGGGTTATGTCAGTGGTGTTGTTAAAGATGTCATCAAAAAGATGCTCGAAAAGCATGGCCCAATGACCAAAGACGAAATCGTTCAGAAGGTTATGAAGGAACGCTATGTTAAGGAAAACACTATTTTGGTAAACCTACAGAATGCAAAGCACTTTAAAAAAGACAAAGAAGGGAAATACGTTTTAACAGAAGCTAAATAAACAAACGAAAAGACCTGCCGGAAGCATGCGTATCTGCGATATGCTACCAGCAGGTCTTTTCGTTTGTTTATTTACCGTCCGCTAAGCGTATTCCTTATATTCAAAAGATGAGGTAAAATAGTATCCATATCCTGTATGAACATTTACGCGCAATTCCTTGAAAGCGGCATGATGGCCTCGATATTGAAGATAGTCTATATCTTCATCGTTATTTTCGGGCCGATTGCCTTCGCTATGGAGTTCTGGAAGAGCTGGATCAAATACACCAGGGCAAAATTCATCGCCGCGCAGCCGGTTGTGGTACTTGAACTTCTTATTCCAAGGGGCGAGGCAAAATCGCCGTTGGCCATGGAACTTTTTATAACTGCTTTGCATCAGACGGGCGGCGAGAGCACGTGGTATGACCGCTACATTCTGGGCAAAAACCGGCCGTGGTTTTCGCTCGAGCTAGTTTCAATTGAAGGCACCATTCACTTTTTCATATGGACGCGCGACAGATGGAGAGGCTGGATAGAAAGCCAGCTGTACGCCCAATTTCCTGACATAGAAATACGCCGGGTCGACGATTACGCGGCTGAGCTTAATTTTAATTTGGATGAATACAATATGTGGGGAGCCGATTACATAAAGAAAGAGCCTTCCCATATTCCTATACGAACATACGTTGGTTACGGCCTAGACAAAGACCCTGAAGAAGAATTTAAGGTTGATCCATTAACTCCACTTCTTGAACTTCTCGGTTCTTTCGGCAAAGGCGAACAATATTGGCTTCAAATTGGCGTTCGTGCGCACAAAAAAGAAATAACGAAGCCGGGCACATGGTTCGAAAAGGTCGATTGGACGCATGCAGCCAAAGAAGACATAAAGAAACTCATGCAGCGCGATAAAAAGCCCAAAGAGGGTGAAATTGTCATACGCGACCTTTCTATGACAAAAGGTGAAAAGGAAAAAGTTGAAGCCATTGAAAAGAATCTTTCAAAGCTTGCCTTCGACTGCGTTATCCGCGGCATTTATGTGGCGAAGAAAGATGTATACAACGGCCCGATGGGCGGCGTTCTTGCCGGCCTTATGCGCCCGTTCAACGCGCCTAACTTAAACACCTTCGGCCCTTCGAATACGGTCGACTACGATTACCCGTGGTATGACTTTTGGGGCAGGCGTGAGCAGAAAAATAAATATAACCTAATGAAGGTGTACAAAGAGAGGTCGTTTTTCTTTAAAGAATATTTTCCGCGTAAGGCTAATTTTTGGATGGACCCTTTAGCTACTACTTTGTGGTCGGAAAAATATAAGATTGCCCCGCTTGTTATGACGACCGAAGAACTTGCTACCATTTATCACTTCCCAGGCGATGTCGCCCGAACACCTTCGCTTATGCGCGTTACGGCGAAGAAGGCCGAGCCGCCGGCGAATCTTCCTATTTAATAATGAGCACTTATTCAGAAATGCCCGTCATGCGAAAGATTGCGATTATCGCTGTAAGTATTGCGGTCATTGTTTTTATAGTCTTATACGCATTTCTTTTTTCGGCGCCGGCGTTTCCGGCTTCATCGTCGGGCGAGCTTTCAATAGTTATTGAATCGGGGCAGAGCGTGCGGAGCATTGCCAACGAGCTTCAGCAGAACGGGCTGGTGAAGTCGTCAACTGTAGCCCAAAGTTTCATTATTTTGTTCGGAGGTGAAAGGGGAATTAAGGCGGGTATGTATGTGTTTAAAGGACCTCAGAATGTTTTTAGAGTGGCAGGAAGGGTGGCAATTGGTGACTATGGCTATGTTCCTGTAAAGCTTACAATTCCTGAAGGAACAAATTCTAGAAAGATGGCGGAAATTGTGACGGGCAAATTCCCTCATATAGCAGCATCAACATTTGAAGCGGCGGCTAAGTCGCACGAAGGCTATCTCTTTCCTGAAACATATTTTTTTGCGCCGATAGAAACGCAGGAAATGATATTGCGACGTATGGCGGACACATTTGACGAGAAAATTAAGCCGTACGAAAATGACATACGAAATTCAGGAAGGAGTATGAAGGAAATAATTACCATGGCATCGATTCTTGAAAATGAAGTGCAAACAAAAGAAGACCGTAAGCTCGTTGCCGACCTTTTGTGGCGACGGCTCGGCGAAGGCATGGCGCTTCAGGTTGATGCGTCACTAGGCTATGCTCTCGATAAGGCATCTTCTGAACTTACGACAGCCGACCTTCGCGACGAAAGCAACCCCTACAATACATATACCCATAGAGGCCTGCCGCCTACGCCGATTTCTAACCCCGGCACCGAGAGCATCGAAGCCGCCCTTCACCCGACGCCGAACCACTATGTCTTCTATCTTTCAGATAAGAATGGTATAACTCATTTCGCAGAGACATATGCCGAACATCTCAACAACAAGAAAAAATATCTCAAGTAAAACCGCGCCGCAGAAACTTGGCAGTAATTCGCGCGGTAATTTGCGTGGAAAAAAAGTGTATGTCGGCATGTCCGGCGGCGTTGATTCGTCGTTAAGCGCTTATTTGCTGAAGGAGGCCGGCTACGATGTCACCGGCGTTTTTATACGTGTCTGGCAGCCCGAAGGCGGCAATTGCGGCTGGAAGGACGAACGGCGAGACGCTATGTGTGTGGCCGCAAAACTAGACATTCCGTTCCAGACGCTCGATTTCAGCGACAAATACAAGGAAGAGGTTGTCGACTACATGATTTCAGAATACAAGGCCGGTCGCACTCCTAACCCCGACGTCATGTGCAACCGCCACGTAAAGTTCGGTTCATTTTTGCAGGAAGCGCTGAAGCAGGGTGCCGACTACGTGGCGACGGGGCATTATGCAAAAAATATTTATAGTGAAAAAACGGGTGAAAAGGCGGGTAAAAAAGTAGGTAGCGGCATCAAAGGCAGGGGTGCATACGAACTTTATGAATCTGATGACAAGAACAAAGACCAGAGCTATTTCTTGTGGACGCTGACGCAGAAAGACCTTCAGAATGTTTTATTTCCAATAGGTCATCTGCAAAAAAGCGAAGTGCGCGCTATTGCCGAACGCGCCGGGCTTCCGGTATTTGATAAAAAAGACAGCCAGGGTGTGTGCTTTATCGGCCATCTTGATATGAAAGAATTTCTGCGTGAGCATATTAAAGTTAAAAAAGGCAAAGTTCTCGATAGTGAAGGAAAAGTGATAGGCGAGCACGACGGAGCGGCTTTATATACCGAAGGTGAGCGTCACGGCTTCACAATTTTTAATATTGGAAATGGGATAGATGGAGTAGGGAATAAGGAGAAAAATATAAAAAGTGCGAAAAATAAAGGTACGCACACCGAACCCCATTATATTATTTTAAAAAATATTCAAAAAAATACTATTACCGCCGTACCGGAATCGGCTATTAAGCAAAAGTTGAATGAGCAGACATCAGACACTATAGGCTTGGCGAATGTTAGCTGGGTAAGAGGCACCCCCGACCTTACGAAGAAGTACGAGGCGCGTATAAGATACAGACAAGAAAAACAGACATGCACTTTAGAAAAAATTCAGCGAAAAAGCGGCAGTTTGGCAAATTCCTTTAGGCTTGTATTTGACAAGCCGCAGAAAGGCATGGCCGAAGGGCAAAGTGCGGTTATATATGATGGCGAGGTGTGCGTTGGCGGTGGTATACTTTGGCACATATAGCTTTCGTATATTACCTATGACACCATCGACGCCTATTTACATAACAAAAGAAGATGGCAGCACCGAAGAGTTTGTTCCTGCTAAGCTCGAGAGCTCGCTCCTTAAGGCCGGAGCTCAGCCAACTATGGCCGATAAAATAGTGCGCGAAATTGTGGAAGACCTTGAACGAGGCGTATGCAACCCCGATGCAGGCACGGCGGCAAAAGACGGTGGCTCATGCACAGTAGAAGGCATATACGGCAAAGCATTCGAAATGCTGAAGCATATGTCTATGGCGGCAGCGGCGCGCTATTCGCTCAAGCGTTCAATTTTAGAATTCGGCCCAACGGGCTTTCCTTTTGAAGATTATATAGCAGAAATTTTTAAGGCGAAGGGTTACGAAACTCTTACCGACCAAGTAGTTTTAGGTGGCTGTGTTCCTCACGAAGTAGACGTGGTGGCCTGGAATGATGAAAAACTCATTATGTCTGAAGTGAAGTATCATCATGAAATGGGTTCGAAAACCGACCTTAAAGTTTCTTTGTATGTGAAAGCTCGATACGAAGATATTCAGGACAATATGTACGTATACGGCGGCCAGCCGAAACGCAAGGTAGATGAATTTTGGCTTATCACTAACACAAAGTTCACCGATACCGCAATTACATATGCAAATTGTAAAGGCCTGAAACTATTAAGCTGGTTGTATCCTGAAAAACATAACTTGTTAGATATGATAGAAGAAACAAAGCTTCACCCAATAACTTGCCTCGTGTCGCTTACTGCTAGCGATAAAAGCGAGTTGTTGCGTCGCGACGTTGTGCTCTGCAAAACCGTGTATGATGATAAAAGTATTTTGAAGCAGCTCGGGTATTCTGACGAGAAGATTTTTAGAGTTATTGAAGAAATTGGGCAAATTATTAACCTGACGCCGCAAGAATAAATTTTAAAATAAAATGGCCTGGAACCCATCATACAAAAAAAAGAATTACATGCCGGGGCAGAGCGAGCCTTTTAAGTTGAGCCGTTCTAAAATAGATATGTTCACTGAATGCGCTCGCTGTTTTTATTTAGACAGGCGCCTCGGCGTTTCGCGGCCGAGCATGCCTTCGTTTACATTAAATAATGCTGTTGACCATCTTCTTAAAAAAGAATTTGATGTGCACCGCGCTAACGGCACACCGCACCCCATGCTCAAAGCCTATGGGCTTAATTTGGTTCCGTTTAGTCATCCTAAAATAAATGAATGGCGAGAAAACTTCGTGGGCGTGCAGTATTTGCATACTGAAACGAATCTTTTAATATTCGGCGCAGTTGACGATTTGTGGATGGATGCGGATGGCGACAAGGGCGGTAAAGGCGGAACAGGTGCCGCTGGCGAAAAAAAAGCGAAACCTTTAATTCATGTCGTCGACTACAAAGCCACCAGCAAAGACGCTCCTGTAAAAAAACTTGAAGACACAAAGTGGCACGACCAATATAGACGCCAAATGGAAATTTATCAATGGCTTTTAAAGCATAATGACCTCAATGTTTCCGACACCGGCTATTTTGTTTATGTAAACGGTAAACGCGACGAGAAAGCATTCGACGGCAAGCTTGAGTTTGATATTAATGTTATCCCATATACAGGAAAGAGCGATTGGATAGACGCGGTGTTGTTGCGTATCAAAAAATGCCTCGATAGCGAGGAAATTCCTAAAGAGGGAAGCGACTGCGAGCATTGTGCGTATAGAACTAAGGCGGGGGAGGCGTTTAAAAAACAAGTGCTGAGTAAGAAGAGAAAGTAACATTTATTGAAATGGCTGACGAAAAGGAAAAACAGCGTCGGTCCGAGGCAATGAAAATAATTTATGATGAACTCGTGGCTCTTAAAGGGCCGCTTGCTGAAGAGCGTCGCACAAATAAAGTTTTTCCTGTCATAGGCGAGGGAAGCCTTGTGGCGAAGCTTATGTTTATCGGCGAAGCTCCGGGAAAGAAAGAAGCAGCGACGGGTAAGCCTTTTTGCGGTGCATCGGGAAAGTTTCTATCGGAACTTCTGGCATCTATTGGTGTGGCACGTGAAGATGTTTATATAACTAACATTGTTAAAGATAGACCAACCGACAACCGCGACCCTTCACCTGAAGAAATTGCAGAGTATGGCCCCTTTTTAGATAAGCAACTTGAAATTATTAGGCCAAAGGGCATTATTACCCTCGGCCGATTTTCGATGCAATATATTATGAACAAATTAGGGCTCGAACTTGAGCTCGGGGCAATTTCAAAACTTCATGGAAAAGTTTTTTATGCAAAGGTGGCGTGGGACGATAGAGGGGATAAGGTTGCCAGTGACAAAAAGGCCGCTTCATGTGATGAACACTTAGGCGAGGTTGCGGTCATTCCTCTCTATCACCCAGCCGCAGCGCTTTATAACGGCGGTATGCGAGGTACATTAGCTGAAGATTTTAAAGTAATTAAGGGCGTGATATAGTTGGCGGTATGAAAAACTTCAAAGTTAACTCAGCAGCAACGAATCCCGAAGCACTACTCAAGTATCTAAACGATACATACTATAAGCTGCATAAGACATACGAAGATGCTTTTTGGCTTTATTACATGGGCGACCACTCGGTTGAGAAGAAGATGAATGCGGCAGAAAAGGCACGCGATTCTTTCAAGGAAGACCCGAAGTTGAGCATGCAAGTCGGCGAAGCTCTAGCTGCCAAAACCACTACTAAATTGCAAAAAGAAAAGCTGACGTTGTGGAAAAACTTTTTTGACAGAAACCAAGTTCCTGCAGAAGTTGCTCCAATCAAAGAAAAAATAGTAAAGCTTGAGTCTCTAATTCACAAGCAAAGGGCACTAAGAAAAGAAGGTTATATTGACCCTAAGACAAATAAGTTTGTTGAAGCTTCAACACACAAAATGGGCGCTATGATGCGAGCTGAAGCTGATGAAAGCATCAGAAGGGCAATTTTTGTTGCGACAGAAAAATTGGCGGCATCAAATACTGAAAATTTTGTAAAACTTGTTGGCCTAAGAAATGAATATGCACGCACCTTAGGTTTTGAAGATTTTTACGCATACAAAATAGAAATTGAAGAGGGGATGACGAAGAAGGAACTTTTTACCATCTTCAATGATATATACGACAAAACGAAGTACGCATTTAAGGAAATTCGTGCACTAGAAAAAATGAGCAAACCTGGCCTCCGAAAGCCATGGAACTTCGCTTATATGATGGCGGGGAGTTTTACAAAAGAAGAAGATCTATATTTTCCTTTCGAAGACTCAATACTTCGTTGGGGTAGTTCTTTTGCCGCCATGGGAATAGATTACAAAGGAGGCGAGCTAACACTCGATCTTCTAGACAGAAAAGGCAAATACAATAATGGTTTCTGCCATTGGCCGAAACTAGTGAAATATGAAAATGGTAAACGCTTGCCGGGTAGCTCTAACTTTACTTGCAACGTCGTTATGGGCCAGGTGGGCACTGGGCTTGAAGGAATTAACACTCTCTTTCACGAAGGCGGTCACGCGGCGCATCTTTTGAATTCAGTACAAACGGAGGTATGCGTCAATCACGAGTATCCGCCGATGTCGACCGCTTGGGCAGAAACGCACAGCATGTTTTTAGACACTGTTCTTTCAAGTATTGAATGGAAGATGCGCTACGCTAAAAATTCCGGCGGTGTTGCGTACCCTATAGATTTATTCAAAAGAAAAGTAAAAGAGCTGCATATTTTGAATCCGCTCGACCTTATGGGTATTATTTCGATGTGCGAATTTGAAAAAAGAATTTATGAAGATAAGGCGTTAACTGCTGCAAAAGCCGTGAAGATAGCGCGTGAGGTATATACGAAGTATAGCGACAAGTCAGAGTCGGCCCTTCGCCTGCTCGATGTTCCACATTTATACGCATGGGGTTCGGCATGCTCATACCACGGCTACGGCTTGGCTGAAATTGCCCTGGCTCAATGGAGAGAATATTTCTACAAAAAGTATGGCTATATTGTAGATAATCCGAAGGTCGGCGAAGAGATGACGCGCGTATGGAAACTCGGCGCATCAAAAACCTTCGCAGAAATGATTAAAATGGCAACTGGCAAAAAGCTTACGGCAAAAGCATATATCGCGAATATAACAGCTTCGGTACCTTCAATTTTAAAACGTGCGAAGGTTAGAATTGAAAGGCTTGAGAAAGTGAAGCCATTTATGAAAAAAATAAACTTAAATGCAAAAATTTCAATGGTAGACGGTAAGAATAAGATTGCCGACAATTCGCGCGGGTTTGAGGAAATGACAGAGAAGTATAAGAACTGGGTTTTGAAGAAAAAACAGGAAGTGGCAAATCAAAAATAAACCATGCAAAAGCGCGTCATCATTACCGGCGGAGCAGGGTTTATTGGTTCGCATACTGCTGAAGAATTTCTGGCAAACGGATATGAAGTTATCATTATAGATAATTTGCGGACAGGTTCAAAAGAAAATCTAAAAGGCATTGCAGACAAAATTGAATTTGTGGAAGGGGATATACGCGATGAGGCGTTACTGGCTAAGACATTTAAGAAAGACGATGTGGTAGTGCACTTGGCGGCGTTTGTTTCTGTGCCTGAAAGCATCAAGAACCCGGGCGAGTCGCACGATATAAATGTGAACGGTACGAACGCAGTGTATATTACTGCAAACACTACAGGCGTGAAGAGAGTCATTACGGCATCATCGGCTGCCGTGTATGGGAATTCTGAAAATGTACCGATAAATGAAAGTCACCCGCTCAAACCTTTGTCGCCTTACGCGTTGCATAAATGCATTGATGAGGAATACGGAAAACTGTATTCGGAAACGCTTAGTTCAGGCCCATCCTATATATTCACCCGATTCTTCAATGTGTACGGCCCGCGGCAAAGTGCTAAGGGTGGTTACGCTGCAGCCATTCCAATATTTACAGAAAAAATTAAAGCGGGAGAATCCGCAACTATATTCGGCGACGGTAGCGCCGTGCGCGATTTCGTATATGTAAAAGATATCGCCCGCGCCTTGCGTCTTGCAGCAGAATACGAATTGAGTGATAACAAGAAGATTGAAATATTTAATATAGCGACAGGCAAGCCTGTAACCATGATGGAGGTCTGGGGTATTCTATGCAAAATTTTCGATAAAAATATTGAACCAATATTTGCCCCGGCTCGGGAAGGCGACATTCATACAAGCTTGGCTGATGCTTCGAAAGCTAAAGAAGTACTTGGTTTTGAGGCATCGATGCCGTTTGAAGAAGGGTTGAAGACATTGTTTGCGTAAATTCTCAATAAACCAGCTTTGTGATAAAGTGATTAAATATGCAATCTTCCGAAATTCGCAAGCGATTTTTAGCCTTTTTTGAGAAGCGCGGCCACGCGGTTCTTCCGTCTGCGCCGCTTGTTCCCGAAAACGACCCTTCCGTGCTCTTTAATACTGCCGGCATGCAGCCTTTGGTGCCGTTTCTTTTGGGCGAAAAGCACCCGCTTGGTACGCGGCTTGTAGACATTCAGAAATGCGTACGCACCGTCGATATCGATGAAATCGGCGACAATACCCACGTTACTTTTTTTGAAATGATGGGGAACTGGTCGCTCGGCGACTATTTCAAGCGAGAAGCTATTGAATGGAGTTATGAACTGCTAACTTCAAAAGAAGAAGGTTTCGGCCTCGACCCGAACAGGCTATACGTAACCTGTTTTGAAGGCGATGATAATGCGCCGCGCGATGAAGAGTCAGCGGATATTTGGCGGGAAATTTTTAAAAAGAACGGCATTGGCGGTGAGCGCATCTATTTCCTTCCGGCCGACAAAAACTGGTGGAGCCCCGGTGAAAGCGGCCCTTGCGGCCCTGATACAGAAATGTTTTACGACCTGACCGGTACCCTGACTTCCGGCATGACCAAAGAAGAGTATTTGAAAGCCGACGACAAGCAGCAAATTGTAGAAATTTGGAACAATGTTTTCATGGAATACCGAAAGAAAGACGGTAAAGTGGTCGGTAAACTCGATGCTAAAAACGTAGATACCGGTTCTGGTTTCGAGCGTGTTACAGCCGTCCTTCAAAATAAAGACAATATTTTTGATACAGATATTTTTGCGCCTGTCATGGGAAAGATAGACGAGTTCACTTCAAAGGAACATATTCAAATATTAGGAATCAGCGAAAATGCCGCGCTTCGCGCCAAGCGAATCATTGCCGACCACGTGCGCTCAGCTGCGCTTCTCATTTCTGATGGCGTTCTTCCTTCAAATACCGACCAAGGATATGTGCTCCGTCGCCTCATTCGTCGAGCAGTTCGTTACGCCGATATGCTCGGCATGAAGCACGGTTCGCTTTTCTGGCTCACAGATGCCGCTACTGCAATACATAAAGATGTATACGAAAATGTGGGTAAGCTCGCCGAAACTATTAAGGTTACGGTAGACAAAGAAGAGCAGAAGTTTCGAGGCACGCTTTCTGAAGGAATGAAGGAATATAAGAAAGGCGTAAAAAATTTGGAGGCAGAAAAAGGCGCAGCAGATGCAAGTGGCGTAACCCTTCCCGGCGAACTCATTTTCAAGCTTGTCACCACCTATGGCTTTCCGTTTGAAATGGTTAAAGAACTTGCAAAAGAAGACGGCTTCGCCGTAGACGATATCGATTTCAGCGCACGCTTTGCTGAACACAAAAATCTTTCACGCGCGGGTGCCGAACAAAAGTTTAAAGGAGGCCTCGGCGACACGAGCGAGCAGTCTTTGCGTTACCACACAGCCACTCATTTATTACATCAGGCCCTTCGGGATGTGCTCGGTGATCACGTACAGCAGAAGGGAAGTAACATTACCCCTGAACGCCTTCGTTTCGACTTCTCTCACACTGCAAAAATGACTGACGACGAAAAGACACAGGTTGAAAAAATAGTGAATGAAAAAATTGCCGCTGCATTGCCGGTGAACGTCGAACAATTGCCGTTCGCTGAAGCCGAAAAAACTGGCGCACATCACTTCTTCGGCGAAAAATACGGCGACATGGTCACCGTGTATTATATCGGCCCAGATCTCGCTCACGCTTACTCAAAAGAATTCTGCGGCGGCCCGCACGTGAAGAACACATCAGAGCTCGGAACATTTAAGATACAAAAAGAAGAAGCAGTGTCGCAGGGCGTGAGGAGAATAAAGGCGGTTTTGGTTTAGAAAAGTCCAAAGCGCACGCAAACCATTGTGCTATAATATTTCATGAAAAAACTTCTATTTTGGGTCATTCTCATGGTGGTGCTTGGGTTAATTTATGTGCTAATTTCACGAACGTCTGAAAATTCAATAGCAGGCGAAACGTATAAAATTGGCTTCATTGGTGCCCTTACAGGCGACGGCGCATCATATGGCGAGCCTCTAAGAAACGTGGCTCAAATTGCTGTAGATGAAATAAACGCCGCGGGCGGCATAAATGGCAAACAACTCGAACTTATTGCCGAAGACGGAAAATGCACAGGTGAAGCCGGTGTTTCTGCGGCATCAAAATTGGTGAATATCGACAAAGTGCAGGTCATCATTGGCGGTGTATGCAGCAACGAATCGCTGGCGGCAATTCCTGTCGTTGAAGCCGCAAAAGTCGCGCTGGTGTCGCCAAGCTCGAACACCATGAATCTTTCAGGAAAAAGCCCTTATTTTTTCAGGATATACCCGACCGTAACCGAAGAGGGCAAAGTGCTCGCGGAAGCAGTAAAAGATTCCGGAAAAAAGAAAGTGGCATTTATTCAAGAGCAGGATGACTTTACGTTAGGAGTATTTACAGCTTTTAAGGATGAATTTATGCGGTTAGATAGCAGCGCAACCGTGATTAATGAAAACTTTGCGCCTGGTACCACCGACTTCAGAACAATTCTTTTGAATCTTAAAAAAGAAAACCCAGACGTTCTGTTTATAAACCCGCTCAACCCAGGCACAGGCGATATTATAATCAACCAAATGAAAGCGCTTAACTGGAAGCCGCAGCTCATACTGAATGACCCTATTGTCGGAGATTCGAAGACGCTTTTGAAAAATAAAGAAATGTTTGAGGGTGCGTGGGCAACCGAATTCACTGTATATACAGACAACCCAAAAATGCAGCATCTTATAGAGGTATACAAGGCAAAATATGGTAGCGATTTGGCATATCAGAGCTTCGCTCAGACAACATACGATACTGTTTATCTTATAAGCGAAGCTATAGCCTCTGTAGGCTACGACGGCACAAAAATTGCCACTTGGGGGCGCATGGTTAAGAACTGGCAAGGAGCTTCAGGCTCAGTAACAATAGATGCAAAAGGCGACAGGGTCGGCGGACCAGTTATTCGAGTAGTTAAGGAAGGGAAGTTAGAGTCGGTTATATAAAATAAAATTTAAATTGCGTTCTATGTGTTGCTTCATAGAGTAAGTAGAATAAACAAAAACCTACGCCCTGCCACAGCATATCGCAGATACGCATGCTGTGGCAGGGCGTAGGTTTTTGTATGTTATAATTATTTCATGAAAGCAACCGGCTCATTGGTTTTTTTTGTGGGGAACGCCGAAGTGAAGGGTGCAATTGTTTTGCATGACGGCGGGCACGGCATTATTGGCGGGCACAAGGGCAATAACGCAAAACCTCCGCGAATTGTCACTACTCGCATCCGCGATTTGCCGTTTCATGCCGACCGCAGCCGCGAACAGCTCGAGCAGCGCATCCTTACTGAATTTGCAGAACTGGTGAAAGAAATGCGCACTAAAGATATGACTTTGCCTTTGACGGCGAATATACACATTAAGGATGCCCTCGTTATTCTCTCTTCGCCTTGGTACGTGTCTGAAACATCAATCATAAAAATGAAGGAGCAAAAGCCCTTCATTGTCACCGAGAAGCTTCTTGAATCTTCTAAAGAAAATGTGGTCAAGGCGTACCGCGACGCGCATAAGGTAGACGTATCTGTGCTCGAGCAGAAAATGCTTCAAATAACGCTGAACGGCTACCAGACATCGAACCCGCTTAAAAAGCAGGTAACTGAACTCGATATGTCGGTATTCACCAGCTTCGCCCGGCAGTCATCGCTCGATGAAATCAGGCGCACAATTGAAACGCATTTTAATGTTCAAGACATAAAAACACATTCGCATTCTTTGGCGGCATTTACATTGCTTCGCTATTCCTGGAAAGACCTTAACCACTATATTCTCGCTGACATCACTTCAGAGCTTACTGAACTTGTGGTTATAAAAAATGGCACGCTAGCAGAATCTGCCTCTTTTCCTAAAGGCAAAAAATATTTGCGAGACATTATTTCAGAAACGCTTGGGGTCAGTATGGAAGTGGCCACATCATTTCTTAATTCGTACGAAAAAGGCGTGCTCGAAGAGGGTCTATCTGCTAAAATTAGTACAGCCCTTGAAATTGCGCGCAAGGGTTGGATTGCAGACTTTTCTGAGGCGCTTTCGCAGCTGTCGTCGGGCGCATCATTACCGAAGCAATTCTTTCTTTTTGCTTCAAAAGATTCAGGCCGTACCTTTTCAGAATTCATATTGAGCGAGTCATATCAGCAATTTTCATTCGCCGAGGGCATGTTTACAGTAAAGGTTATCAGCGCCCTCGATTTCAAAGATATGTATGCCTGCGAGTACAGCGTCATTCCTGACCCGTCTATCGTAATTGGAGTGTTGTTCGAGCATTTAGAGCGTACAGGGTCGTAAGTAGAACGCTATTTAATCAAGGTCGATAGCCATAACTCTAATTTCAAAAATCTAAAATATATGAAAAGAAAATTTAAAGACATAATACCTCCGGATAAAAGATCTATACGCAATATCCCATTGCCAGCGCGTCAAAATGGCGATGAAAGCATTGGAGCAGGGCACCCTTCAATGGACGGCATTAAGCCTGTGCACACCACCACCCACACACGCTCTGCCCCTGTAGCTCATGCACGGCCTACGAAAGCTACCAGTGAGGTTCGTGATAAGCCTAAAGGCTTTACACCAAGCCCTGAAATAGAAGTGGTTGATGACGGCCACGGCTCATATGGCAAATTTAACCCAAATAAAAAACATGATTGGCGCATTTGGATAGGTATTGCTGCGGTGCTCTTGATTGGCGTTTACTTCCTTTCTTCTTACTTTGCCCGCGCCGACATTATAATAAGCCTTACTAAACACAATGTAAGTCTTAATGACACCACAGTACCTCTTAATAAGGTTATGTACGAAGCAGTAACAGGTGATATAACAAAAACTGTGACAGTTGCGGCTAACGGTTCTCAAAAAATTTCAAAATATGCGACAGGCACGGTTGTTATATACAATTCATCTAATACAGTTTCTCAACCGCTTGCCATAAATACGCGCCTCGAAACTCCTGACGGCCATCTCTTTAAGACTGATAAAGCTGTAACAGTTCCTGCAGTAAAAACAGTGAATGGAAAGAAAACAGCAGGCAGCGTTGAAGTAAACATTACTGCCGATAAACCAGGTGAAGCTTACAACCTTGGGCTTAAAGACTTCACTCTTGTAGGATTCAAAGGCACTGCTAACTATGAAAACTTTTATGCTCGCTCAAAAACAGCTCTTGCCGGAGGTTTTGTAGGTACAGTACCCGACATAGACCAAACAGAGCTCGCCAACACTATTCTTTCGCTTAAGCGCTCTATAGATGACGGCAAAAAGGCCCTTATAGCCGACAAAATAAAAGAAATTGTTTCAGCAGCGGCTGAAGCAGAAGCTGTTGCCGGAGTACCGGTTGTGAACGACTACATATACATACCAGAAACAAGTATTGTCGAGTATTCAAATGTCGACACCAAGCAGTCGAAAGACGGCAAATCTGCCGATGTAACTATCTCAGGAAAGGTCACAGCGCTTGTTCTCAGTAACGCGTCACTTTCACGGTATATAAAGGTGGCTGAAACAGCAGACAACGATGTAGATACACGAAGTGCTTCTAGTACTTTACCAGAACGCTATTCTGGCGACTTCTCTAATGTGACCATAAAGCTTCCTTCTGGCCTTACTGCAAAAACCCTTATTACTTCAGCAAATATGAGCAGTACAAACCTTACTGTTACAGCGAGCGGCACCGCTTCTGTATTTTCAACAGTCGACGATAAAGTTTTGTCCGCCGCTGTCAGCCATCTTTCTCGCGATTCAGCTCTTTCTATTATTAAAAGTTTAGTAGATGCGGATACAATAGAAGTAAAACTGAAACCATGGTGGTTCAGCACGTTACCGTCTTCCGATAATATTCGGGTAATAATTGAAAAATAACAATAATAGAAAAGAGGGGCGGTATGTTCGACCATCCAGGACGAACATACCGCC
>CALMYA010000043.1 GCA_937873535.1 uncultured bacterium | reverse complement strand
CAAGGATTTATCCGTGCTCCCAAAACAACAAAGCCCAGTTGCATGCCTTTAGACTTCATGATATATTGACCCCCTATATGATAAACGTCGCAGTAGAAAAAAACGCCGCTGAAAGCGGTACATCAACGCTCCGAAGATTCACTAAAAAGATGCAGGAATCTGGGGTTTTAAACCGTGTCCGCGGTAACAAATACACTCTCAGAACTCTTTCTCATTACAAAAAGAAAAAAGGTACCCTCGAAAAGATCCGCCGGCAGTCTGAACGCCTTACGCTCATTAAGCTCGGTAAAATCCAGCCTGTAGCGCCTCGAACTGGCCGCCGATAACATAAATATACGCGCGGGCTAAAGCTGAAGCAGCACAAAGAATAGAATGAGAATTATTTTCGAAAGCCCTACCCTCTCAATTTCATCAACGCTTAGCCTCGCCTCGCAAAAAATAATTCAGAAAGAGCTTGCCGTAAAAGGCGGGCTTTTTTTGAATATGAAAGATGTGGCCCTTGGTAAAAAATACGAACTGAGCATTGTCTTTGTAGGAAAGAAGCTCGGTAAAAAACTGAACACGGAGCATCGCAAAAAAAATTACGCAACCGACATACTCAGTTTTCCTATAGACAAAAATGCAGGAGAAATATTCTTGCAATATGAAGCTTTGAAGAAAAAAGCCAAAGAATTTGGCAGAACTCCTGAAAATTATTTACGTTTTTTAGTTATCCACGGCCTCATCCATTTGAAAGGATTCGATCATGGTAGTAGAATGGAGAGTGAAGAAGCGCGCGTTCGAGCCTTGTTCAAAATTTAACAGCAAAGTCTTTTTAATACGTACCTTACGATCGTACTTATGGCCACCGGTCGCACCATCTCTGTCGGCGTCGATGTAGGCACTTCTCACGTGAAGGTGCTCATTGCCGAGCAAGATCTCAAAAACGAAAAAGACGCACCTCGTATTCTTGGTTCCGGTTCTGCCGAAGCTAGGGGTATGCGGCATGGTTATGTAACGAACATTAACGACGCGGCAAAAAGCATTAAAGCGGCAGTATCGATGGCAGAAAAAGCGGCTGGCATGAACGTGCGAAAAGTTCTCGTATCTGTCGGCGGTGTTGGCCTCGGCGCAATTATTTCTTTCGGCGGTGTTGCAGTAACAAAAGCCGATAACGAAATTACCGACCTCGATGTTAAACGTGCCATTGAAGACAGCGAAAAAGAGCTTCCCAATTCATATATTCAGAACCGAAAGGTAATTCACACAATTCCGCTCGAATACCGCATCGACGGCAAGCGCGTTCTTGGCCGCCCGCAAGGCCTTAAGGGTATGCGGCTCGAAGCTCGTGTTCTATATATAACCTGCCAGGCCCATCATTTAAGCGACCTCATGCTCGCCTTCGAAGAAATTGACCTTGAAATTGTAGACGTGATGGCGGCACCTATGGCCGCAAGCTTAGTTACTTTAGGCAAAACGCAAAAAATTGCTGGTTGTATTCTTGCCAATATTGGCGCTGAAACTACTTCTATTATTGTGTACGAAAACAATGTACCCATTTCCCTCGAAACATTTCAAATTGGTTCGAACGACATTACAAACGACATTGCCCTCGGCTTAAAACTTTCGCTTGAAGATGCCGACCTCATAAAACTTGGCCACGGAAAAATTCAAGAAATCCCAAAAAAGAAACTCGAAGAAATTATTGTGGCGCGTCTTTCAGATATTTTTGATCTCATCGACGACCACTTAAGAAAAATCGATCGTAACGGTTTGCTACCCGCCGGCATCATTCTTACAGGTGGCGGCTCGGGCATTCCGAATATTGAAGAACTAGCAAAATTGGCATTACACCTTCCAGCAAAACAAAGCCGCTTGCGCCTTGAAGGCAATATAAAAAATATCGAGAACGATTTTGAATGGGCAATTCCTTACGGATTGGTAACATACGGCTTAAACGATGAAGATGGGGTCTTCGGTGAGTCAAAAGGCCCAAGCATTACAGGAACTCCTGTCGGGGTTATACGCTGGGTCAGAAACTGGATCAAAAAGTTCTTACCATAATAATAGCTTTTTTCCTCATATTTTTCTAATATAAGCCTTAATATAGGCCATATTTTACATTTCCTTATTTTTATATCTTTTTCATTTTATGCCATTTACATTTGAATGATTGGTGCTATCATTTGCCCATACATTAATAAGCCAATCTAAGCCTATAAACCATTTTCCATGCCACAAGTTAAACCAGAAATCGAAACATTCGCCCGGATCAAAGTAGTTGGTGTCGGCGGTTCAGGAAAGAACGCCATCAACCATATGATCAACTCCAAAGTGCGGAGCGTCGATTTTCTTGCAATCAATACAGACGCGCAAGACCTTCATCACGCATTAGCGAAAAAGAAAATTCATATCGGAAAGAATCTTACTAAAGGCTTGGGCGCCGGCATGAACCCAGAAGTTGGCAAGCGAGCGGCCGAAGAAACTCGTGAAGAAATTCAAGAGGCTCTTAAAAATTCAGACATGGTCTTTGTTGCCGGAGGTTTAGGCGGCGGAACATGTACAGGTGCCGGCCCAATCATTGCAAAAATTGCGCGCGAAATGGGCGCTCTCACAATTGGCGTCGTCACAAAACCATTTTCATTCGAAGGTCAGCAGCGAATGCGTTTAGCTGAACAAGGTCTTGAGGAGCTTAGCAAAGCTGTCGATGCTCTTGTTATAATTCCAAACGACAAGCTCCTTGCTGCCGTAGGTAAAGACACAACAGCTAAGCAAGCCTTCGCTATGTGCGATGAAGTGCTCAGACAGGCTGTAGAGGGCATTTCAGACCTAATAACAATGCCTGGCTCGGTCGGTAACATCGACTTTGCCGATATTCGAGCCGTACTCGAAGACGCTGGTTCTGCCCTTATGGGAATTGGCACAGCGAGCGGCGAGAAGCGTGCTGAAGAAGCTGCAAAAGCTGCCATCAGCTCCCCTCTTATCGATATTTCAATTCACGGCGCTAAAGGCGTACTCTTCTCAATCGCCGCTGGCGACGACCTCACAATGTGGGAAATTCAGGAAGCTGCCAAAATTATTACTGACAGTGTCGACCCTAACGCTAAAATTATTTTCGGAACAGTCAAAGACGACAAACTTAAGAAAAACGAGCTCCGCATTACAGTCATTGCAGCCAACTTCGGCGATTCACATTCAGCAACTCGCAGAATGTTCAGCGGCAATGTCGAAGCAGAAGAAACTGCAGCTCCAGACTCAAAGCGCGGTATTTTTCACTCACTTTCATCTTCTAACCCAAACACTATAAGCGGTGCATCTTCAATTGCAATTCCTGCAAATATATCTTGTCCAGATGAAATAAGAGCGGTGTTTGGATCAGAAGAGATTTTTAGAATTGAACCTTTTGGAATAGCAGTACCGTCGGCAACTGTGTATCTTGCATATTTTGTAGGTGCTTCA
>CALMYA010000042.1 GCA_937873535.1 uncultured bacterium | reverse complement strand
AAGATTTAATAGGCCTGTTCGGGCATGGGTGGCAGGTAAAACAAACGAAACATCACGCGATATTGTGTCAGCTCGTTTGACTAAAAAAAAAGCCACCCGAAGTTGGGTGGCCAAAATAATGCAAGGACAAGGAAGGAAAAACAAAGCAACAACAGAACCCAGCTACTGGAGGATATAAGCCTCCGCCGGTGCGGCCAGCTGGAAGTACTGGTCGGTGAAGTACGGCGCCTGTGGCGTAGGTTCGTCGGGCAAGCAGCAGAAGATGTTCAGGTGCTCAACCTTCCGCGGATGCGCCCGGCCGAGCAGGTGCTGAACAGACATGAGCCGGTCGAACGCATGAACTTCATGGTCTGCCTCGACCACAGCGATGGGCTCGTTCGAATCAGCACTTTCAATCAAAAACCGTCTCATACAATACTCTCCATAGGTGGTGGCCTGATACTGTGTATAGACACCAGGGCGCTACACCTTGGACGGGCGGCTCACGTATCGTCCCCTGGCCGGATGGGAAGTGTTCTTGGAAGAAGTTCTTCCTTAGCCAGCGCAGCTTTCTATCAGTTCCCTGGAAAAGGACGTTGTCCTCGACAGCAGTTCTTCCAAAGACACAAGTTCTTTTCCCAAGAGGGGGATGGCTTCGGCAGATGCTCCGGTAGGCCTCGGTGGTGCTTCTTCCCAAGTCTTAGTCTTTGAAAAGACTGCGGGCTCAGGGAAGACGTTCAGGATGGGCGCTCATTCTCAGGGCTGGCCTCGGAAAAACGCGCGGCCTCTGTATGGTGTATAGGCTGTAAGCCCCAGCATTCATGCGGCCTCCAGCCCGGTCGGGTGTACAAAACTGCCGCGATAAGTGTGTGTTCTTGCCGCTCCTTCCAGCCCAACTGCACAAAATCGCCCAGAAAGGTGTGTGATTCCGCCAGCGCCTCTCAGCCGGAAAGGTGTACAAATCTGCCGCCCGTATAAAACTATGTTTATAGACGTGAGACATCTTAAGGAGTCTCACCATGTCACTCACACCAGAACATGCGGCCTACGTAAAACACGTCGCCACGCACAAGCCAAGCAAAGAAGAACAAAAAGCGGCCAAGGCACGCGAAATTCCGCGTCTCGGTAAGGACTCATTGCCTCTTTCGCCGTTCTTGCTCAAGAGCGCGCTGTTTTCCGCGGTCTCTCACGGCCCTCGCGTTCTCTATCCGACTTTCGTCGAACTGGCTGCGTACCCCGGCTACAAAGTTGAGTTTCGAGGCGAAGAGCTTCGGCAGGATGACCGCATGGTCCTGCTCTCGTTAATCAAAGCAAGGGCAGACGCGCGAGCAAAAGAGCCAACGGTGACTGCCATCGACGTGTCGTTCACCTTTGTGCCGCGTACATTCTGCGTTAAATATCTCGGATGGCCCGACAGCGGTGAGAGCACCAAAAAACTAGAGGCATGCCTCACGCGCCTGCAAGGTGCGAGCGTCCGCCTCTACGGCGAGCGATTCGGCACGCATTTGTATTCTTTCGTGTCAGATGCCGTCATGTCGCCGGGGGAGTGGCGAGTATGGCTTTCCCCGTTGCTCGCTACGATGTTCAGTCGCCCTGTGACTTACCTCAAACATAGCATTGTTGCCGGTGCATTCGGACTTGATAGCTGGATTTATGGCTACGTTGCAGCCGACCGCTGCGTAGACGACGACGGCATCTCACGAGAGCATTTGCGCAAGCTTTGCGGCCTGACGGGCTATTCACAGAAGGAATTTAACCGCCGATTGAAGCTCGCCCTCGAGAAGCTCCAGGCGCTGGGCGTCATCACCGGTTTCAAGTCTTCGGGTGACCGACTGGATAATTACAAAGCCTCGATTGTCGACCCCGAAGTGCTTATATAAAAAGATGCCCCGGCCACCACGCTGGGGTATTTTCATGAGACCTACGCCCACCCTCGACCGCACGCCTCCTATGCTCACAGAACTTTGGAACCTACTCCTGACGCCTGACGGCTTCGTAATCGCCGCCTGCGGCTTCCTCATCCCCATCCTGCGCCCGGAATGGTTCGGCGTCCACTTCGATGACGACGCCGACACCGGCACTGAAGGTTGAACGCAAAGAAAAAGCCCCACGAGGGGGCTTTTGAATCAGACCGTTTGAGTGGCCTTTTTGCGGCGGGGACGCACGGTGTTGAACAGGGCAATTGCAAGAAGCATCGCTGCGCATGCCGGCCGCGGGTTCAGTCCAAGCAAGCCAGAGGCTGCGAAAACTGCCAAGCCGGTGCTGAGGCTGTATTCATCGAGACGGTGCCGGGATGCCACGTGAAGAACGGCTTCGGTGAACACCGTCAGCAACAGTCGGGGATATGCGAGGAAGTTTTCGGGATGAATCATCTTCGCCAGCTTCAGGGCTTGCACCGCGAACGCCGCACACATGTAGA
>CALMYA010000041.1 GCA_937873535.1 uncultured bacterium | reverse complement strand
GTTGAAAATTATCAAGACAATACAATTTCTGTTATAAATACTTCTAATAATGCTGTTACCGCTACAGTAAAAGTAGGAGATACTCCAGCTGGTATGGCAGCCGTTGGCAATGATGTGGCTGTATCAAGGTTCGCAGATAACGCGGTATCTATACTAGATACGACAACACTAGCTTTGAAGACTTCGCTCACAGCAGACACCACCGCCCCCGCCATATCTTCAATCGCCACCTCAACAACTGCAACTACCGCAACCATTACTTGGACAACAGATGAAGCTTCAACATCCACCGTGAATTTTGGAACTACTTCAAGTTATGGCACCGCATCATCAAGCGCTGTTTCAACTATGTCGCATTCATTTACACTTTTGTCACTTACACCAGCAACAACATATCACTACCAAATTAGCTCATGGGATGCTTCAGGTAACCTAGCGACTTCATCTGACCAAACATTTACTACTTCTGCTGCGGCTGATACAACCCCCGCACCAACCACCTCCCCATACGCCTCAACAGGAGGAGGCTCTTCAGGCTGGAGTAGCGGCCCGTCAGCTTCCATCATATATGCATCCTCAACAACACCATTTACGTCTTACCCATGGTGCCCACTAGGCTATATATGCACCCCAACATCAGGTAATTCAAACACCAACTCAAATACAACTACTACACTTAACCCAGTAACTCACTACCAATTCTTCAGAGACCTCACCTTAGGTTCAAGAGGCACAGATGTACAAAAGCTACAACAGTACCTTAACGAGAAGTTCTTCTATGTATCACAGCTAGGGGTTGGTTCTCCTGGTAAAGAAACAACCTTCTTTGGCTCTGCAACAAAATCAGCCCTTTCTCGCTTCCAGAAAGCACACAGCATACAACCTTCTGTTGGTTACTTCGGTTCTATTACAAGAGGGGTGGTGAATGCGGGGATGTAGCAATATAAAATAAATATGCAAGATTCAAATACAGAGCAATCAAATACAGAACAAAAAGAAATTCCTATCGTTTGGTTTTTACTTCGCTTCGGAGTGGCTTTCACTTTTTTATACGCCTCTATTTCTGCGTTTATTAACCCAACACCGTGGTTGGCATACTTCCCAGACTTTTTAAGACAAGCGATGCCTGATGATGTGCTTTTATATACATGGGGTGGGGGCGAGCTTATTATTGGGTTGTGGCTCCTTACAGGCTATCGTATTTTTATGCCGTCGGTTTTGGCGGCCGGGCTAATGTTTGGCATTTTTATATTCGATTTTAAGTCGATGAATGTCATATTCAGAAATGTATGCATTTTGTGTACCTCTGTAAGTTTGGCCGTAATATCAAACCCTCATTACGATTTTCACCTTTTCCATGGCGAAAAGAAGGCAGAGGAAACTCATAAGGAGAACGGTGGTTTATAGGGTTGTTAGCTTTATTTGCCCGCTTGATATATAGCCTATTTTGAGGCATGATAGGGAACACTGCACCAATAGGGTAGCGGAAGATGATATTGGTTTAGATATTAAGTATCTAACACACTAAACATCTAACACATTGCGAGATCGTCTAATGGTAGGACTACGGTTTCTGGAACCGTGTATCTTGGTTCGAATCCAAGTCTCGCAGCCAACACGTGCTAGCACGAGTAGCGTCAATGAAACGTTTCGGTAGGTTTGCATAGCTAAGAAATTTAGCGGATCTGATACAATAAAAGTGATATAATCAGAAAATGAACAAACAACTTCTCATTAAGGTTTCTATAGCTTGTTTATTACTACTAGTTATAGCCGCATCTATTTTTCATTTTAAATCCAATTCTTGCTTTTTAAGCAGCAAAACAGCCAATGCAAAAAGTAATTGTTATATTAAAGCAGCCATCGAGCTTAATGATGAAAAATATTGTTCTTTGCTTGAAAACAAGTATGAAAATTGGACAAGTAATAATTTGATGGGAGCTTGTTACACTGAGCTGGCTGTTATACATGGAGATACGTCCTATTGCGAAAAAACTACGGGTAAATATCTAGATATAGTAAAAAGTCAGTGTTATACCTCTGTCGCTTTTGCTAAAAACGAATCGAGCGTGTGCGAACAATACAACACCTCTTATGGAAATAGTTTTTGCTACTCATGGTTTTCTGATATAGCTAACGATCCAAATTTATGTCTTAAAATTAAGGATGCGAATGGCCAGTCAGATTGTGTATGGAGACATAAAAATGATAACTTAAGCAAAAAGTATTTCTTTTGCGATGACTTGGTGAGTCAAAAGGCAATGGATTTATGTAATCAAGTCGGTATTGTTAAGGATGTAAGTAAAAATAAGCCAGATCCAATTGTGCAAATAACTAGTTCCGACAATGACAAGGCCTCAATTGATTCAGCAATTGCTAATGGCTCGATTACGAACGAAGATCAATGCTTCAGTTCGATAGATAAGATGCAGCTGGTAAATTCATTGAAGAGCCAGATGACAATCTACTGCGTAGATACTATAAGAGATAAAAAGTTTAAAAATCAGCAAACTTCACAAAAACAAACATATCAAATATGCGGTAAGGACTATATGTTCCAAAGTATACCCATGGTGAATAACATTGATTTGGTTGCCAAATTTGCCAACCTAACAAAAAATCTAAATCAATCCCAGAAAGAAGTATGTGCTGATTTTAATACCTTGTTTAATAATAAGACTATTGGTTTGGATCTGAAAGAGCAACAAAAGACTTATTATCTAACTATGTTTGATATTTCTGACACGAGATATGTTCAGCAAATTGAAATACCGACAGCAACTGTGTCATACTCATGGGAAACAAACACCGTATATTATTTCCCTTCAACTTTAAAGTCAGGAGAAGCAACATACGTTGGTGATATTAAATAGAGATATATCATGCACGAGTCGCGTCGTTTTAAAATTAGAAAAGATGCTAAAATGACCTTACTGGGCTTGACCGACCGCCGTTCTAGCTCTAGTCGGCCAGCACTATTTAATTGCCACCTGATTCTCAACTTCTTTTGAAACAAGCTCTGCTGAAAGTTTAGTAGTTTCGCCTGCAGAAACCTTTACCTCTTCTTTCCAAGGCATAAAACCTTTCTTCAATATTAGTACTTCATATTCGCCTGGTGGTAGGTCGCCGAATGAGCCCTCTTTGAGACCGTCGTTTGATGACCTTTGTTTGCCGTCTACATATACCACGCTGCCGTGTTCTGAAGATGTAATTTCAATAGCGCCAGTTTTTACCACTGCGCCGCCTATAAGCCTATAGCCTTCGGCATATGCCGTGAGAGAAGGGGCTGAAAGCAGGAATATTGGCAAGATAGACACCAACATAAGACCACGTCTTCGTACAAAAAAAGACTCTTTCGGCTTTAGATTGTTTCTTTTGTGTTTCTGAGATTGTTTCTTTTTCATCTTGCTGTCTGTTTAGTTTTTACACCCTACTGCTGAACTCTATGACGGTCAAGTTTCAATGTTGTGACAAGAGTTATAAAAGTAAGCTTTAGCAAGCCTAGCTTTAATAGGCCTTGTAAGCGCTTACCTAACCAAGCGTCATAATATATGCATTTTCTCCGGCTCTTTTCATTGAACAAGAGCCCGCACCCAAGGCAGGCTTCAGGCCAGTATCTAGGGCGATTAACACTTAACAATAATTTTATGAGTAAAAATGTAGCAATAGGCGTATTAATAGTTATCCTGGTGATTTTCATTGGGTATTTTGCCTATAAAAGCGGCGAAGTTGCGACGGTTGATACCAACGCGACATCCACAGTCGACGTCGTGGTCGTTCCTGTAACACCTTCAACGCCGGGTACTCCTTCACCAGTTCCATCAGCACCTTCAGCTGATACTGCAACTGTTGTTGTTCTTTCGAACACTACAGCAGTTGTATCAGGTAAGGTTAACCCGCATGGCGCTCCTACGGTATATTGGTATGAGTACGGTCAGACATCAAATCTCGGAGGAAGAACTTCTAACCAAAATATTGGTTCAGGATACAGTTCAATTACTTCTCCAGGTTATATCACAGGCCTCAAGTCTAAAACTCAATACTATTTCAGACTTAATGCCCAGAACGCATATGGCGTAACGCACGGCACAACGTACAACTTCACAACAACAGATAACACTGTAGCTCCTCCTGCGGCGTCTCCGACTATTCAGGTAAGTGCTGCAACCAATGTCACTCGAGACAGAGCGAACATTAATGGAAAGGTTGATGCAAAAGGTTTTGCAACAGCATACTGGTTTGAATTCGGCGAAACTTCATCACTTGGTAGCCTTACAGGTTTTGAAAATGCAGGAAACAGTCAATCACCGGTATCTGTAACGGCACTTCTGTCTAACCTTAAGCCACTTACAAAGTATTACTTTAAGTTGAACGCTCAGAATCAGTTCGGTACTGTAAACAGTTCTATATTGAGCTTTACTACAGCCGGCCCTGCTATTGCTAGTGATAGTCAGCCTAGCGTGAAGACAAACGCGGCAACTAATGTTGCAACCTCTTCAGTTACGATGAACGGCCGCGTCGACCCTAACGGTGCAGACACCACTTACTGGTTCGAGTACAGCAAAGATGCTCTTCTCGGAAAGATAATTGGTACAGCTACGCCAGACCAGACAATGAACGGCGATGATGCCGCTATAGGCGTCAAAGCTGATGTCTCAAACCTAAGTAGAAATACTAAGTACTATTACCGTCTGTTAGCCAGAAACTCACAGGGCACAGTAGTAGGGGATATCGTTTCGTTCCGTACGAAGTAAAGTCAATAAAACAAACACCCCATATATTAGAGCATGCGTATCTGCGATATGCTCTAATATATGGGGTGTTTTTTTATATGTTATGCCAAATTATAAACCCCCTCAGTAAAGTGTCTACCTTTTAGAAATTAGGTTTAATATTAAGGCCACCACCTTTTCTTTATCTTGCGGGTCGCTGCTCGCCACAATAATGGTTATAGCTGTGAGGGCAGGCGGTGTCAGTTTTGCGGTGTCTAATATATTGGCTTGTTTTAGAAACCACACAAAGGCGAAGGCGCCACTTCTTTTGTTGCCGTCGGTGAATGGGTGATTCTTAACCATAAAATACAAAAGATGTGCCGCTTTTTCTTCAATGCTTTCATATAAGTCTTTGCCCCCGAAAGACTGCATTACATTGCCGACGATGCCAGCAACTGACCCTGACATTCTTTCAATTCCGAAAATCTCTGTAGCTTCAGACTTGCGAATAAGCTCTGACCTGAGTTCTGAAAGATTTTCTGAAACTTTTTGAGCTGTAAGGCTAACTTTCTTTTTGGTTACCTTGCCTTTTGGTAGGGCATCTCTGTCATAAGCATCCAATGAAAGCCAAGTGTCTGCAAAGAGGGAAATGAGCTCGATAGCATCATTTGTGCCAATACCAGCATCTGAACCTTTAGGCAACAGTTT
This sequence comes from uncultured bacterium, assembly GCA_937873535.1. Taxonomy (GTDB): domain Bacteria; phylum Patescibacteriota; class Minisyncoccia; order Phycocordibacterales; family CAIZLB01; genus VEQN01. The sequence continues at coordinate 10,168 of CALMYA010000041.1, read as the reverse complement.
TCTAATGTCTTCAACGACGCTCAAAAATTGGCTGTAATTTGAGGCAATTCTCTTTTTGTTGATGGTAAATCCATTTACAATATGTTCCCGAAGAGTTTTGGTGGCCCATTGGCGGAATTTGGTACCAATAACTGAGTTTATCCTATACCCGACAGCTATTAGCATATCAAGGTTGTATATGTCTACTTCTCGGCGAACCTGTCTTCCTGATTCATTTTGAACTAGTTCCATTTTGGAACTAGTTGGTTTCTTTTCCAACTCTTTTTCATTATATATATTTTGGATATGTTTTGAAATTGCTTGTGGATTTACGCCAAATATAAGGGCCATTTGCATTCTATTTGCCCATACCGTCTCTTTGGCAAAATCGCCCTTGAGTTCAATTGCACCTGACTTTGCCTGATAAATGACAATATTATTTTTTGCAGAGGTGTTTTTCATTGACGTTATTTTATCACTGGCTCGACACCCAAACCATTGACTTTTCTGTTGTTATAGATTATAGTGTCGAAGTAACTTAATATCTCAACGGTTTCATTTGAGCACCCTCCTTCAAGAGTCGGTCCTATCTACCTAAACCTTCGAGACCCCGAGCCACTAGTTTATTCATTAAAGGCTCACAGGTTATAGGGTTTAGGCCCTCACAATAAAATGTACAATCGTACCAATAGCCGCCCTTCAGGCGGATCTTCATCTAGACGTCCAAGTTCAGCAAGCTCAGGTCGTCCAGCACGGCAAGCAGGCGCAGCTCCGCAGCCGTCATATTATTCAAGCGCACCTTCGCGTGGTTTTTCTGGCGGCCACAGTGTGGGCAACGCTTCTTCAGCCGGCGGTTTTGCCAGCAGGAAACCTTCCTTCCGAGGTAAATCTGCATACGGAAGTTCATACACTTCTCAGGGCAGTTCGTTCGGCGGAGGTTCTTACGGCGGCGGCTCAAACTCATACAGCGGAGGCGGCAGTTCATACGGTGGAGCACGATCATTCGGCCCATCAAGACGCCCATATGGCGGCAGCTCTTTTGGCGGTTCACGTGGTCATTCAGGCGGTCGCTCTTCTCGTTACGGAAACAAGGCAGCAATAGACGTATCTCGCTATATCAATAAAGGTGTAGTGGCTGAAAAAGCTGTGCCGTTTGTTCCTACTCATAAATTTTCAGACTTTAAAGTTGAAGAGCATTTGAAGACAAATGTAATCAACAAAGGTTACATAAACCCAACACCAATTCAAGACAAGGCTATTCCTGAAATTCTTAAAGGTCACGACGTTGTTGGAATTGCAAATACAGGAACGGGCAAAACTGCCGCGTTTCTTATTCCTCTTATAAACAAAGTATTGCTCGGCACTAACGAGCAGGTGCTTGTAGTTGCTCCAACCCGCGAACTCGCCATTCAAATTGACGACGAGCTTAAAGAATTTGCTAAAGGCACAGGCCTCTTCGGCGTTTGCGCTGTGGGTGGTGCGCCAATAGGCAAGCAGCTTCGCGAACTTAAATATTTTAACAACTTCGTCATCGGTACGCCGGGTCGAATTAAAGACCTTATAGAACGAAAAGCTTTGAACCTCTCAGGTTTTAAAAGCGTAGTTCTCGACGAGGCCGACCGAATGCTAGACATGGGTTTTATAAATGACATGCATTATTTCATGGGAAAGATGTCGGCAGAACGCCAGACGCTTTTCTTCTCGGCGACATTGTCTCCGGAAATTGAAAAGCTCATTCATGCTTTCCTCAAGAACCCGGTTCGTATTTCAGTAAAAACTGGCGATACGTCAAAAAACATCGAACAAGATGTAATTCGCGTTAAAAGCGGCGAAAATAAAATTGACCTGCTTCACGACCTTCTTACAAAAACTAAGGATGATTTCGGTAAGGTGCTTGTGTTCGGTAAAACAAAACACGGCGTTGAACGACTTTCAGAAACGCTTACAAAGCGCGGCGTTAAGTCGGTTTCAATTCACGGTAATAAGAACCAAGGTCAGCGCCAGCGAGCATTAGACGACTTCAAGCAGAATCGCGCGCAGGTAATGGTTGCTACAGACGTGGCAGCGCGAGGTTTGGATATTCCAGATGTTACTCACGTTATTAACTTCGATACACCTACTACTCACGAAGATTACATTCACCGCATTGGCCGAACTGGCCGTGGCGATAAAAAAGGGAAGGCGTTGACGTTTGTCGAATAATTAAAAAACAAAATAATCACGTGTTTTAGGAGACTTGCGAGCGCGACTGGCGCGAGCACGAGGAATTTTTCAGCAGAAAAATATCCGTGCTCCTAAAACACGTGATTATTTTGTTTTTACCCAATATCCGTAATCCTCTCTATACCCGCCCCAATCGCATTCAATCTCTCAGCAATATTTTCGTAGCCTCTATTTATTGAATACACGTTTCTAAGCACCGAGGTTCCGGGCGCGCCGAGCATGGCGAGAAAGATGATCATTGAAGGGCGAAGCGCCGGCGGGCAGACAATTTGCGCGGCCTTGAGCGGAGTGGGGCCCTGAATGAAAACGCGATGAGGGTCGGCGAGCGAAATGTTCGCACCTAGCCGGTTTAGTTCTGTAAAATACACAGCGCGGTTTTCCCACATCCAGTCGTTAATAAGTGTCATGCCTTCGGCTTGTGTACAAATGGGAACGAAGAAGGGAAGGTTGTCTACATTTATACCTGGGTATGGCAGTGGGTGAATTTTATCTTTGGGTGCCACGAGCTCGCTTGGCTTCATTATAATATCTACTAATTTAGTAAAGCCATTTTTAGAAAAATACTCAGCGCCAACTTCAAACCTTTGGCCCATAAGTTCAAGCTTATACATTTCAAGGCGAATGAAGTCGATAGGGCAGCGTGTAATGGTAAGGGTAGACTTCGTCATGATGGCCGCGGTGATGAATGCCATCGATTCGATGGGGTCTTCGCTATTCCAGTATTCTATATTTTTATTTATCTCGGCAACGCCCGTAACATGCACAGTTGAAATACTTTCGCGCTCAACTTTTACGCCGCAAGCGCGAAGGAACCCCACAATGTCTTGCACCATATAATTTTCTTGGGCGAAATGTATACTGGTTCGGCCGGGTATAAGTGCTGCACCCATTAAAATATTTTCTGTAGCAGTGTCGCTGGCCTCGTACATTACTAAACTTTTTCCGGATGCTACATTAGTTGCGTCTATTTCGTAGCGGTCGTCTTTTGTTTCTATTGATATTCCTACTGACTCAAAGGCAAGCCTGTGTGCGTTAATGGTTCTTTCGCCCATACTGCAGCCGCCCGAATGTGGAATGAAGAATTTTTTTAGCCGATGCGAAAGCGGGCCTATCATCATTAAAGTTGTGCGCATTTTTTTTGCCGCCGCTATGTCGAGTTTTTCAAAGCTCCAGCTATTTGTGCCGGCACCGTCATTTGGAGTACGAAGTTCAAGGCTCTGGCTTTTGTCGCCATCTATCCATTTTGATTTTACGCCTATACTTTCAAATACTTCAAGAAGGCGATTCACTTCTTCGATGCGAGGAATGTTACGCAGGGTGGTGACGCCCTTATTTAAAAGTGCCGCACACAAAAGCCCCATGGCGCCATTTTTGGAAGGGTTTGTCTCGATGCTTCCTTTAAGCTGTCGGCCACCGCGAATGCGAAAGTCGTCGCTCATGTTTTCTGACATATGCATTAATGGGTGGCCAAGCGTATCGCTGATTTTTGAAATTTGCTCTAGTGTGAGATTCTGTTCACCAGACTCGATTCGCGCCACCGCGCTTTGTGACGTTTCGAGTTTCTCGGCAAATTGTGACTGAGTTAAACCCCGTCGTACGCGAATTTCTTTTATTAGATGGCCTATTTTATGTATATCTTTTGGAAAGTTTTGGTTCATTAGGTTGAAATTATTGTAGATGCTGAAAGAATTGTATATCACATAAAGCATATATTCAATGCCACAGTTGCTTTTTTATCCACATATTCCCATTAAGGCATAAAAGTAATATCATATACGGTATATTGTGGGTTAAATGTTTACACATGAAAGAACTTAATAACATCGATATAACCCACCATTCAACGTTTAAATTGCCATCAAAGGCGAGGCGGCACATTGTTCTTGAATCTTTAAGAGATATTGAGAGTTTCTTTACTACCGATGTGAATGGCATATCAGGCAATTATTATTTGGCCGGAGCGGGTTCAAACACTTTTTTGTCGCCAGAGGTTGAATGTCTTGTTCAGCTTAATTTGCTTGGTGTAGAGTGGGCTGCAGCACCGGCCCCAACGGTTATTTTCGCCAGCGAAGATTGGGCAGAAATTGTGAGAGAGTCTGTAAAAAAGTATTCAGGTCTAGAGGCGCTTGCCGCCATTCCTGGTACAGTTGGTGCGGCACCAGTTCAGAACATTGGTGCCTACGGAAAAGAATTTAGTGACGTATGCCAGTCTGTTTTGGTGTTTGATAGGATAGAAAAGAAATTTAAGACGTTTTTGAAAGAAGAATGTGAGTTTGGCTACCGTTCCAGTATTTTTAAGAAAAACAAGAATCGCTATATTATTGTTTCAGTAAGTATTTTGCTAAATGAAATTTCTGATAACGTTTCAGTGCCGTCATATCCGGGTGTAGCAGATATGGTAAAAAAACTTCTGCATAACTTGAGTGATAATAGTAATGAAGAAATTAGCGAGAAAAAAATAACTCCTGCCATAATCTGCGAAGCCATTACTAATATTAGAAATTTAAAATTACCCAAACCTCATGAATTGCCTAATGTGGGTTCATGCTTTGAGAATCCAATTATAAGCAATGAAAAGGCAGAAGAGCTGTTGGGTGAATATCCAGACATGCCCGTCTATCTTTTAAAAGAGACTAATAATAACCACAAAGAAAACAATCAAAAAAAGAAAGTTTCGGCAGGCTGGTTAATAGAAGCATGTGGCCTTAAAGGAAAGAATAAAGGCGGGGTACATATATATGACAAACATGCGTTGGTGCTTACCAACCCAGAGGGAAAGGGAACGCTAGAAGAACTAACTTCGCTTGTTTCTACTATAAAAAAACAGGTTTATGACAAGTTTGGTATAGAACTTAAGCTAGAGCCGAATGTGGTATCATAACCAAATATGGCCGATGTGAACCCTCGAGTGAATGTTTCTTTTTCTCCGATAAAAAGAGTTAAAAGCTTTGCTCATGCTGTGCGCGGGTTGAATATTTTTATTCGATCGACACAAAACGCATGGATAGAAGTATTTTTTCTTATAGCGGTCTTGTTTTTCGGTTTCTATTTTAATATTTCTTCAACAGAATGGATGTTAGTGGTTTTTGCTTCCGGCTTAGTGCTTACCGCTGAAGCGCTTAATACTGCAATTGAAATTCACATGGACCTAACTTCGCCAGACCATCACCCGTATGCCCGAGATACAAAAGATGTAGCGGCTGGGGCGGTGCTTATTGCTGCGCTTACCGCGGCTATTATCGGAATAGTTATTTTTAGCCCACACATTTTTGCATTACTTGGGTAAGATGAAAATTCGCTACTTTTTTCTTAATACTTTGCTGGCGCTTTTATGGGCAGTTTTTTTGTATGCTAACCTTTCAGCGTATATTGAGCACCCGAGGTTAACCATTCTTTTGTTTGTTCTTACTCAAACTGAATTTATTATCTTTCTTTTAATACGTAGCACGCCTGTCGCTATTTCTAAAAATTGGAACGACTACCTTATTGCAATTGCCGGCACATTTGTTGTGCTCTTATTCCAACCTGTAACATACAGTATGGTATATGGTGATTTCTTTATTTATACTGCAGTTATTTTTGAGATAATCGCTTACTTATCTTTAAATACGAGTACTGGTATTGCGCCGGCAAATAGAGGAGTAAAGACTCGTGGTTTGTATAAATTCGTGCGGCATCCTATATATGCAAGCTACATATTACTCTATGTAGGATACGTGATAAATAATTCTTCGTTGTTTAATTGGGTTATCCTTTGTTTGGCTTTTGTGTTACAGGTATTTCGATTACAAAGAGAAGAAAGGGTTCTTTTGGCTGACCCAGTATATAAAGAATATGCCGCGAAAGTAAAATGGAAGCTGATACCAGGGCTGTTCTGACAACACCTAGTCAATCTGGTATAATCGCTTTATATTTTAATAATAATTTAAGTAATACCCAAACAAATTTTATGGCAGAAAACGAAACGCAAAATACTAAGAGCATGGTTTCTGGAGTGGTTATTACCCTAATTATACTTTTGGTTATGGTAGGTTTCGCTTGGTACTTTCAGCTTGGAACAAAATCACCAAGCCTCACAGGTGAAGTTACTGTTCCGAAAGACGGTCAAGGCGCTCAAACTGCCCCAAACAGCACAAAGCTTCAGAATACAAAATACGGTTTTGAAATAACCGCTCCCGCAGGTGCAACTCCAGAAACATTTTTCAAGAATTATAGTTTGCTATCAGATTCGTGGAGGATGAATGCACCCACAACAGGTTCAGCTAGCAAGGGTATGGCGCTTTTGGCTATTCCTATTATACGAATAGAGCAAAACGATTCTGGCCCGGCTGAAAATAAATCTTACCCGCTGAACCTCGCCATTGAAGTTCGTGTTGGCGTTAGTTCAAGTACAGCCGACTGCTATAAGAAAGACGAGGGTTATTCTAACCAAAAAGTCTCTGATGTTGCCATTAACGGTATTAGCTTCAAGAAGTTTTCTTTCGGTGATGCTGCAATGATGAAATATGTGCAAGGTGAAAGTTACAGAACTGTACATAACGGTCTTTGTTACGCTATCGAGCAAATAAAGACAGGTTCAAGCTATCGCGAACCAGGAATGGAAGAAGCCCTCACCGAGGAGGGAATAGCGCAATATTACTCTCAGGCTGAGCAGACGGTAAAAACATTTAAGTTCCTATAGATTCATACAAAGGAGACTCTTGTAAGTATTTAGCAGTTCCGTCGTCTTAACTGGTGTAATAACCTTAGCTTATTTTTTATCATGAAAACACATACATATTTTGAGTCGATGCCCACGCTAGTAGCTCTCGCTATAGCTTTTACCTTACCGCTGTTTGCTTTACCGCTTGCCGCTTATGGTCAAACATATGCAAATGTCAGTAGTAGCCAGACAGTTTCTGACTTTAGTCAAAATACTAGGCCTATACCTGGTTGTGTTACTCTTACGGCCAACTTATTTTTTGGGTCACGCGACGCCTCTACGGGCGGCCAAGTTAGCCAGTTGCAGTCTTACCTTAAAACAAAGGGGTACTATTCATATGCAGTTACTGGTTATTACGGTTCTCTCACTTCTAGTGCTGTCGTAAGATTTCAACAAGCACATGGTATTGCCGGAACAGGCTATGTTGGCCCTTTAACTCGTGCGGCAATTAGAATAGACACATATGATGGTCATACAGTAAGCACACCAACAGTCTCACATCTTAGCCCTTCATCAGGAGCTATAGGTACTACAGTTACAATAACGGGTTCAGGTTTTACTTCAGATAATACTGTTATATTCGATTACGGGGTTATCCCGCACATATCTTCAAGTAATGGTGTGTCGCTTACGTTTGTCGTGCCAGAGGCGCTCTCGCCTTCATGTGCGTATTCAAATCCTGCATGCATGCTAGCGATACGAATGCTTCAGCCGGGTACTTACAATGTATCAGTTCAAAACGCTAACGGAACGAGTAACGTTTTGACTTTTACTGTAACAAATGGAAGTACAGTAGCTTCACCTAAAGTATCTTCGATAACCCCTAGTTATGGTCCTACAGGTACAACCTTTACTATAGTGGGTTCTGGTTTTACTTCAGATAATAATATTAAATTTGATATAGGTGGAACTTCTCATGTTACTGCGGGTAATAATGGTACAACACTTACATTCACTGTACCTAGTTATATTGGTTATACATGCCCATATACAACAGCAACTTGCGTAGTACCAATGCTCGCTAAGCAGGTCGTTCCAGGTACTTACAATATATATGTCGAAAATGCCTATGGGATGAGCAACACTGTTACATTTACGGTAACTAGTGGAACATCAAATTCCGTTCCTAACATAATATCGCTATCACCATCGTCTGGTGGTGTAGGTGCAAGCGTCACAATAAGAGGTACAGGTTTTAATTCAAACAACACAATTAACTTTGGGGCAGGAACGGTGCCGAGCGTTTCATCAGCTGATGGCACCACACTAACCTTTACAGTTCCAGATTCCACTCTTAATTATTGCCCAGCGGGTAGTCTTTGCGGCGGCCGAACTCAAATTACTCCAGGTAATTATTTTGTGTACGTGCAAAATTCTAACGGCACAAGTAATTCTGTTTCGTTCACTGTAACCGGTTCATCTGCATCGTCACCTACTATTTCTTACCTTTCACCTTCATCGGGGGCAACCGGTTCAAGTGTGACTGTGTATGGCTCTGGTTTTTCTTCTTCAGGTAATACAGTAAAGTTCGGTTCACTCGTAGTCGATAATTTGTATTCGTACAATGGCACTTCAATTACATTCAGTGTTCCTGTATACATAACGTATTGTCCTCCTAATGTAACTTGTATAGTCGGCACTACTTATGTTCAGCCTGGTAATTACGATGTTTCTGTTCAGAATGCTAATGGTAGCTTAAGCAACTCAGCTGTATTTACAGTGACATCAAATACATCAGGAAGCCAAACACCAGTTATAAGTTCAGTTAGTGGGCCTACAAACATGAGCGTATACCAGTCGGGAACATGGAGCATTACCGCTCGTGATACATCATATGGCAGCCAGCTTTCATATAATGTTACATGGGGAGATGAAGGCGGTTACCCATACGCTATGGTCGCACCAAGCTATTATTCATCGCAGCAAATGTCTACTTTCACCCATTCATATTCTCAGCCTGGAACGTACACAATAACGTTTACAGTAACAAATAACGTTGGTGCTTCTTCGAGGGCAACAATGACAGTTACCGTTCGTTAATAAACAACACAAAAACACCCAGCGTCTTCGTCCTAATTGGTCGAGTGTGCGGGGTGTTTTTGTGTTTTGCGGTGTGGTAGAATTGCTCGAAGAGTTTATCGGTAATAATTACATCATACATTCATGGCTTTGCAAAAATTTCCTGGGTTCATAGATATTCATGTTCATCTTCGGGAGCCGGGTGCTACGCATAAAGAAGATTTTCATACAGGAAGCCGAGCAGCGGTAAAAGGCGGAGTTACGTTTATGGTAGATATGCCGAACAACCCAACACCGACTATTTCAAAAGAAAGGTTAGAAGAAAAAATACAATTGTCTGCGTCGAAAGCTGTATGCGATATTGGTTTTCATTTTGGTACGAACGGAAAAAATACAGAAGAGTTTGCGGCGGCTGCAGCCGACCCTCATGTATATGGGCTGAAATTATATTGTAATCATACAACCGGCGAAATGCTTATTGATGACCTTACCTTGCTTGAAAAAGTTTTTGAAGCATGGCCGAACACTCCAATTACAGCGCCAGACGGAAGTACAATTCCTGCAAAGCCAATTTTGGTGCATGCCGAAGGTGTGCAGCTTGCGGCGGCAATTTCACTTGGGCTTTTGTATGGCCAGCGCATTCATGTGTGCCATATTTCTCAGGCTATAGAAGTAGAGCTTGTACGCCGCGCAAAGGCTAAAGGTTTGCCTATAACAGCCGGTGTATGCCCTCATCATTTATACATGACAGAAGAAGCAAAAGAGCGCATGAAAGGCTACGCCACGATGAAGCCGCCTCTGGGCACGAACGCCGACCAAGCTGCGCTTTGGGCGGGCTTAAACGACGGCACAATAGACATTGTTGAAACTGACCACGCACCGCACACAAAAGAAGAAAAAGAAAAGGAACCACCAGCATTTGGCGTGCCTGGCCTTGAAACTATGGCAGGGCTAATGTTTTTGGCGGCACGAGATGGAAAAATTAAACATGAAGATGTTCTGAAGTTTTTATATACGAATCCTAAAAAAATCTTCAACATTCCCGACCAAGGCGCCGAGGGCGAAACATATGTAGAGCTCGACCCAGAAGTTGAATATACAATTGGCTCCGACGGTTACGAAAGTAAATGCGGTTGGTCACCGTTTGATGGATGGAAAGCATGCGGTAAAGTTGAAACAGTTGTTATTAGAGGGAAGAAGGTGGTAGAAAACGGTAAGGTTATTGGCGAATAAAAATAAAATAAA
>CALMYA010000040.1 GCA_937873535.1 uncultured bacterium | reverse complement strand
CCCCAGACGGGGTGTTTTTTTGTTGCGTGTAAATTAGCGTCGGTTTTCAAGTGCACTCTTTAATGTCTCACTGTCAGAATATTCAAGCTCAGTTCCAGTAGAAAGACCGCGGCCAAGTGCCGTGAGTTTAAAACTTTGTTTTTCTGCAAGCGGTTTCAATATTTTTCCGATATGCATGGCGGTGTGTTCGCCCTCGGGGTTTAAGTTCGTGGCAATAATTATTTCGCGAAGGTCGGTGCCAAGCTCGGAAACCCGTTCAAGTAATTCTTTTTGACGTATTTTCTTTTCGGGCATTTCTTCAAGAATAGGAATGCTGCCGCCGAGTATAAAATAAAGGCCGTGATATGCGCGGCTTTTTTCTACCGATTGAAAGTCGATGTCGCGCGAGACCACCATAAGAGTGTCGCGATTGCGGTTTTCATCTGAACAAATTGGGCACGTTTCTGATGGGGCTTTTACGCCAATAGGGAAGTATCGCTGGCACTTTTTGCATACTGAAACGCTTTGCTTTAAGTCGCCAATAAGCCGCACAAGCTCGGCGAGGTCGGCCGGCGACTTAGTAAGCAAATAATACGCAAAGCGCTTGGCTTGCCTAGGCCCTATGCCTGGAAAGTGCCTGAATATTTCCTCTAATTTGCCGATAGTATCCATAATTAATAACTAGTATATATGGATATTACACATATAACAAAAGCCGCCTTTGCCACGGGCGGCCTCTGTGAGGCATGTGGTTTGGGCGGCTACTCGGTGGCTATGCTGTTGTGAACGCGAGTGACGTTATTAGATTTCCGTATAGTCAATCTCGTGAAAACGGATTAAAGCTCCGACAAGAGAATCCTCCCATATTTTGAGTGGTGCCAGGTGCACATGCGTGGATTGGTCAGGCAGTGTTTTCATCTGGATGGCAAGTGACTCCATAATTTTGTAGGCCAGAATGTCCACCAGCCCACGACTTCTTAATGATTCTTTATGATGGATCACTTTGTGAAGCTTATTGCCGTGAATGCCAACGGATACTATCCGGTAAAAGCCTTCAGGGTCGCGACAAAGGGGCTGTATATCGTGAACCTTGAAGGCATCTGTATAGAATTTGGTAAACAGATGCTTGCCCAGCTGCAGATGGTCAAGCCTTACAAGGCCCTCCCACTGAAGACATGGAACTGCTGCACTACCATCAGAAATGTCCGTGGCTTTTTTCTCGGTATTCCTTCTGGTTATTCCAGTAAAGGTCAGCCTGAACGCCGCATTCTCGGTGATAAGGTCTGGAACTGGAACGGTGTGGCAGAGAGTTGTAAGGTCGTCGGTCGCTGGTGGGTTGACAGTAAGGGTGCTCATATTTTTTTGGGTGGGGGCTATGGGTTGAATGACAATGGCTGTAAAATGCGTTTCTGCACTTATATATCAGCCGAACTAATTTAACTTGTTTATACTATGTTTAGGTATGATGCGCAAACAAGAAGATTTTAAATATTCTGGGGATCTTTCATAAGGATTAAACAGAAAACAAAATAGGATCATGTCTCAGGAGACTTGCGAGCGCGACTGGCGCGAGCACGAGGAATTTTCTAGTAAGAAAATATCCGTGCTCCTGAGACATGATGCTATTTTGTTTTCTGTTTACTCGTTTATATGATCCCCAAAATCTTTAAAATCACTTTTATCCATCGTAAGGAAACTAACTCTCTCAGGAATAAACTTAAGCTGCACCACGCCCGTTGCACCGTTTCGGTGTTTCTCTATGAGAATTTCGGCTATATAGTCGCGTTCGGCGAAATCTTTATAGCGGTCTTCACGGTGAATGAACATAACAACGTCGGCGTCTTGCTCGATGGAACCGGAATCTCGAAGGTCAGAAAGGCGCGGCTTACCGCCTCGTTGTTCAACGGCACGCGAAAGCTGAGAAAGGGCGAGTACAGGTACATCGAGTTCACGAGCCAAATGCTTAAGTGAACGTGAAATTTCGGTAACCTGCTGAACCATGTTGTCGCTGTTTCTTGTGGTTGTCGGCATCATGAGCTGGAGGTAGTCGACAATAATAAGCCCGAGGCCTTTTTCTGACTTTAGGCGGCGCGCGGTGCTTCGCATTTTTATAATGTCATTACCTGGCTGGTCATCTATATAAATTGGTGCGGCACTCAAACGTTCAATTCCATCGCGAAGTTTAGCGAAATCGTCTTCAACAAGGCGAGCAGTTTTAATTTTCCATGCATCAACAAAAGATTCAGCGGCGAGCATACGGCTTGTAAGCTGTTGCGCACTCATTTCAAGAGAGAATATGGCAACCGGAGTATTGTGATGCACCGCGGCATTGCGAGCAATGTCGAGTGCAAACGCAGTTTTACCCATTGAAGGCCTTGCGGCCAAGATGATGAGGTCGGACTTCTGCAAACCCGAAAGTTTATTATCTATATCTTTAAAACCAGTGCGCACACCGCGAACCTCTTCGCCAGAACTGTGAAGCTTGTCTATAGTTTCCCAAGCCTCGTTTAAGGCGTCTTTCATTTCTGTAAATTTACGGGTGGTGCTTTTGTTCGCAAGGTCGTAAACAGTTTGTTCGGCCTTATCAATAATATCTTCGAGGTCGCCGGTTTCATCAAAACCAAGCTGCGCTAAATGTTCTGATGCGCTAATGAGCTTTCTCATCATGAATTTTTTCTGAACTATTCCTGCATAGTGAACGACGCTCGACGCAGAAGGCACGGTATGCACAAGTTCTGCCAAATAAGATGAGCCGCCGCCATGTTCAAGGTGGTTTTGCTCTTCGAGTTTTGTTTTTACTGAAAGAAGGTCGATAGGGTCGTTTTTGGTAGCAAGCTCGAGCATAACGCCATAAATGAGCTTATTCTTTTCACTATAAAAAGATTCTGAAGTAATGATATCGGTAATATCATAAAGGGCATCTTTGCGAAGCATAATAGAACCAAGCACTGCCATTTCTGCATCGAGGCTGTGCGGAGGTACTCGTAGGTCTTTTTTAACGTAAGGAGAAGCTATGATGTGCTGCATTGCCATATTGTACACCAAAGCTCAACCACAATCACATGAAAAAACTATCAAAATAGTCTAAATATGTGGGTAAATATGGGGATATCTTTTTGTGCGCATTTAAGCCTTGAAACTGGCTGTATATTTTTGCCTAAAAACTAATTGAGCCTCTTTTTTAGAAAAATGGCAACCTTTGCTGCGACAAACCCTAGAATAATGTATGCGAGAAGTATCGAAAGAAACCCAAAATTGAAAGATGACATGGCATCTCGGTATTCTATGGCAGTTATGAAAATAATAAACATCCAAGAAACAGTTGAATATGCAGCAGTACCCACAAACGGGTCTGGGTGGGCGAGCATGTGTTCTGAAAGGTGGCTGTATTGGCTTTGGTGGCGCATAAGGGCTGTAAGATGAATGCGTCTAAGCGCTAATGCCGTAAGAAAGGCGAATCCTAAAATAATTATTTTTGAAACATGCACACTAATTCGTATATCGGCACCCGATTCAAACTCTAAAGCAAGCAGTGTCATATAAAAACATAAAGCCCCAGCAGAGCCAATTATAGACATGAGGCTTAGACGTTTAAGAATTCGCAACTCAACAATTTTAATTTTATGGTGATGAGCTGACAAAAAGAAAAATGAATCAAAAAGAAAGGCGGCGCCGGCGCCAAGCGATATACATGTGAGTTCAAAGGCGGTAAGAGCGAGGTTCATGTGCGAGATTGATATTAGTAGTGAAGAGTGCCGACATTTATATTATTGCACACTTTGAATGATGGCGTACGAGTTTTTCGGAAGGTCTTTTATTTTAAAGCCCGACGCTTCAATTTTTTTACGCAATTCATCAGAGCGGGCGAAGTCGCCGCTTGCACGCGCAACTTTTCTTTGCTCGGCGAAGGCGATAATGTAATCGGGAACTTTAGCTTCAGGCATAAGGTTAAGGCCCAAAAGTTCATCGCATGCAAGTATAGTAGCTTTCTTGTCTTCGTCACTTATTGAAGTGTTGCTAATAATTTCGGGCAGGTATGCAATAGCTTTTGGTGTATCTAGGTCGTCGTTCATATAAGAGAGAAATTTCTCATAAGCCGCCGCGTCTAATTTTCCTGTTTCTAATTCTGTGCCTTTAATATTTTTTGAATTTATTTTTGCGTGCAATGAATAATTAAGGTAGGCGAGCGTCTCCAACAACCTTTTATAACCTTGCTCGGCAGCTTTAACCGCTTCAAGGCTAAATTGCACAGGGGAACTGTAGCGAGCATTCATAAGCCAATACCTGTAGGCAAGCGGCGAAATCCCATCTTCCATAAGTGTTTCAATACGCAGAAAATTGCCTTTAGATTTTCCCATACGATTGCCGTCGATAGTTACGAAAGCATTGTGCAGCCAATAGTGGGCGAGAGGAACGCCGTTTGCCGATTCTGATTGCGCAATTTCATTATTGTGATGCACAGGAATATGGTCTATGCCGCCTGTATGAATATCAAATGTTTTACCTAAATATTTTTCAGACATAGCCGAACATTCAATGTGCCAGCCGGGGAAGCCGACGCCCCATGGCGATTCCCATTCTTGCGAGCGCTTCTCGTTTTTTGGCGAAAATTTCCAAAGTGCGAAATCGGTTACGTTTCTTTTTTCAGAATTTGCTTGAATGCGCGCGCCTTCCATTAAACCTTGAATGTCTATGGAACCAAGCTTGCCGTATTCGGGGAAGGTAGAGGTGTCGAAATAAATGCCATCACTAGTTTGATATGTATGGCCCTTTTTCTCGAGTTCTTGAATAAGCGCGAGCTGCTCTTTAATGTGTTCGGTGGCTTTGGGAAAAAGCGTGCCGGCAGTTTTAATATTAAGTGCGTGAATATCATCAAAAAATACTTTGGTAAAAAACTCTGAAATTTCTGTGGCGGTTTTACCAGTTGTATGGGCCATTTTTTCTACTTTGTCTTCACCGTCGTCATCGAGGCCTTCGTCAGTTTTTGAAGTAAGATGACCGACATCTGTTATGTTAATAACCTGCTTTACGGCATAGCCATTTGCTTCGAATGTGCGGCGCAAAAGGTCAGCCATAACATACGCTCGCAAATTTCCTATAGTTAAATAATTGTAAACAGTAGGCCCGCAGTGATAC
Organism: uncultured bacterium; assembly: GCA_937873535.1. Classification (GTDB taxonomy): domain Bacteria; phylum Patescibacteriota; class Minisyncoccia; order Phycocordibacterales; family CAIZLB01; genus VEQN01. The sequence goes on along the minus strand of CALMYA010000040.1, from coordinate 2,804 downwards.
ATAGAAACCTTGTCGGCGTGCATCGGCTTAAACACTTCTGTTTTGCCGCTTAGGGTGTTATGCAAACGTATTTCGCTCTGTGCCTCAATCTTGATTTTGTTTTCAGTTTCCTTTATTGCCATAGCTGTATATGAATACATATTATCACATCATGCGAATCGTTTGACCGCGTATCTTTTATTTGAGATACTTTCAGGGATATGACAGAACTACTCGACGAACACACCGTGCATCACTCTGATGTAAGACACAATGAAAAATGGCGGCAGTGGGTAACGCCGGCTATTTCTGCAGTTGTTATCGTCGCTGTTTTTTTCGGCGGCTTTCTTTCAGGAAGGGCGAACATGGCAGAGGCCAGTAAAGTGCAAGTGCTCGAAGCTGCGCTTAATGCAGACAAAGGCCAAACAGCCAGTTCTACCGACTTTACACTTTTCTGGAAAGTGTGGTCTATATTAAACGAAAAATTTGTGCGTACGAATTCTGCAAGCAGCACAACCGACCAAGATAGGGTATACGGTGCAGTTAAGGGCATGGTCGACTCTCTAAACGACCCATACACCACTTTTTTCCCGCCATCGCAGGCAACGCAATTTGAGACTCAAATAGAGGGTAATTTTCAAGGTGTAGGAATGGAACTCGGCCTTAAGAGCGGCATTCTCACTGTAGTATCGGCACTCAAAGGTTCACCGGCAGAAAAGGCCGGCATAAAGTCAGGCGATCAAATATTGAAGATAGGCGACAAGGTGGCTGAAGATGTAACTATCGATGAAGCTGTCACCCTTATTCGAGGGCCAAAGGGCACCACAATAACATTCGACATTGTACGCGAAGGTCTTACTGCACCTCTTCATGTTAGTGTCACACGAGACGTTATTAATATTCCAACTCTCAATACCAAATACGACCAAAAGTCGGGCATCTTTACTATTTCTTTATATAATTTCTCGGCCGATTCAGCTTCAGCCTTTCGAGGCGCTTTGCGCGACTTCGTCAATTCAAAATCGAGCAAGCTCATTCTCGATGTTCGAGGCAACCCAGGCGGTTTCTTAGATGCTGCAGTAGACATGGCCAGCTGGTTCCTTCCTCCGGGCGCAACTGTGGTTAAAGAAGACTACGCTGGCAAAGAACCAGACGTTACCGAAAAAAGCCTCGGCTACAATATATTCAGCGACAGCCTGAAAATGGTCATTCTCGTCGACGGCGGCTCGGCTTCGGCTTCTGAAATCTTGGCGGGAGCCCTAAGTGAAAATGGCCGTGCTAAGCTTGTAGGCACAAAAACCTACGGCAAAGGTTCAGTTCAAGAATATATTAAAGTAACCCCCGACACCGCCCTTAAAGTTACTGTGGCTAGGTGGCTAACGCCAGGTGGCAAGTCTATTTCTGAAGGCGGCCTTACGCCCGACTACGTGGTGCCGTTTACCGAAGAAGACGCAAAGGCCAACCGCGACCCCCAGATGGACAAAGCCATTGAAATAGTGAGCCAACTGTGATAGATTGTCCGAACTACAAGTAATACAAATATAAGCTATTTAATCTCGGCCGGGCGCCGTAAGCTTCAATAAATCCTTAAACAAATGAAAGTAATTCTTCTCAAATCTGTATCAAAATTAGGCAATAAGTACGACGTCGTAAACGTTGCCAGCGGCTTCGCTATGAACTCGCTTTTCCCACGGGGCCTCGCCGAGGTTGCTAATGCAAAGTCTATTGCCCGCGTTTCAGAATTTAAAGAAGCCGAAGCTGCCGACCGAAAGGTTCGAGAAGAGCTTCTCATTAAGAGCCTTGCCGACGTCTCAAAGGCCATGCTTGAAATTGAAGTTAAGGCCAACGAAAAAGGCCACCTCTTTGCCGGCCTTCACAAAGAAGAGCTTGCCGCAGTTCTCAAGGCTCAGGCCAATTTCGATATTGCTCCAGAATACATAGAACTCAAGAAGCCAATTAAGGAAGTAGGAGAGCATAAAGTTGCAGTCAAAATAGGCGATAAAGAGGGTGAAATTCATATCAATATCAAAGCGCTATAACAAAACAAAAAGGCTTTTGTCGGAACATGCGTATCTGCGATATGTTCCTCCAAAAGCCTCTTTTTGTTTTGTTAGTTTGACACAAGGGGGAAGGAGGGTATCATACAACTGGACCTGGGTTTTTGCCCTGAAACTGTCCGAACAACAATCAAACATGCCCTGAAAGGAGGGACAACATGCTTCAAAGAAATCTGGAATGTTTTTGGGTCGTGACCGAGACATCGGTTTATCATGTCGGAATCGACAAGCACAACTATGGAGTGGTAACAAAGGTCGCCATTCTACCTGAGAAGGATAGCAGTATCCCAGTCGGCCATGTACTCCAAGGAGGCTACATTATTGCCGTAGGCAGAGTCATTTTTCCATTCGTGCCCGATGCGCACGGCATGGTTTCTCCGGTGAGCACTTTCGAAAGAAATCCTCTCATGGTCAACACTATCAATTGGGGCCAAAATACCTCAGGCGTTGTGGCCATGTTCACGAGCGAAGAGGCAGCAATGGAGTGCGGGAAAGCGCCGTGTCTTCTACGCAGCGACCCCCGCTGGCGCGAGCAAAGCGAAGAAGTTCTCCGCCTTATCGGCCATGATCACCTCTGCTTTGTCGTGATGACGGACCCGCGGTTCAGTCTTTTTCCTGATCCAGCCGCGGTAGGTGCCACCCCGGCTCCAGTTGAAGCCTGACTTTGGTCAGCGTGTAATTCGGCTTCTGCCTAAAAAGGAAACAAAAGAATCCGCCTGCGAGCTTAATGCCCAGGCGGATTTCCTCTTGTGTAGATTTTAGTGATGT
>CALMYA010000039.1 GCA_937873535.1 uncultured bacterium | reverse complement strand
TCCACCCTTCGGCGATTCTTCTCGGCTATTTTATGCCTCCCAGAAAAATTAAACCTCCTGTTAAGGACATTAATTTCCCCTTCGACATTGAGAATAAGGATAGACAGCGGGAGTCTCTTCCTCTTAATTGTCACATCAGAAATTCTTGCAAGTTTGCATGAGTCAGTTAGACAATCTGATATTTTATTGAGCCCTTTGGCTAACATCCGAAGATACTCCCAACGTAGTTTTGCGTCAGCTTCATCAACACCAATGATACTTTCATCTGTGTAGACTTCAGTATAATTAGCATCATAATTCACTGATGCCACTTCAAAGGAAAGGTAATCTCTCGCTTGATGTCCGCTTACTGGCAAGCGATGGCGTTTTTCTACAAGCCATTCATCGATGAATTTGATTCCGTACACTTCTGATTCTGCTACTGTCGTTGTCGCTTCTGGTATTTGCACTTTAGTAACTCCTTCAAGGTTCAATGCCGAGATAATGCCCGGCGTCACCGCATATGGTCAAATATGTAAGCCACGTGCCCGCACTTTATACATTAAAAATACGCTTTTGAAAAGGCTTTAAATGCGGAGCCCTGCCACGTACTCGGCGGCGGTTGTAAACACCTTTCTGTATGAACCATTCTTTTCTTTGCTGCCTAAAAAGTTTATTGAATATGAAATGCCGTTCTTATATGTATTGAAAGAAACAACGAACTTTTGGCCGCTGTCGTTGTATGAAATTCGGCCATCTTGAAATATGTACCAGTAATACGATTGGCCGTTTATGGTCATTTTACTTTTTTCAAGAATAGAAAGGCTATTGTCCCAGCCAAGCTTTGAACCGTTAAGTTTTACGAATCTTCCTGAATCGTGAATGTAGCCGTACATTGTATTGTAATATGCTGTGCACGAAGATGATGCGTTCTTCCCCACCCTCATATATGCAGAAAGTGTTGTTTCAGGTGTCTTGCCTCCTTTAATAAAAACTGGAAACAAGCCTTGAAGACTCGGCGATAATTCTGCGTTTTGCCATTCGCCGCTTACATTCCAAACAAAATTATAATTTTTACTTTCAATAAATTGCCTATTAGATGGCAACGCCAGGTGGTCAATTACGTCATCTTTTATCATTACCTCTTCTTCGGCGTCGCAGGCGCTTTCAAGAGCAAGGTCAAAGCCTCCTGGGTTTGTTGAAGATGCATCGCTTAACCCGGCAGCTTCTGGTATATAGTTTTGGCCAAATACTGGAACGGCGGCATTATTGTTTACCGAGCTAGCCACTGGGTCTTTAACTTTTCCCATTGCAATATACGCAAGTGGCACAACAACAGCTATAAAAACTACGGCGACTATAAGTACAAGTAATGATTTCCACATATATTTAATCGCTAATCTTCAAGTTCGGTTATTGGCTTATCGAGCACCAATGGCTCAATTATATCACCAGCCGAGGCTACTTCGCCGCCAATACGCATAACGTCTTTGTCGATTTTTCGAAGTTCGTTGTGCGCCTTGTTGTAATGGCTCACTGTGGTGCCAAGCGACTTTCCTAACGACTGCATGTATTGATCGTGTGCTTTAATATGCGTGCCTAGCTCTTCAACTCGTTTGCGAATTTCTTTGGCTGATTCTTCAATTTGCATTGCCTTAAGCCCCTGCAACACTGTTTGCAAATAGGCCAAGAACGATGTTGGCGAAACAATAATAACGTGGCGCTCTTTAAATGCGTATTCTATAAGGTCGCGCATATTCACTTTTACTGCACCCACTTGGGCAATAAGTAGGTCGTAATAAATAGCCTCATGCGGAATAAACATGAAGGCGAACTCCATTGTTCCCTCTTCGGGCTTAATATATTTAGAGGTTTCATCTATGCGGTTTTTAAGGTCGTTTCTAAATAGTTTTTCGAGGCGCTCGCGTTCTACCGGGTCGCGTTCTTCGGCTAACCTATTGTAATTTTCGAGGCTGAATTTTGAATCTATAGGAATAATTTTTTCTTTTACGAAAACAACAGCATCTACAATGGTGCCATCTTTAAATGGATACTGCATTTGGTAACCGCCGGTAGGAAATACATTTTTAAGCAAAGTTTCTAAATAATATTCACCCAAAATTCCGCGCTGCTTCGGGTTTTTTAGAATATCTTGTAAATTTTGCAGCTGGTCGGCAAATGAAACTACCTGCTTGTTTGTTTCGTCGAGCTTAGTAAGGCGCTCAGTTACATCTTTAAGCAGTTTAAAAGATTCGCTTGTTTGATAGCGCACCGTGTCTTGCATTTGCTTATGAGACTCGCCGAGCTTTGAGTCGAGCGAACGGGCCACATCGCCTACTTTAGCATCTACCGTGCGGCCAAGCTCATTTATTTGCTGCAATACAAGCTGCAGGCCGGCTTGGTTTTGAGCCTGAGCCCTGTCTTGTTCTTTTGCCTCTTCTTCAGGTGTAAGGGCCTTCTTGCCCCCTCCGCCCTTTACCATAAAAACCACCAAAACGGCGACATTGATGAGAACCAAAATTAGGGCTACAATGATGATTACATTATTCATATTCAATCTCAGAATTATATCATGTCACTTCAAGAAACTATAAAAGCAGAACTTAAGCCGGCCATGATGGCCAAAGATTCAGTCAAACTCACGGTCATCCGCGGGCTCATCAGCGCCTTCACAAACGAGCTTGTATCGCTAGGCCGAACGCCGCAGTCTGAACTTGCCGATGAAGAAGTGCTTGCCGTAATACGCCGCGCCGTTAAGCAGCGCAAAGACTCTATAGAACAATTTGAAAAAGGCGGCCGCGCCGACCTCGCCGACTCTGAAAAGGCGGAACTCGCCATTCTTGATAAATACCTTCCTGCCATGATGTCACAAGATGACATTCGCGCATTTGCTGAAGCAAAGAAAGCCGAGCTCGGCGTTACCGATAAAAGCAAAGTAGGCATGCTTATGAGCGCCCTTATGAAAGATCTCAAAGGCAAAGCCGACGGCGGTGATGTGAAGGCCGTGGTTGAGAGTTTGTTTTAATCTTATTTTATACAATATGTTTGAAGGCACTAAATCATCAGGAAATGTCACGGGTGGGATGGATGCGCAGAAGCGTTGGGAACAAAGCCAAGATGATGCATATGACGAAAATGAAAAGTGGAAAAAATTTCAGGAAGAAGAAGCAAGAAGACCTGCAATTAAAGGAAAGCCTATGAACTCTTCTGCGATGAGCAACGACGCAGCTGCTTCTGAAGGCACGGATGACGACGAACAATCAGGTTTTTTGAGCGACGAAGACAGAAAGAATTTTTTTCAAAGCCTCCGAGAAACCTCAGAGTAACTTGTGATTAATATAATATAGTGGCACAATAAGCTTCAGAAAGGAGCGGGTTTTCAACACAAACCAACAACCCCGCACCATTTGTCATGCCAGATAAAAAAGCAAAAAGGAAAGGTTCCGACTGGTACTCTGACTGGGATTCCAGAAATGATGAGAGAATTGATGAAGCGCTGGAAGCCAAAGGCCAGAAACCGCAGCTTCCCTCTGTGGCACCGCAACAGAAACCAGCACCTCCACACTGCTGGACTAGCTTCACCATTGATGCTTCAGATGGCCCTCGTTCACAAAGCGACTTCCTGGGAATGCTTCGCTGAAACTTCTTTACCAGACAATAAGCGACCAAAACCCCGTGCCTACGGCATGCACATCATTGTTGCGTGCTGAGGCCGGGGTTTCGTTTTTCATTTTATTCGGCAGCCTGCATTTTTGAAACAACTTTATTTATAAAAAACACAAAAAGAAACACCCGGATCAATAGCCGGGTGCATCTCTTCAGCTTACGTTTCCCTATTATGCTTATACGTGGGTATGTTCGGTCGTGGCGGTCAGAACGCGATAATTAGTCGTACTCATCGGGCCGTGACACTTGGACATTCCTCAATATTATATAGTTGATAAGGGTTCGGTAAGCTTACGTATATAGAGACGGTGCACCTTTCAATCGCTTACCGAAATAATTGCATTTAAATTATTAGAATAGAAAATATTTTAGATGTCCAATTTTTTCCTGTATGGGCTTTATATTAGGTTTTATTTAAATAAATTCATAAAATCTTTAAAATTATTTTAACAGGACTTTAACTCATAACGGTATGATTTGCATCTGTAATGCTAAGGGAACTAAGAAATGTGGCCTATATTGATAATACAAACCTTCATAAAGGCTGTGAAGCTGAGGGTTTTAATATCGACTATAAACGATTCCGCGTATATCTAAAGGAAAAATTGGGAGTAAATATTGCCTACATATTCATTGGATATGTTCCGGGTAACGAAGAGAGGTACAGAAAATTTCAGGAATGCGGCTATACTCTGATATTTAAGCCGACTTTACCTGACGGGAATGGCAGAATAAAAGGAAACTGTGACGCTGAATTGGTGCTGCAGGCGGTAAGAGACTACTACGAAAGCAACTTTGAAAAGATGATTATTGTATCCAGTGACGGCGACTTTGGCTGTTTGGTAAAATTCCTGCAGGAACGAAGCAAACTAGAATTAGTACTAAGCCCTAGAGGGAAAAACAAATGCTCAAGCCTTATAAAAAGACTTTCATCAAAAATCACTTTTTTGCCGGAAATTAGGGGCATAATTGAAAAAAATAAATGAAAAGCCCCCATTGCGGACGGAACCGCAACAGGAGCAATTCGAGGTGATACAGATATCATATACTTTCGCTACCAAGTGTGTCAAGCGTTATATTCACGCTACTTCCGCAAAATCTTCTCCATTGCCCTGCCCTTCGCCAATTCGTCGACAAGCTTATCCAAATAGCGTATAGCCTGCATTGTCGGCTCCTTAATGTCTTCCACCCGTATACCGCAGATTACACCCTTAATTAGTTTTCGTAACGGGTTTAATTTTGGAGCTTCAGCAAAGAAGGTTTCAAAGTCTGTCTCTTTTTTGAGCTGCGCTTCCAGTTTTTTCTGGGTGTAACCTGTCAGCCAGCATATGACTTCATCAACATCTTTTTTTGTGCGGCCTTTTTTCTTCACTTTCGTAATATATAAGGGATAGACGACAGCAACAGGCATGGCGTAGATTCGAGGTGTTTTTGCTTTGTTCTTTGTTTTATTTGTAGTGGTTTTCATATTTATGGCGGTATAAACCTATACTAGCAAGAGCCACCAGGTAAAGCAGGTGTAGCCGCGATACTCATTAGATATATTATCCAAATAACTAGGTATACGATACGCACCCAAAACATCATTTTCTTTCCTTCATTGCCTTTTGTGGCTGTAAATGGAATAAAAAAGATGAATCCAATCACCGCCATTATAAACACATACTGAGCAAATGAAGCCCAGAGAGGAGGCATACCGGCACCAAAGCACATATACTTAAGATTTGAAATAATAATCACCACAAAAGATAAACCAAGCAGAAAAAAATCTCCAATTATTATGGCAAAACTTTTTAATAGAGAGGGCTCAGGCTTTTGTGTTGTATCCATAACTAAATTATATCACAACAGAGAATCGGCCCTTACAGGGCCAGTACGGGTTTCCCATTTTCTCGCATTTCGCAAAGCTCAATGCTCAAAAATATGGGAGAACCCTTTCGATTCTCTGACGCAAGCAAATAAATTTGCTTGCTTAGGGTCACGCTATTTTTTGTTCGCTGCCGCTCACTTATGGTGTGACCCTACAGAGAATCGAACTCTGATTTAAGCCTTGAGAAGGCTTCGTCCTAACCGTTAGACGATAGGGCCATTTACTAGACCATTCTACACATTTTTGCCTTAAATAAAAGATGCCGAAAGAAGCCGTTTTGCTGCCCTCCTCTATCGATCAGGCGGAACTTGATAGTAGTTGATTAAGAACTTCGTCAACTCAATAAACGGCTTCGCTAATGTCTCCGAAGCATAACTTACCCCCCGCGGGTTAACCGTAAACATAAAGACAAGAAACTTCGGATTGTTTGCCGGCAAAAAGCCTATGAACGAGTGGAGGAAGCGGTCTTCTTCATATTTGCCGTTAAGTGCCATCTGGGCTGTGCCCGTTTTGGCTGCAACGCTGTAATGCGGGTTCATAGCCTTGCCGTCGAGAAGCGCGTGGTCGACGTTGTAGACCATCATATTCATAATGCCTTGCGCCGAACTTTGTTTTATAACCTGCACCGGAGGCGGGAACGAAGGGGCTTTTGAAACGCCAACACGGTACTGAACATCGCGTACCACATGCGGCGTCACCATCATTCCGTTATTTGCGATGGCCGAAAAGGCGCGAATAACCTCAACCGGTGTAAAGGCTACACCCTGCCCGAACGATGCCGTTATATATTCAATGTCGCGCGGGCTCTTCAGGTTGTCGGTAAGGCCCATAGCCTCGTTTGGCAGATCTATGTGCGTCTTGTCACCAACACCGAAACTTTTAAAGTATCTGGCAAGAGCCTCATTGCCAATTTTACTGAGAACATACGCTGGGCCAGTGTTCAACGATTTTGAAAGGGCTTCCTGAAGTGTGATGACTCCCCTGGCCTTTTTGTCGAAGTTCCAAATAGTGCGATTGTTCGAAGTAATTGAGCCTTTGTCATTATATGTTGTGGTGGCAGTTATCTTGTCTAAATCAAAACCGGCTGAAAAAGTTAAAGGTTTAATAATAGAACCCATTTCGTATACGCTTTCTACAAGGTCGTTTCTAAACAGTGCTGGGTTTGTGACTTTCTTGAAATTATTAGGGTCGAATGTCGGTGTTAATGCCATTGCATACACTTCGCCGTTTTGCGGGTTCATGATTATTGCACCCACCTGCTCAGAAGAATACGTGGCCGCTACATCTTTAATTGTGTTCTCGACATACGCCTGCGTTCTTGGCTCAATTGAAGTTACTATGTCGCCTTCAAGCGAGCCCCCCGTTCCTACTTTTTTAAAATTAGAGAAGAGCTCGGCAAAGAAGTTCGAATAGGCGTCATTACTGTTTCGGGTCAGAACGCTGTCGTATGAACGCTCAAGGCCGTATCGCCCTGCCAATTCATCACCTTTATACGCCATGAAGCCGAGAACATGCGAGGCCAAAGTGCCGCCCGGGTAATATCGCCATTTATCTTCATAAAGGCTTACACCGGGTATTTTAAGCGCGGCAATTTGGGTGCCGAGCGCTTCATCGAGGTTCTTGCGAATCTCTTCATATGAATCACTCTTTTTTGCCGCCCTCGCGTAGAAATCTTCCTTGTCGAGGTCGGTAATTATTGCGCTTAATTTTTCAAATACCGCCTCGGTACTGGTAGCTTTCTGTAATGTTGCAGGGTTGATGCTTAATATAAAACCCTTCTTAAGAGTTGCTGCTGAAATGAGGTGGCCGTCTTTATCTGAAAAGTAAATAGTACCGCGATCAAACGAAGTTGATGAACGCTGGTACTGCCTGTCGGCCCGCGCAGCAAAGTCGCCGGCGTAAATAATTTGCAGCGAATAAAGCTTCGCGCAGAGAAGGCACGCAAAAAGAAATATAAGCGTCGATATGATTCGGATTCTGGTGCTCATTCCCCTCTAGTTTATCTGATGGCGACGTTCTTGCCAATTTCTTCGCGAGCGACAAATGTCGTATTGTCGACGGCTGAGATGAAGCCTAGCTTAACTGCGGTATCCATAGTGATGCCACTTACCGAGTTTATGTATTGAAATTCTGTATCTGAAAGCTTTGAGTTGAGCGTAGCAATATGTGTTTCAACATTCTGACGCGCAACAACATTCCAAACAGTTTTATTCACGAAATAAATGTACATGATGCCGCAAATGACAATGGCCGAGACGAGCGCCCAAAACATAAGCTGCACTTGTCTGTTCCTTTCCGTATTTCGTATTGTGTTTGTTAGATATTTCATGTGAATGTACTTTTTCTATTTTGGTTTCGTGTTGATAATTATTTGTGAACTTTATGCTTTCTTCAGTA
>CALMYA010000038.1 GCA_937873535.1 uncultured bacterium | reverse complement strand
TTTTTTTCTGTTCCAATTCTTAGGAATCTTTCCTAGCCACTCAACGCCCGAATCTTTGTATTCAGGATATTTATCATATTTTTTTGTAAGTTTAATTTTTTGCATATTTTTTATAACCGCTTAAGCAAATCAAGTAACTCATTCTCAACCTTTTCAATATCAGTCTCTATCATCTCAAGACTTCGTGGTGCTTCATACTTGTAGAAATGTCGTGTGAACGGTATTTCATATCCAACTACGCCAATCTTGCCATCCTTATGATCTCGGATCGATTCGTTGATCCAAGCATCAGACACATACGGTTTTACTTCTTTATCAAAATATTCTTTGATATCCATTTCATAAGGCACGTTTTCATAGTCGCGGAGTGGTTTATCTATTTCAATATCACCCTTTTTGTTTCTTACAATTTTACCATCTTCTACCAATGGTCTATCAATGGTAATCTGACGATATGCAAAATCTGTAGTCTTGAAAATCTTTGAAAATTCATTATCTTCAAACTTTTCATAAAGTTCAACTATCTTTTCTTTCGATTTGGGATCTATCTCGTGACGCTTGCTACCCAAACTTCTTCGAGTCTTTTTAAAGAACGTGCGAGCATCAATAAGTTGAACCTTACCCTTTCTTTCTTTTGGTTTTCGGTTCGAAATAAACCAAAGATAGGTATTAATACCTGTATTGTAGAAGAGTTGGTCAGGCAGGGCTACAATCGCCTCGAGCAAGTCTTTCTCTAAAATCCATCTGCGAATTTCACTTTCCCCACTTCCAGCATCACCAGTAAACAATGGCGAACCATTGTGAACAATAGAGATACGTGACCCGCCATCTTTTTCAGGCTTCATTTTTGAAATAAGGTGCTGGAGGAACAGGAGCTGTCCATCTGAAATACGAGGAGTACCCGCGCCGAATCGCCCTGCATACCCACGAGAAGCCTCCCTATCTACAACCTCCTTATCTTTCTTCCAATCTACACCGTATGGAGGGTTTGATAACCCATAGTCGAATACTTCACCAAAAAATTGATCATTAGCGAGAGTGCTAGCCTTTGAATGATCTTTTTCTCCACCTCGAATAAGATCAGGGTTGTCCCCTTTGATAAGCATGTCGGACTTAGCCATAGCATAAGTTACTGAGTTAAGTTCTTGGCCGTAGAGAAAAATATCCGCCTTATTATTTATTTCTCCAAGAATATAATCTTTAGCTACAGAGAGCATACCGCCAGTACCGCAAGCTGGGTCGTAAATTTTCTTAATAACATGTGGCTTTTTCAGATCTTTCTTATCAGGAGAAAAAAGAAGTTCGGTCATAAGCCCTATAACATCACGTGGTGTGTAGTGCTCTCCAGCTGTTTCATTAGACATTTCAGAAAACTTTCTAAGAAGTTCTTCAAAAATATGACCCATTTGATAGTTGTCTACCTTTTTGGGGTGTAGATCTACCTTATTTAGTTCTTGTATTATGAGAAACAATAAATTACCTCCCTGTAGCCTTTCTAGTTGTCTTTCAAAATCAAATTTCTCAAATATATCTTGAATGTTTCCACTATAACCATTAATATATTGTTTAAAATTCTTAGCCAAGTGTTTAGATTCCCCTAGAATTGTTTTGAAGTCATAATCTGAAATATTATAAAATGGTACTCCTGCCGTTCTTTTAAGGATTGGATCAAGGTCTTGTATTTTACCCTTATATTCATTGTATTTCTCGAGCACTTTCGCTTTTGTATCCGCAAGAATAGAGTCAAGGCGTTTCAAAACTACCAATGGCAAAATCACATCTTGATATTCATGCTGTTTCCATCCGCCTCGTAGAGAGGTGTCAGCAATATTCCAGATCATTGATGTTTTTTGATTGAAGTCTTCCATAGTGTTTTTATTAAGTTAAGCTTTAAATAAATCTAGGTACTCGCGTAAATAAAAGATACGGTCTGTCTTACGGCCGGTTTTCTCTGTAAACATCCTCAACTTTTCAAACTCTGTTGCTATAGCTGAAGCTGTAGGGAATGTGACAGAGCCCAACTTTGCAATATCCTGTATTGTAACAACCGGCTGAGAGAAAAGCTTTTGTAGTATCTGCTTTGCAAGCTTCCCTCTTTTGATTCCCATGCCGGAATCGATAGTATCTTCGTACTTTTTTCGTAAGTCGATGATGCGCTCGAGTGTGGTTCGAGCATTCTCAGCAGTTTCAACAACTCCAGTGAGGAAAAACCGAAGCCAATGTTCCATATCATTAGATTCACGAACTTGAGAAAGTGCGTCGTAGTATTTAGAGCGGTGCTTCTCAAAAAAGTCTGAAATATAGAGCGCTGGCTTTTTTAAGATACCCAGGCTTACTAAATGCAATGTTATTAGAAGCCTTCCAATACGACCATTTCCATCAAGAAATGGGTGAATCGTCTCGAATTGATAGTGTGTCATGGCTATTTTTATGAGATCAGGCACCTGAACGTTCTTGTTATGCCAAAAAGACTCGAGATCTTGAAGCAACTCGACAACTTCAGTGTGATGCGGCGGAATAAATTTGGCATCTTTAAGGGTTGCACCGCCTATCCAGTTTTGACTGTGACGAATTTCACCAGGTTCCTTTGCATATCCTCTCACACCTGAAAGAAGGCGCTTGTGTGCTTCTTTCACAAGACGGGTAGAAAGCGGCAAGTTCTCAAGCTCATCAATAGAAAATTTTATAGCTTTTATATAATTTTGGACCTCATCCCAGTCATCTCTCTTTTCTAAGTCTGAAAGCTCATCCTTTGGAGCAAGAGCTTCATCGATGTTTGTCTTTGTGCCCTCAATACGGCTTGAGACAGTCGCCTCCTTCACAACATGCATTTGTATAAAAAAATCTATATCTGGGACTAGCTTAGAGTAGGCGTTTAGTTCCCCTAAATAGCGCATAGCATCGCTTAAAAGGAGGTCTATCCTGGAGTCGTCCCATTCATAGGATACGTTAACTAGATTTGGTCGAAAACTCTTATACCCAGTCTTTTGTTGAATATAAGTTCCAGCCTTAAATTTAGGCGCTTTTTCTATCATGTGGGGTATATTATACCCACTCAACAAAAATGTCAAATTAAAAGTTTATCGATTAACTTTTAACTAATCATAGCATCATTAAAGGTTGGCAAACGATCGTTCTCCTAAACCACCTCCAGTATCCTCAACCTAAACTCCGGAAAGCTCCTGAACATACTCTTCTCCATCGTAGCCACAATATCCACCCCTATCCCGCTCCCTAACCCCTCTGCGGCAGCACCTGCCCGAGCAGTCTCAAGGCGCTCTAAAAGGTCGCCTTCATCGGCGCCGAAGAACTTAATGGCCTTGGTGGTACGTCCTGTTTCTGGGTTCAGAAGCACCACTTCAACATGCTCTTTTTTCTTGCCGAAGAGCTTTACGGCCGAAACTGTGACGCCTTTGAGCACGAACACGGGCTTGGGGTTGCCTTCGCCGAAGGGCGACATCTTTTCAATGTCAGACCAGAGCATCCGCCCCACTTCGCCGGGGTCGAGCACTTTGTCGATGTTCGTACTGTTTTTAGAAGTGTAATCGGCTGCCGCATGTGCGTTCAACGCGCCAATACCTTCTGCGGAATTTGGCGCGCCTTCTGCCTGCTCACTCGTAGCTTTCGCATCACTCGCCTTCTCATTCGCCTTCTTTCCATACATCTTCTCAAACGCCTTCAAAATTTCTTCTTCCAAAAAATGTATTTTATCTTCCGCAACTGCAAAGCCGCCCGCTGCCACATGCCCGCCGACGTTTATAAAAATTTCTGAGGGAACGGCGCGCATTACCGAAACAATATCGAAACCGTCTGGCGCACGACATGAACCTTTAATAATTCCGCCTGTTGCCGCTTTTGACGCCGACGCCGAACCCGACGCCGCGCTCTCCCCATCATCACTCCTTCCCCACAACAAAACCGGCTTGCCGTAATCGCGCACAATATTTGTCGCGGCCAAACCGAGAACTGGCGGCTTCCAATCGGGGCTGCCGATAACAAACACCGCCTTATCTGTTCCGCGCTCTTCAATCTTCTTTTTAATATCCTTCACTAAAATTGCCACCTTCACTTTGCGCTCGTCGTTAATGGTATTTAAATGTTCAACCATTCTGTCTGCCTCGCTGTCATCAGTAGTAGATAGCAGCAGAAACGCGTCCTTCGGGTCGGCCATACGCGATGCGGCATTGATGCGCGGCGTCACCAAAAATGCAATGTCTTCTTCAGTTAAGTGCCGCTGCTGCACGCGCAGATTTTTAAAAAGTTTAACGAGGCCAAGCCGCGGCGTCTTACGCAAAACCAGCAGGCCAAAGTACGCAAATACCCTGTTTTCTCCTCGTAGAGGCACCATGTCAGAAAGCGTGGCAATGCCGACCATATCGAGAAGCCACTTCTCCCAGCCGGGGGTTATGGGAAGGGTTGCTTCTATATTCCCCGCTTCGCTTGCCGCCCTTCCCGACTTAAACGGCTCAGTTCTGCACAAAGCCTGCACCACTTTAAAAATAACTCCCGAGCCGCACAGCATTTTTTCAGGATACCCGCAGCCAGGCTGTTTCGGATTCACTATTGCAAACGCGTCGGGAATATTTGCAATTTCTTCGCCGGTTTTTTCATCAACTCGCACATCCGGCGTGTGATGATCGGTAATAATTAAATCCATTCCCAATTCTTTCGCGCGTTTCGCCGTTTCAACATCGCCGATACCGCAATCTATCGTAATAATTAATTTTGCGCCGCATTTGTCGCCGCCGTTTTTGTCTTTTGCAAATTTTCCGCCTTTTTTCGCGACGTTCGCATCATAGCTCACATTTTCTTCACCGCTCGCGCCCTCACTTTCGTCATCCGTCATCTTCCCCTTCGCAATATCTTCTATCGCCGCCACGTGCACACCAAAACCTTCACGATGCCTGTGCGGAATATAATGAAAAGTATTCACATAACCGATTTTTTTGAAAAAATCGTGCAGCACCACCGCGCCCGGGATACCGTCGGCGTCGAAGTCGCTGTAAATTGCAATGCGCTCGTTATTTTCAACTGCGCGCACAATTCGCTCAACCGTTTCTTTCATTCCTTTCAATAAAAACGGATCGTGCGTCCCGCTTTCATAATTCGGATTCAAAAACGCCTGCTTGTCTTCATCGCTCACAATGCCGCGCGAATGCAATAAATGTTCAAGAAAAGAATCGCCGGCCGGCGCGCGGAGGGTGTATTTTGACGCGGACTTTGCCTTTGCGTTTGAAGGTGCTTTTGTTGATGACTTAGAAGCTGACATTGCTGCCATTCTATCATTGTTTGACATCTTTCTGCCCTAGTAGCACTATTACGGCAGATTTCGCTCTTAGCTATATACCGCTAGCGAATTCTGACCTTTTCCAAATAAATAAACCCTGAAACCCAGAAAACACAAACATGAAAGCATCATCGTCTAACCAACCCCTCAAACACACCACACCAAACCGAAGCGACCTGCTACTGGCCATGACAACATCCTCAGTCATACCTGCAGTGCTCTTCTTACTATTCTTCGTTATTGCCGTATTTTGCGGTATGCACGGCGGAAGCCCTGGCCTATGGACATTCGTGGTTGTGCTAAACATCCTTCTCGTCACTATCATGCACGGTACAAAAGAAAGCGCGGCCATGGTGACTTCGGTTGTCACATTATCGGGGTCGTGCTTTGCCTGGATGGGCACGCTCTTGTCGTTGAAATACGACCTAGCATTCAAAAACATAGACCTCCTGGCCGACTTCGCCTGTATCGCCTTTCTCGTCTGCATATTTACAAACCTCAAAACTACAAAGATTGTGGTAACAATGTGCAGCACATGGTTTACAGCCTATGTCGTAAGTGAAGCCCTCGGAACAAGCGAGAGCAGTTATACGTTTGAGATAATTTTCTGGTTTGTCGCAGCAACGTGCTGGCTACAAGCAAGGAAACTCGAATCGATAATGCCTTACGTTGGGGCAATGTGTGCCGCAGTGCCAGCAGCGTACTTTGTAGGAGCTCTTGCTCGAGCTATTCACTCAAACTAAGACATCGGCATTCGAAGTCAAATGTCTGTGCCAAAACTAAGCCCCCTCGAAACGGCGAAAGGCTCACGCCTAAAATAGTTTCGAACCGCGCATCACCTTGATGCGCGGATTTTGTTTTTTATTGCGTTACATTTACCACATTTACCCCGCGGCATTTTCGTACTACAATGCTTTTCATATGACATCCGATAAAAAACATAATGAAGCTGATGCGCAAAACACCTCAGATTCTACACCTCACGAAACTGCCGCCGACTGCATCTTTTGCGCCATTATCGCTGGTAAAATTCCTGCCGACAAAGTATTTGAAGATGATGAAACTTTTGCATTTGTAGATATAAACCCAACAAACGAAGGCCACACATTAGTTGTTCCAAAAGATCATTTTGAAAATGTGTATACCGTGCCGCCCGAAACATGGTGCCGCGTTATGCTCACCGTTCAAAAAATGGCGCTTGCCGTTCGCGCAGGTGTAAATGCCGATGGCGTTAATATTATTATGAATAACGAAGCTGCAGCCGGGCAAATTGTACATCATGCACATGTACACGTTATTCCTCGCCACAACGATGACGGCCTAAAACACTGGCAAGGCAAGCCGTATAAGAGCGCTGCCGAATCTGCAACCGTTGCTGAAAAAATTAAGGGCGAGTTGAAGGGGATTTAAGTTCGACGAATCTTCACAACAAAATAATTTCTTAATTATTTCAACGCCTCAACGCCCGGCAAAGTTTCGTTCTGCAAATATTCGAGCATTGCGCCACCGCCGGTTGATACGAAAATATTCGACATACCCGCGCCGCGTTCGAGGCCAATTTCTGCAACAGCAGCAGTTGTGTCGCCACCGCCGAGTGCTGCCTGTACTCCAGACTCTGCGAGCGCGCGAGCCATTCCTATTGTTTGTTCTTTAAAGCCTAATTCGCAATTACCCATCGGGCCATTCCATAATACAAATTTTGCTGTGGCCAAAGCTTCTTTTAATTTTCCGGTAAATGATGGGCCGACATCCATAATAATATCTTCTGCAGCAATATCGGTGAGTAATTTTTTGGCGATAGTCAGCCCGCCGCCACTTGAATCGCCGCCTTCTTGAACTACGACGTCATCAGGAATAACAAGCTTTGGGTTCGAAATAACTGCCGAAAAATCTATCTTTTCAAAAACTTCTGGCTTTGATACAAGAGATCGTCCTACAGAAAACCCTTTCGCCTTAAGCACGTCGTTCAAAAGGGCCCCGCCGAGAAATACTGCATCGGCAACCTCGGCTGATGTTCCGTTGCCTGTAGCGCTTGCAGCGCCGGTCGCACCAGCGCCGCCAGAAACCGTGCCTCCCAAAAACTTCTGAATAAGTGGGAGCTTTGTTTCAAATTTCGCGCCGCCTAAAATAAATACGAACGGCCGCGGCGGGTTAAATACTTTACTTAAATGTTCAAGTTCGCTTATAAGCTGAATACCAGCATAATGTGGCAATAATGCTGGTAGTGCTACAAGCGATGCGTGAGCGCGGTGCGAAACAGCGAAGGCATCATTAACATATATGTCGGCATACTGAGCGAGTTTCGCCGCAAATGCCGGGTCATTCTTTTTTTCACCCGCATCAATACGCAAATTTTCAAACAAAACCACTTCACCTTCTGACATATTAAGAATATGTTGCTTCGTTTCAATAGTTCCAGCGTCAGTCAGATAATCTTTTATGAATACAAGAGGTGTCGCTGTACCTGAACTTGTTAGGCCAAATTCTGCCGCATGGTGTTCAGAAATATGATTCGCAACCGGTTCAAGACTGTCGATGCCACCACTTAGTGACGCTTTCTTTCCTTCAATATGAGAAATAAGAATAATGCAGGCACCCGCTTCACGCAAAAATGAAATGGTGTGCAAAGTTTTTCTGATGCGTAAATCATCAACAACTCCACCTTCATCGTTTACCGGCACATTAAAATCGCATCTAACAATTACCCTTTTACCTTTTAGACTTGCCGCGCTTAGTTCGCTTAATTTTTTTGGAAGCTGCATGTTTAGAATTTTTTATTTTTTTGACTGATTTTTTCTCGCTCTTTTTTGCACTTGTTTTCATCGGCTTCGTGCGTGCCAAAGTTTTCTTTGCCGCTTTCTTTACAGGTTTTGCCGCCTTCCGTACCATTACCCTTTCCTGCTGTCGCTTATTATACATCTCAGCCTTGTTTTGTTTAGCTTTTCTTAAGGTTTCCTTAAGGGCAAGTTTAGTTGTGCCCTTGCTTCCGCCATTAATGGCGTTAAATATAGCTGAAAAGCTCGCTGCCTGCCAACTGGCCCTTCCAACTAAAAGCCCGTCAACTTCGCCGTTATGAATAATATCTTCAGCGTTTTCAGGGGTAACCGAGCCGCCGTATAAAATAGGAATTAAAGTTGAAATGACGTCGCCAAACATTTCGCGCAAAGTTTTTCTTACAAAAATAACCATTTGATGCAGGTCGTACGACGTAAGTGCCACGTTGTCGGTTCTGCCTATCGCCCACACCGGTTCATACGCCAAAATAATTCTCTGAAATTGCGCCTTGCTGATACCCGCAACCACTTCGCGAAGCTGCGCTTTAATAACTTCAAGATATCCGCCATCGGCATCGCGCTCTTTCTCGCCGAAACATACAATAATGTTCATATCGGTTTTTAGCGCCTGCTGAATTTTTTTAGAAATAACCTGGCCGGTGTCACCCAGTGCCCGTCGCTCAGAATGACCCAAAATTACATAACCTGCTCCTGTGCTTTCTATCATGTGTGCGCCCACATCGCCCGTTTGCGATGAACCGTCATCAAATAACGAAAGGTCCTGTGCGCCCACAGCTACACCCTTGCGATTACTATTGCTATTGCTGCTGCTATTTTTCTTCGCGGAAACGCCACCAACCATTGCAGCCAGCGCTGAAATAAAAGGAAATGGCGGGCAAACAACAACCGAAAGGCTCGGGTGCGCCGCCGCCGCTTTTTTAATAGATTGAAATCGCGTTTTAGCCTCAGCAATAGTTACTGGGTTCATCTTCCAGTTTCCGACAATGAGCAGCTTCTGAGCTTTTTGCATATAAAATCATTATAGCAGAAAAATGCAGCCGCCGGCTGCATTTCAATAGTAATTTTCACAACAAAACAAAGGCAATTCATTTTCTAGAGCATATCGCAGATACGCATGCTCTAGAAAATGAATTGCCTTTGTTTTGTTTGTTTAAATTTCCTGCCAACTATCAACATTCCACGCCCCCGACGGCCCACTGCTAAAATTAATGTCCGCCAAACCACTTTCATATGTAAGCGTGGCGCTACCCGACATATTCATTAAATAACCAACTGCGGCCTTTGCGCCAGCAGAGCCCTGAAAGTTTATACCGCCATATTGAGTAAGAAGCACCACCGCCCCAGCAGAACCAGATATATCCATGGCATATGCGCCGCTGCAGCTTGTGGTGCCTCCGCAGGTACTATTGCTCACCATAACAATGTAGCTGCCCGTTGTGCCGCTACCTGAAACTGCGCCGCTACCACCCAAATTAACCTTGCCATCTACCACTATCATGCCTGATGACGCCCCGTAACTTGAAGCCAAACTCAAGTTACCAGAACCCGATACTGTAAGGTCACCCTTTACATATAAAGGAGAGCTTAATGTTAGGCGCCCGCTATTTGTTACCGATAAATTACCATCAATAGTTGTGGCTCCGCCAAAAGTTACAACCGCACTACCACCAACCGTTACACTACCCGTAACTTCCATCGAACCTGTTGTAGAAGAAGTAGAACCGCCAAAACTTAAACTGCCCGCATAAACATTGCTAGAATCTGCTGAAGCTTTCCATTCATCAATATTTGCGCTTGAAAATGGAAAATTAAGAAAAGACGCCGTAGGTTGCGCAGTATTGCACGACTTATTGTTTCCCGAACCGAATTGGCAATACAAATTTCCTGATACCGTACTGTTTAATACATTAAATGCATTTGCGTCGCCCGTTCCGCCTGAACCTACTATTACGCCGTTAATACTGCTAACTCCTCCTACATAAATTTTAAAGAATGAATCGTAGTTTGCGTTCGGTATTGTCCAAGTTCCACCCTGCTGACCTCTTTTTAATTGCCCTGACGTATACGAGTCTGAGTTAGTTGATGCGATAGTGTAATAATTTGAAGTGTTGTTGCTCGCTACATCTATAACAAGCCAATATGTTGTGCCCGGTGTAAGTGAAGGGTTTGTAGTAAAACCAACATCAACCCAGCCGTAACTTGTAGTAACTGAACTTGCGCTCAATGTTCCGCTTGCAAGCACCGTAGTTGAAGGGTTACCTGAACTGTTTGTAACCAATTTAACCGTAGCATTTGCCGGCGCACCAACTTTCTTTATATAAACACTTGCTTCGGCTACAGCCGTAGATGTAGAAACCACAAAACTTTGAGCGAAGTCTTGTGCTGCTGTTGTGGTACCAAAAACAATATCTACAGCTGGTGTTCCTGAGGCAGAATTCTGCTGATCGGCAGCTTCAGTTGTTGCTACAGCAGCAACAGCAGAACCTGTGATGTTACAACTACCTGTAGCACTAATATTACCGTTAGCGTATACATTACCATTTACCCTAGCGCTACCGCTCATAACTAAACCGCCGTTTCCAACCTGAAGACCATAATTAATGGTGACGCCATCACCCTGAGAAAACAGACTCTTGGCTACTCTAGTAAAGCTGCCCGCAATACCCGTTGCAATAATTTGTTTTGCACCCGATACATCAGTAATTGAAGCAGTAGATGTTGCCCCACTAAACGAAAGAACTATAGTTGAAGGCAGGGTTCTACCCTTGTTTAGCCGATACAAAGCCTCTTCATTTAGAGTATCTGCAGAAATGTATCCTTGTTTTGATTGAAGAAAATCTGCAGTAGTTCTAATTTGGCTGGCAACGGGCGAAGACATAGCAACCAAAATTACTATTGCCGTTGTAAGAAAAAATATAACCGCCGTAATCATTGCTTGGCCTCCTTGTCTATTCATTCTTTTATATTTTTTTGATTTGTTCTTCATTTTTCTTTCTTTATTAATATGAACCCCTCAACACTGCCGTTCCATAAAAGTTTTTAGATGTAGTTACACCACTTGAACTTGCGGTATCAATTATCATTTCAACCTTCACAGCAGAAGATGTAGTCGTAGAATAAGATCTAAATACTAAGGATGTAACCGCAACATTACCTGGAGTTAAAGGCCCAAGCGTAATGCCGTTTTCTTTAAGCATTAAACGGCTACCCGAAACGTAAAACTGTATTGTTACTGCGGTACTGCTGGCATCAAGGCCATTTAAGGTAAATGCCGTAGAAGTGCTTTGCGCCAAATTTACATTAAAAGTGGTTTGAGCAGTGTTTACACTTGTAGCGCTACGAGTTTCTCGAATTATTCTATCCATTGAGTTAATTGCGGCAACTTCAACTGACCGAAGAGACTTTATCCCCCTATATGAACTTGCTAGTAATTGCATTGCGTTAATAACAGCAATGAGCATTACCGAAAGAATAGCAACATATACCAATGATTCTAAAATAGAAAACCCTCTCTTGTATGTATTTTTAAATTTAATTTGAAAATGTGTCATATATATACATTTGAACAGATTTCGTAGTAGTTCCCGAACCGTCATTCCACGCCACGCTTATTGTTGCTTTGCGGGTGCCGGTGTCAACACTGCCACCGCTCGTAACAATGTCATATGTCGTTGCATCCCTGTTCACGGCTGAAAGCACAAATGTTCTATCAAACTTTCCGTCTACCAATGTAGCTGTAGTTGTTGATGTCCAAGCGCTGTTTTGCCACAACAAACGATATGTAGTGCCATTAGCTAAATTGCCTATTTTTGAATGCCAACCTGCGTCGCGCATCAAGCGAAGAACTTCTGCCCCTTCATCAAGCAGCATTGCAGCTTGAACACGCGGAGTATTTCTTATTGAAAGATTAGTGAGGCCGCCAAAGATACCAAGAAGAGAAACCACAGCTGTCATTATAATAGCCGCGCCAACTACAATTTCAACTAACGACATCCCCTTTCCTGCTCGGTTCTTTACCTGCTTAACCATTTCCTTTTTAGAAAAATTTGATGAAAACTTCATGAACAGTATGCATACTATTGTACACCCTTTTTAAAAAGTTTTTTGTTTTACTGCACTTCTGTTAGACCGCTGCCGTATATAGTAACCGTTTTTGTAGTGCTAGCATTAGTATTTAAAATAAAAGTTATTGTTCCTGTAGCATTAGGCTTGCCGCTAATAGGCATAAAATATAGCGATGTTGCTCCACCCGTAAGTTGTATAGATGAAATTCTATCTTTGTTTGATAACGTATATACCTGATTCGTTCCTGCACCGGCTGAATATGTTGTTCCCTTAAAAAGAGTTGCTGAAGAAGTGGCAAATTTTATACCGTATTGGTCATCATCTTTTGCGTTTATAGTTTGATTTCGCGCTTTTTCTATATACGAAACTACAACATCTGCATCTTTGTCTATTGATTGAAAATTAGAAAATGAAACAAGCGACGTAATACCCATATATGCCACCGCTCCAACTATAGCCAAAGAAATTAACAGCTCAATTGCTGTAAGGCCTTTTTTATTAATTGCTCGATGGTTCACAAAAGTAATAACTATTAAATAACACTAAATGTTGTCTACAATCGAATAAATTGGCTTAATCATTGAAATTGCGAAGAAGCCCACAGCGATACCAATAATGACCATAAGGAACGGCTCTACAACAGTTGAAAGATCTTTGGTCTTCTGTTCAACCTCACCCTCAAAGAATACCGCGACACCAACAAGCATTGGCGCCAATCGGCCGGTTTCTTCACCCACGCTCATCATTTCACCTACGAATATTGGAAACAGCTTTTCTTCATCTATAAAAAGCTTCGAGAGCGAGTCGCCTTTTTCAACTATAGCTTCGCTTCTTTTCATTACATCTTTGTAATATGAATTCTGCAGAACGTCGCCGCATATTTTTACCGCGAGCAGCAAGTCGACCCCAGAAGTAAGAAGAGATGAAAGGCATCGCGCCGTCTGAGCTGAATTGCTTTCTTTTACTATGCCGCTGATAATAGGCATTTTTATGGCAATAAGGTCAACAACTCGGCTGCCTATACGCGTACGAATTGCCCACATAAACAAGGCTATTATGGCGATAATGATACCGAAGACAATAATATAGTGGTTAGAGGCAAAATTACTGACGGCAATAATCATTTGAGTGGAAGCGGGCAGTGGCACCTTAAGGTCGGTAAATGTTTTTGTCAGGCTCGGTACCACGAACATCATCATCAGAACTCCGATGGCAAACATGACGCTAACAATGACGCCAGGGTAAATCATCGCGCCTTTTATTTTTTTCTGAAGCTGATAACTTTTTTCCATCTGATCAGCGACGCCTTTCATTGTCGACGCCAAGTTACCGCCCTCTTCACCCACGCGAACCATGGCAATAAACAGGTTCGAAAACACTTTCGGATACGCGGCCAAAGCCTCATGAAAGCTTTTGCCGGCGGCAATATGTTCGTTTAGGTCATGATAGATTTTCTTGAGCTTTGCGCCCTTGGTCTGCCTTTCCATAATATTGATGGCGCGAGAAAGTGAAAGCCCTGCGTCTATCATATTGCCTACGTTGCGCGCAAAAACTATTTTCTCTATCGTCTTCACATTACTCAGGAACGGAATGTTAATTTCCATAGAGCCAAGTTTCTTTTTGTCTTCTTTTGATGAAACAAGCGTATCCCCCGTCTTTTTGAATTCATGATAAAAGTCGGCCTTGTTAGCTGCCTCCATCACCCCCGTATATTTTTGGCCGTCTTTATTTAATGCCGTGAATGAAAATTTCATGAAAAGATTTACTCTGAAACTACGCGCAGAATTTCTTCTATCGAAGTCATACCCTGCACCGCCTGAAAGATGCCGTCTTCGAACATGGTCGACATGCCTTCGGCCCGTGCCTGCTTCTCGATGTCGTCGCTCGTGGCGTTCTTTATTATAAGCTCCTTTACGGCCGATGAAACGCGAAGCACCTCATGAATACCCAAACGCCCGTGATAACCGTCTTCAGTTTCGGCGCTCGCCTTCGGCCTATAAAAAGGAATTGTGTCCCAGTCTTCCTTCGGACCGACGACTTTTTCTTCGCGAAGGACGCTCAGCACTTTATCCATATCAATCTTTTTCTTTAGCGTCGCCAGTTCTTCTTTGGTAAGAATATATTTTTCTTTTGATGCAGACAGTCGGCGAACGAGACGCTGCGCAATAATAACTTTCAAAGTAGATACGAGCAAAAACGGCTCGCATTTCATATCTATAAGACGAGGCACGGCGCCGGCAGCAGAGTTTGTGTGAAGCGTTGAAAATACCAAGTGGCCGGTAAGCGCGGCGTTAATGGCAAGCGACGCCGTTTCGTTATCGCGAATTTCACCCACCATAATAATGTCGGGGTCTTGTCGAAGAAGTGAACGCAAACCGGAAGCGAATGTAAGCCCAATTTCAGACTTAATTTGCGTCTGATTAACGCGCTTCATCTGATATTCAACCGGGTCTTCAACCGTAGAAATATTTACGTCTGGCTTATTTACGATATCGAGCAAAGTATAAAGCGTTGTTGTTTTACCGGAACCCGTTGGGCCGGTAGTAAGTACCATTCCTTCTGTATAATTTGTAGCTTCATGCAAAAGCTCCAGGTCGCGACCGTGAAAACCAAGTTTCTCGAGAGTGAAACCCGAAACGCTTTCTCGCAAAAGTCGCATTACAACTTTTTCGCCGAAGTATGTAGGAAGAACAGAAACACGGAATGAAATCTTTTCGCCGTTCAAATCAATTCGGAAACGGCCGTCTTGCGGCAAACGTTTTTCATCGAGCTTCAAGTTTGAAAGCACCTTAATACGCGCAATAATGCTCGGCCCGGCAGTTTTTGGCAGCACCATGGCGTCGTGCAGCATGCCGTCAATTCGGTAACGCACAACCACCTCAAATTCCATCTGCTCAATATGAATATCGGATGCGTCTTGCAGGGCGGCATGTTTCAGAAGGGTGTCTATAATTCGCACTACCGGCAAGTCTTCGGCAATTTTTTTAAGATCTTCGCCTGAAGCATCTTCACCTACCGCCTGTATACCTTCTGTCGTCACCACTCCGTCTTCGGCAGCTGATGAAACTTTCAAAGCAGATGCTTCCTGCTGAATGATATCGCCGAAATCGGCCTTAAGGCTTTTTTGATATTGAATGAGCGCCGACTTCATCGACTCTGTATTAGTAAGTCGCGGCAAAATTTTGAAACCCGTCTTCTTTTTTATGAAATCGATGGAACCGAGATCGTCGGTATCGAGCATGGCCACTTCAAGCGAGCCCTCGCCCGCACCTGTTTTTTTATTGAAGGCGATAATATTATGCGTTCGGGCAATAGGTTCAGGAATGAGGGACAACACTTCAAATTCAAGCTTCTTATTTTTGAGGTCGACGAAAGGAATTCCCAAAATATGCCCCTGCATGCGGCGAAAATCATCTTCTGACATTTTACCTTCAGAAACAAGCACTTCACCGAGGTCCTGCTTCTTTTCTTTGGCCTCTTTTTCGGCGGCTAGAATATCAGGAGCAGATACGAGACCTGAGTCAGCAATATATTTTTTTAATTGATCAGGAGCAATGAACATAAAACGTGCATAAATTATATCACAAACAATTGCCCTTTTTCCTTATTTTTGTATGATGTACATCATTATGACAACAATCAAAGTATTCGGGCATATTTCACCCGACACCGACGCTACAAGCTGCGCCATTATTTGGGCGTGGTACATGAACACTCACACTACTAATAAGGCAGAGGCTTTTGTTTTAGGCGAACTGAACAAAGAAACCAAGTTCGTGCTTAACCGATGGGGCCATAGTGATCCTTCCCTCCTCGATAAAGTCACTCCTGAAGATAAAATAGTAATAGTAGATACGAACAATCCTCAAGAACTTTTAGACGGCGTGAACGATGCCGACATCATACAAATAATAGACCACCACAAGCTTGTTGGAGGCCTCTCAACTAAAGGCCCTGCAGATATGACCATTCGCCCTTTGGCTTCAACAGCCAGTGTAATGCACGACCTCATGGGCGCCCACGCCGAAACAACGCCTGAAGATATAGCCGGCATTATGCTCTCATGCATCCTTTCCGATACTCTAGAATTTCGCTCACCTACCACTACCCCTCACGACAAAGACATTGCTGAAAAACTTGCAGAGCGGCTCGGTTTAAACATTTCTGCGTACGCATCCGAAATGTTCGCGGCGAAATCAGACATTTCTGACTTCACAGATGTTGGCCTCATTCACCTCGACAGCAAAAAATTCGAGGTTGGCGACAAAAATATTCGAGTTTCAGTAGTAGAAACAACAAACCCAGCCTCAGTTCTCGCCAGAAAAGACGGCCTTGTAGCGGCAATTAAAGAAGTTGTTGAAAAAGACGGCGACATCGACGACGTTCTATTTTTCATAGTAGATATATTAAAAGAAGAGGCTACCGTGCTCACGTATAACCCGTTTTTGCAGGGTGTTATTGCCGCCTCGTTCGGTGTAAAAGCCAATGCAGATACAGAAGTTCTTCCTGGAGTCGTCTCGCGCAAAAAGCAAATCATTCCGTCGCTAAAGTTGCCTGCTTAAATTTCTTACCCGGCCTTTTATAAATTCTTATAAAACAAAATCCGCCTCGGCACCACTAATGGATGCACGAGGCGGGGGTTTTTGAGCAATTAAGCTCGGGTTTGTGACGAAGCGGTTCGTCACGACGTACTCACATCGACTGGCGACTTGAGTTGCGGGCGACGTGCCCGAAACCAAGCGCGATTGACGCGAATCCGTAACGGTTGCATTCCGTGCCAGCATCTGAGCACGGCTCTTTTAGCGAAGGAATGCTCCCACCGCTTCCACCAGATTTGAATTCCGGTGGTGTTGAGCCAGAGCCAAGCTCTAGCTTTTCCCATCCTTTCAGACTCTTTCTCTGCTGCACGGCGACGACGCTTGAAATGACCACGCACTGGAGACCAGAACACGACCACCCATAGCAGCGCCATGATGACCGGAGAGATTGTGGCAAACAAACGCGGCGGCGTCTCTTCCATTGCTGGAATCACCATTGTTGCCGTGGACGCGATAAACGCCAAGGCCGTCAGGTTGATAAGGACGATCATCACCACCCGGGGAAGTGTGATGGTTCCGCCTACGAAAAGGCTGAGGAAGAATTGAAGGGGGGTTTCCTCTTGAGAAGATTTTCTTTTCATTTTCTTGATACAGGTGTTGGGGTTGCTGAGTTGGTTTGTTGGGAAATACGCTCCTTAATTGATGTGCAATAACGCATAAGCACAGGAAACCTGGGCAAAAGACGAAATTGGCACTAAAGAACGCACTAGTTTGGTATCATAACACAAAATAGGCTTTGGGTCAAAAAATACCCTCGAGAAAACCCCAAATCACCCTAAAATCTCCTAAAAACCCTTGACATAGGCCCTCAAAAGCATATACTTCCCCTATCTGAAGCGCGCCCGAAAGGCGGCTCATTTTTTTAAAAAACGGCTCAATATATGGGTATTATAAGAAAAGCAAACCTTTTCCCCACCCTAAGCGAGCGACAATTAAATAACAAATCAATATGTTCGACCTAAAAGTAATTCATTCAGTATTAGACCAGTTGGAGCAAGAAAGGGGCATCCCACGAGAAAAAATCATAGAGGCCATAGAAATGGCCCTCGCTACTGCATACAAAAAAGAGTACGGCCGGAAAGATCAGTTCATCCGAGCGCATTTTGACATTATGACAGGTAACACCGACTTCTTTCAGGTAAAGACAGTCGTAGACCCTTCACAAATTGTGACAGAAAAAGACGAGCTACCTGAAGTTCAGGTAGAAGGCGAAGAAAAAGTCATCTTCAACGATGAGCGCCACATTCTAATAGACGACGCACGCAGAATAAAGAAAGATGTTAAACCGGGTGACGAAATTGTTTTCGATCTTGAAAACAAAGGCGACTACGGCCGCATCGCCGCTCAAACTGCGAAGCAAGTTATTATCCAAAAAATTCGTGAAGCTGAAAAAACTTCAGTGCTCGCAGAATACGGAAAGAAAGAAGGTGAAATTATTTCTGGTTCAGTTCAGCGAATTGAACGAGGTAATGTATTCATCGATATGGGCCGCGCAGTTGGTATGCTTCCATATGAAGAGCAAATTCCTGGTGAACACTACAAGCAAGGTGAACGACTTCGAATGATTCTTCTTCGAGTAGAAGAAACTCCAAGAGGCATCTTCGTTCGTCTCTCACGTTCACATCCAAAATTCTTGGCTGAACTTTTCAAAGCAGAAGTTCCTGAAATTGTTGCAGGCACAGTAGAAATAAAGGCAATTGCACGAGAAGCGGGCTCACGTTCAAAAGTTGCGGTTCACTCAACCGACTCACACATCGACCCTATCGGTTCAATGGTTGGCCAGCGAGGCGTGCGCGTAATGACAGTTATGAGCGAACTCAGCGGCAACGAAAAAATCGACATCATCGAGTGGTCTGAAAACCCTGCGAGCTTCATTGAAGATGCTCTTTCTCCTGCAAAAACAGTAAGCGTTACAATTGACGAACCAAATAAAACAGCTCGTGTCATCGTAACAGAAGACCAGCAGTCTCTTGCTATCGGTAAAGGTGGTCAGAACGTTCGCTTAGCTGCAAAACTAACCGGGTGGAGAATAGACATTCAGTCTGCTGCCGGCCCTAAAGCAGAAGGAGAAGAAGGTGCGGCTACAGAAGTAGCTCCTGAAGAAATCGCCGTTACTGAACCTGCAAAGTCTGAAGAAGCTGCCGCTTAAGTGCACTTCATTTGCGTTTCTTATCTCATTAAAATTCAAAGTCGCGGAAAATATCCGTTAAACATCAGAAAATAAATGTCATTCACAATCACAAAACACGGCGCATTGCCGGAAAACGAATATGAAATTGAAGGCGAGATTCACGCTGAAATTGTAAAAGGTTTCCGCGAGCAGGCTCTGAAAGATTTAGGCATGGGCATAAAGGTAGACGGTTTCCGCCCCGGCCACGTTCCTGAAAAAATAATTATCGACAAATTCGGCGAGCTTGTTATAACAGAAGAAGCCGGCCGATTGGCGCTTGAAAAGCATTACACCGACATCCTAAAAACTGCCATAAAAGATGCAGACATAAAACCGCTCGGCTCCCCTTCTATTACTATTACCAAAGTTGCGCCCGGCGAAGCTTTCGGTTTCAAAATAAAGACGGCTCTCATGCCTGAAGTGAAGCTCGGCAACTACAAAGCTGATATTAAACCTCCGCTCGAAGCCGCAAGCGCCAACAAAGTTGAAGTAACAGAAAAAGAACTTGCCGATGCCCTCCTCGAACTTCGAAAGCAAGTTGCCCATACTGAATGGCACAAGGCAAACCCCGATGAAAAAGGCCACGATCACGCCGACCATCCTTCAGATGAAAAATTCAAAGACGAATCTAAACTTCCTGAAATAAACGACGAGTTTATCGCGAAGTTCGGACCGTTCAAGACAATTGAAGCATTTAAAGAAAAAGTGAAGGAAGGAATTACCGCAGACAAGTCACGCAAAGAAAAAGAGAAGACGCGCCTCACCGTTATGGAAGCAATTCTTGCCAAGGCCGATTTCAAGATTCCGAAACTTCTTATAGATTCAGAATTGGGCAAGATGGTGAACGAGCTTGCCGGAAATATTTCGCAGATGGGTCTTGAAATAGATGTATACCTCAAGCACATCGGCAAAACCATTGAAGACCTTCGCACCGAATGGCTCCCAGACGCGACAAAGCGCGCGCAGACCCAGCTTGCCCTGAACCAAATTGCCATGGAAGAAAAAATTGAAGTGTCACCAGAAGAAATTAAAAAAGAAGTAGAACAAATTGTCGCTCACTACAAAGATGTAGACCCGGCCAGAGCTGAAATTTATGTTGAGACGGTGTTGTTGAATGAAAAGGTTTGGCAGTGGTTGGAGAACGTAAAATAAGAAAACAAAACACCCGCGTTACGGCATGCGTATCTGCGATATGCCGTAACGCGGGTGTTTTGTTTTCTTATTTTATGTTTTAGCCAACACCATAACCGCCACCGCCGCAGTCTCAGCCCTCAAAACATTTTCTCCTAAGGAAATGAGCTTGTATCCGTGCCTTTTGAAATACATTTCTTCCCTGTCAGACCAGCCGCCTTCGGGGCCAATGGCGAAACCGGCGGCGCCACCTTTTTCAATTCCTGAAAACTTCTCACCGCCTTTCGCGCATACATATAATGTTCCTCCCTGCTCCGTAAACTTTTCAAATGCTTCTTCTAACTTTATTGGCGTGTGTATTAAAGGAATAACCGCGCGGCCGCACTGTTCTGATGCTTCAATGACAATTTTCTTCGCGCGTTCAATATTTATATTCTTTTTTATGGTTCGGTCAGAAATAACGGGCACGATGTAGTCGACGCCGAGCTCGGTTGTTTTTTGAATGATCCAATCGAAGTTGTCACCTTTCACGATACTGGCGAATAGCCATATGCCACCAATTTCAGCCACGCCTTTTTCAGAAATGTCGCCCTTATCGCCGACTTTTTTGGAATCTTCTTTTGTTTTCTCCAAAACCACCACCGTAACCTCGCCCCAGGCAATTTCTTCGAGCATTGCCCGAACTTCGCCGCCGCGGCCATCGAACAAAATAACCTGGCTGCCGGCCGTATAATTGAAAACGTCCTTCCATTGATGAAAAAGCGCCTTATAGTCGGTGTCGTGAGCAGCACTATCGGCCGTACTTAAAGCCAATCTGGTACCAGGGCCAGCCTTAGTTAAGTCGTGAAATGGGGTATAAAAGCGGTGAAGTCTCATAAAATTGTAGTCGACACATATATATTGTATAGTAGCGATGACAGACGAACAGGATGACAGAATGTGGCGCGCGGTACGGCTTACTTCTTGAAAGATAGCCCAACGACGCTCCCCCTCAGAATTTCAGACTTTCAGCTTAAAACTAACACAAAACTCATGCTTATTCCAACAGTAATTGAAAAATCGCAGTTCGGTGAAAGGGCATACGACATCTACTCGCGCCTTCTTAGAGACAATATTATTTTCCTCGCGGGAGCAATAGACGACGACATTGCGAACATCGTCATCGCCCAGCTTCTCTTTTTATCATCAGAAAATCCTAAAAAGGATATTCAGCTTTACATTAACTCGCCGGGCGGTTCAGTAACTTCAACAATGGCCATCATCGACACCATTCGTCATATTAAAAATGATGTTTCTACAATTTGCGTAGGTTTGGCGGCATCAGGCGGCGCATGGTTGCTCTCTTCGGGCACGAAAGGCAAGCGTTACTCACTTCCAAACGCAGAAATTATGATTCATCAGCCGCTCAGCGGTTCTGAAGGTCAGGTTACGGACATGGAAATTAAACTTAAGCAACTCTTGCGCATGAAAAAGAATTTAACAGAGCTTATGTCAAAGAATACCGGCCAGCCAATAGCTAAAGTAGAAAAAGATCTAGACCGCGACTTCTGGATGATTCCTGACGAAGCAAAAAAGTACGGCATTATCGATAAAGTTCTCTCTTAAACTAATATGATAGCCATAAACACAGCAGCCCTCCTCACCATCCTCGGTGTAGGAGTGGGGTTCTGCGTCGGGTATCTCATTCGAATTCTAGTAGCGCTCAGCCGCAAGAATTCAATTGAGCTCGACGTTAAGAAACTCATAAGCGAAGCTAAAGAAAATGCAGAAAAAATTCAGCTGGATGCAGAGAAGCAGGCGTCAGAAACACTAAAAGATGCCCGTGAGCAGGTTAAAGAACGCGAAGACTCTCTCACCAAAGCTGAAGACCGCCTTATAAAGAAAGACGAAAATATCGAGCAAAAGCAACGTGAAATAGAAAAAGAAGCTGAGGGTTTAAGGCAGCGCACCCAAGAAATTAAGCAAATAAAAGAGAAAGTAGACGCAGCCGGCGAAGAAGCAAAAAAGAAGCTCGAGCAATTGAGCGGCCTTTCTCGCGAACGTGCAACTGAAGAACTTATAAAGAAAATTGAAAAAGATTCTGAAGAAGTTCTTCTATCACGCATGTACAAGCTTGAAACCTTCGCTGAAGAAAAACTTGAACAGAAAGCGCGTGAAATTCTCACAACATCCGTGCAACGTTTAGCTACATCAGTTACAGCTGACATCTTTTCAACTCATATTCCTATCGAATCTGAAGATATTAAGGGTAAAATTATTGGAAAGGAAGGAAGAAATATAAAAACCTTCGAACGAATGACCGGCGTTGAGGTTATCGTCGACGACATGCCTGGCTCAATAACCATTTCATCATTCGACCCAGTGCGACGACAAGTTGCAAAAGTCGCCCTTGAGCGTCTTATTAAAGATGGCCGCATCCAACCGGCAAAAATTGAAAAAGAAGTTGAAGAAGCTGAAAAAGAAATTACGAAAATAATAAAGGAAGAGGGTGAAAAGGCAATTTACGAAACCGGCGCGCTTCATTTAGACCCGCGCATCGTGCAAATTCTCGGCCGTCTGCATTTTCGAACCAGTTACGGCCAAAATGTTCTTCATCATTCAAAAGAAATGGCGCATATTGCTGGAATGCTCGCTGCTGAACTAGGCGCGAATGTTATGGTGGCAAAAACTGGCGCATTAGTGCACGACATCGGCAAAGCGCTCGATCATGAAGTACAAGGCAGCCATGTAGAAATTGGCCGACGTATATTGCAGAAATTCGGGGCTCCTGAAGAAATTGTGAAGGCTATGGAAGCCCACCACGAAGAATACCCGTATGAAACCCTAGAATCACGCATAGTTCAAACGGCCGACGCCATCTCTGGCAGCCGCCCTGGAGCCCGAAAAGACAATATTGAGCAGTATATTCAGCGCCTTACCGAGCTTGAAAAGATAGCCTCTGCTGAAAAGGGTGTCGAGAAGTCATATGCCCTGCAAGCTGGCCGAGAAATACGCATATTCGTCTTCCCCGACCAAGTAACCGACCTAGAAGCTCAAAATATGGCTAGAAATATAGCTAAAAAGATAGAAACCGACCTCCGCTACCCCGGCGAAATCAAGGTAAATGTCATCCGCGAAACCCGCGCAACAGAGTTCGCCCGATAAATAAGGGTCTTCTTGCATAGGCAATAACCCCTCTGGCAGGGTATTGGAGGGGACTTGCGAGGCTCGACGGAGCGAGCACGAGGAATTTTTCAGCAGAAAAATATCCGTGCCCATCCAATACCCTGCCAGAGGGGTTATTGCCTTAAATATGGCTTCATATATAATTATAGGCACAGTCAGAAGGTCGACCTTTAGCAGAAAAAACAATTTATAATAAACATGAACAAAGCAGCATTGGTTCAAAAAGTAGACGAAGTACTCGGCACAACGAAAGTTCAGGCTGAGCAGGTCGTCGACACTGTTTTTGACAACATTATCAGTTCTCTTAAGAAAGGTGATGAGGTCTCTGTCGCAGGGTTCGGTATTTTCTCAGCGAAGCAGAGAGCAGCTCGTACAGCTCGAAATCCTCGAACTGGAGAAATGGTTCAGGTTGCAGCCATGAAGGTTGCAAAGTTTCGAGCAGCTAAGGCCCTCAAAGAATCTATCAACAAATAGTCTCCTATCGCGCGGCACTCGCCGCATGTTTCCCCACTTATTAAAAACCTCACCGCGTTGGTGAGGTTTTTAATTTATTTGCTTATTATTCTCCGTCTTGGCTGTTATTACCCTCTTGGCCATCGTCTTCTGCGTCTTCATCATTAATATCTGCTTCATCATCCAGAGCATCATCACCTTCATCAATAGCACTAATATCTGCGCCTCCTTTCATCTTATTAAACGCTTCAAGTAATTCCTTAACTTCTGCCGCAACTTTATCAATTTCCGGGTTAAGTTCCTTTTCTATTCTTTCTATTGCCACTTTCTCTCGAGCAGGGTCACCGCTTTGTGAAATCCAAAAATTTGCGCGGTCTTCCTGTAGTTTATCGAGGTAAGCGTCGCGTTCAAGAAACTTCTTCCAAATTTCGTCAGGTGTAGACATTATTTTCTCGTTATAGTTGTGCGGGATAAGGGAATCGAACCCTTGTCTACTGCTTGGAAGGCAGTCATTCTACCACTAAACCAATCCCGCTTTTTGTTTCTTCCTTTTTTGAATCCTCCACCGCGCTAATGTTTAACAACCAGTTCACATTCTACCCTGCCGCAGCGACGATTTCATCAAATATAGCAGAGCAAGGCAGATTAAACAAACTAGCCCTATTCTTGCTATACTTCTATCAATATGGAGTCTAAGCAGCCGGAAAATTCGCCTTTACCCGAAAGCATAATTGCGGGGTGTGCCATCCTAATACTTGTAGGCATCTTTTCACAATTTCAGTTAGGAAATAGCACAGAAAAGGCCCTTCAATCGGGCGATATGCTTGCCGCCGTTGCCGCTTCAAGTAAATCTTCTCCTTCTTCATCTAAATCATCAACAATAAACCACTTTACTCGCCAAAAAGAGCCCTACCTTTCACTTACTAGTCCGTTTTTTGATTTTATGTCGGCATTTACAGCAGGCACACCAAACACCGCAGTTACCGCCACAAAACCTACCAGAGATAATGATGTGCTTTCTATTACAGCACCAAAACCTTTAACTCCTGTAACTGACATTAAAGGCTCGCTTGTAAACATATTTTGCTCGCAAAAAATTGGCAGCCTGCGAAGAATTGTAACGGGCAGCGGTGTTATCATAAAAGAAAATATTGTACTAACCGACGCTCATGTAGGTATCTACCCTCTTGTTGCCGATTCTCACGCAAATGTTACCTGCCTTGCACGAACAGGCTCACCCGCAGAAGCAACTCACAGTGTACAGGCCATATTTATTTCACCTGAATGGATTCAAAAACACGGCGCAAGCATAACCACTTCGTACAGCGAAACAGGTGAAGACGACTTTGCACTTTTAAAAATTAAACCAGTTTCTGCATCATACAAAAAAACTTTACCGTGGCTTTCAATACAAGAAACAGTTCCTGAAATTGGTACAGCAATACTCGGCGGCGCTTACCCTGCCAATACGCTGCAGGTAAACGGCACAGGTAGCGCACTGTGGTCGCAAACAGAGCAGCTTACAATAAAAAACTTACTTACATTTGAAGGAAGACGCGGCGGGCCAACAAACACTGACCTTATACAAACGAGTTTGAGCACTATAGGCCAGCAAGGCTCTTCTGGTGGTGTCATTACTGACCTAAATAACAATATTCTAAGCCTTATTTCAACAGTTGTAGATGACGGTCTTTCCGATTCTAGAAGCACATCTGCAAAAAAGCTTATTCACGGCCTTACCATAGCCGGAATAAACAAATCGCTCGAACGTCATTCATCCGGCGGCCTTCTGAGAGTTTTACTTTTCGGAACAGACAGTCTTGCATCATATTTCAATACAAACTATCGCGCATCGCTAACATCTATAATTTCGCAGGCTCTGTCTATATAATTTAATAAATTACCTTCTACGGTAGCAACACTTCCCACCGGCATATTTATTACTTCTCCGCAGTCTTTTTCGCAATTGAAGTAATAGCGTCAAATGAATCGTCCATAGATA
>CALMYA010000037.1 GCA_937873535.1 uncultured bacterium | reverse complement strand
TTTGCGCCGCGCCAACGGCGCGGCGTTGAAACTTACAGCGTATTCACTTCTTCAAAAGGAATCTGCTTCGTAAGGGCCTTAATGATGGCGTCTTCTTTCATATTCGTGAAGCCTTTGCTTCGAAGAAGGTCATACAACGCAGGTTCCGTAGGCTCCTTAAGAACAAGCCGCTCAAGGTCCTTATCCATTTGAAAGACCTCGAACACTGCCTGCCTACCTTTCGTGCCCTTAGGGCATGAAGGAATAGGCGCAATTTCGTAAATTTCTTTTGAATCAGGAAGCTGCTTTTTGTATGCATCAGGAAGATCTTTAAATTGTGTGTCTATCATCACCTTAATACTGTCTTCAACAGGCACAGCTTTTACTGCCGGTTCATACGCCTTTCCTACCAAGCGCTGCGCCATTCCTAAAATAAGAGTAGGCGCAATAAGAAACGGGTCTATACCCATGTCTATAAGACGAGGGATGATACCTATAGAACTGTTGGTGTGAATTGTAGAAAGCACTAAGTGACCAGTGAGCGCCGCCTGAATAGCAAGCTGCGCCGTTTCTTTATCGCGAATTTCTCCCACCATGATAATGTCGGGGTCTTGACGCAAAGTTGTACGAAGACCTGTTGCGAATGTGTATCCAATTTCAGGATGCACCTGCGACTGGCTCACTCCTTCAATATTATATTCAACCGGATCTTCAAGAGACAATACGTTCTGTGTCTCGCGGTCGAGGGCGTTAAGCATTGAGTACAGCGTAGTTGTTTTACCAGAACCTGTTGGACCAGAAATAAGAATGAGGCCATATGGTCGGCTAATAGCCTTTGTAATCATTTCGTATGAACCAGGCGCGAGGCCGAGCTTATCAAGCTTTTGAACGCCTTTTTGCTGATCGAGGATTCGCATCACCACCTTCTCTCCGAAATATGTTGGAAATGTAGAAACACGAAAGTCTATCTTTCTGTTGTCGATACGAGCAGAGAAGCGGCCATCTTGCGGCTTTCTTTTTTCATCGAGCTTCATATTGCAAAGCACCTTAATTCGGGCGGCAACGGCGTCGTGAATTTTTGAAGGAAGAAGAAGACTGGTATTAAGCACGCCGTCTACTCGAAACCTGATGCGCGTTTTTTCGCGAAGCGGCTCAATGTGAATGTCGGACGCTTCCCCTTCAATTGCGTAACGGACCATAGTTGCCACAATTTTAGTGACGGGAGCATCTTCAACTATATTTACTCCCTCAGCACCAGGTTTAGTCACAAGCTCATCGTCGCGAGTCATTTCAACTCCGGCTTCGCTAAATTCAGTTTCAAGGTCACCCAATGCTTTATTCACTTCTCCTGTAAGGCCTTTATATGATGCGAGCACCCGTTGAAAATCATCTTCAGAAACAATGAACACCTTGAAAGGCATATTTATTTTCGAAGAAATAAAGTTCAATGCATCACGCGCTTCAATGTTGTCGGGGTCAACAACACCAACTTCAAGCACGCCGTCTTTAACGTTAATAGGAATAATTTTATAATGAAATGCTGATTCTTCTGGAATATACCGCAGAATTTCAGAAGGAATCTCGCGGTCTTCGAGCGAGACGCTCGGAATATTAAGAAGCTGGCTTTTTGCCTTAGCAATTATTGCAGCCGAAATACCCTTGTCGCGAAGTATGTCTTCGATAGGCTGACCCGACGAAGTAGCCTCAGTTTGAATGAAGCCTACATCATCAGCAGTAATAATATTTTGTTTTACGAGTATGTCTAGAAAACTCATTTTAAGGTACTGCCTGGAATATTGAACCTGCCGACTGGGTGGTTGCTGGCCTTGCAGGCACTACAGGTTTTTTAGGTGCTACAGGCTTTACGGGAGCAACTGGCTTAACCGGAGCCGTTGTTGTAGCGCGAGGTG